>JBELAI010000078.1:0-23028 GCA_049508975.1 Occallatibacter sp. | reverse complement strand
TGCGATACGCTGTCGATCCAGACCGGATGTTCCGGCTGGGGTTCGTTGGGAAGCCGCTTGCGGAAAAACAGTATGTCGGTGGTGACGGCCGTGTTGGCGTTTTTCTGAAAGGTGTCGTCGGGCAGCCGAATTGCCGCGACAAGATCGGCCCTGGCGGCCATCGCGCGTCGCGCGCGCACGTCGAGAGAATCGAGCGTGTAGTGGGAGCTGATGCAGACGGCAATCCCGCCCGGCTTGAGCTTGTCGAGTGACTTGACGAGAAAGTAGTTGTGTAGGGAGAGCTTTGGGTCTGAGTATTCAGGATCGGCAATCTTGATGTCAGCGAATGGAGGATTGCCGATCACCATGTCGAAGGAGTTGTTTGGCAGACGGGTGTCTTCAAACGGCTGAACGAGAATTTTGGCGTCTGGATAGAGCATGGAGGCAAGCGCCCCGCTGAGGGGATTCTTTTCGACCCCGAAGAGTTCGGACTCATGGAGTAGCTGGTCGGGAATTCGGGCAAAGAAGTTGCCAACTCCCATGCCCGGTTCGAGGATGCGCCCGCCGGTGAAGCCAAGGCGGTTTGCCGCCGCCCACATCTGGTCCACGACCTCAATGGCTGTGTAGTGCGTGTTGAGGGACGTTTCCTTGACCGCATCGATTTCATCCTCGGTGAGGATCTCGGCAAGGCGGTTGCGCTCCTCGTAGTAGCGATAGCCCTGATCCCACAACTCGCGCAATCCGCCGAAGTCGATGTACTGCGCGATTCGATTCTGCTCATCGGTGGTCGCAACGCGCTGCTCGGCCTGGATGGACTTGAGCAGTTCAAGGATGTCGAGGTTGTGCTGAATACGCGTCTTTGAGCCGCCCTCGGCGATATGCGAGGCCACATCGTCGTTAAGGCGGAAATTGCGGCTGTTGCGGAGAGGATCGGGCGGAAGAATCGGTTTGGATGTTGCGGCTTCGGTGGAGTCGTCGGAGGCGATACCAAAGTCCAACTGGGTGGCTTTGGCGTCGCCTTCGAGTATCAGTTGTCGTCCGACTCCAGCGGTGGGTAGACCAGTTCGGAGATCAACTCCTGGGCCTGGTCCATCGGAAGGCCCGTAGAGCGGGCTTCCTTGAGAATCTCCCACGCTTGGGCTGCTCGCTCCTGGAGCGTAAAGCGGATCGTCCCCTCCAATTCCAGTTCTGCCGCTTCTTTGGGGCGGTTCCGGTAGAAGTTCGTCTCCACCTTGGCGAGCAGGTTCTGGAAGGCCGGGAGCTGCATCAACTCCAAAATGGAATCGGGGTTGGCGGGGATGGTGCTCGATGCGTCGTTGGGAGTCATGTCGTGCCTCCTGATTCAGTGTAGTGAAGGATTCGGGTTCCTGGAACGTGCCGGACAGTTCCGGGAACAGGGACTGCTGAATTGGCCGAACTTGTGGCATTTCCACCTCGCGCAAATGAGGGTACATGCCAGTATAGTACAGTTATGATATATTATCTACACGTTACAGATTGATTTTCGTCGTGTTCGACAGGAAGCTCGCAAATCCAGCGCCCTACGTCAAATGGATTCCAACGATGCAATCGGTTACCTATATTATCAACGACTTATGCTTGGATGCCTGAAGTACCGTAGGGGCATCTTGCCGCCCAGCACAGAGGAATATCGTTTTCCGTCTCAGTAGGTTGTGCTCCGATGTGGGCATTCAGAAGAATTTCCACTTGGCAACGGGCCGGTGTGACCAACGCGCTGGTCGCCCTCGCAGTCCGGCTTGACATTTCCATGGCAGTCTTCTATTGTGTCGGTGTAGGTGGTGAGGGAGTTCACCCTTAACCGCTGTCCATCCAATAGGCCGGACAGATGATGACTCCTGACAGGGAATCCTGTTGCGGAGTCATGTCCCGGCCTGATCCCTGATCTGACAATTGAGGAGTTCGTGCATATGGCGAACACTTGGGCTCTTTGTGCGCTCTGGGTTGGGCTTGCGTTGGCCGCGACGCTGTTGGCGATCTGGTTCAAGATCTCGACGGCGCTTTCCGAAATTGTGGTGGGAACGGTGGCCCAGCTGGTCATCGGTGTCTTTCTTGCGCAAGGCGGGCTGGCGGGTAATACGCAATGGATCACATTTCTTGCAGGCACAGGCGCCATCGTGCTGACGTTTCTTGCCGGTGCGGAACTCGATCCCGTGATCTTCAAAACGAAGTGGCGAGAAGCGTCGATCATCGGTCTGGCGGGATTCTTCGGCCCCTTTCTCGGTTGCACGGCAATTGCGCATTACGTACTGCATTGGGCCATCATGCCTAGTTGGCTCTGCGGTGTCGCCCTTTCCACGACATCGGTTGCCGTGGTTTATGCGGTAATGCTGGAACTTGGTTTCAACGTCACCGAGTACGGCAAAGCGATTCTTGCCGCCTGTTTCATCAATGACCTCGGAACCGTGATTGCGCTGGGGCTCATCTTTTCTCCATTCACAGTCAAGACGCTGATCTTTGTGGTGGTTTCCGTTGTTGTCTTTGCGGTTCTGCCCTTCCTTACGCCCAGGTTCTTCAAGAAATATGGCGGGCGCGTGTCTGAACTGGAAGCCAAGTACATCCTTTTTCTCCTCTTTGCAATGGGCGGACTGGCCGTCTGGGCAGGCAGTGAAGCAGTTCTTCCGGCTTACATGATCGGCATGGTGCTGGCGGGCACGGTCGGAAAAGACCATTCACTCATACGCCGCCTCCGTACACTTACGTTCGGACTGCTGACACCGTTTTACTTCATCCGGGCCGGGTCGTTTGTCTCTGTGCCGGCACTGATGGCCGCTCCTGTAACACTGCTCGTTCTATTTGGAGCGAAGACGCTGACCAAGGCAGTTTCTGTGTATCCGGCAGTCCGGATGCACAAGTATGACGGCAAGGCCGGAGCCTACTACACGCTGATGATGTCAACCGGCCTCACCTTCGGCACCATATCCGCACTCTTTGGCCTCAATCATCAGATCATCACGCAGGCGCAGTACTCCTATATCGTGGGCACAGTCATCGCCAGCGCCGTGATTCCGACCATCATTGCAAACTCGTTCTTTCTTCCCCGGCATCTTCTTCCCCAAACAGTGAAAAACGTGAAAACAGAGCAGTCAATTCAGCGGCCAGTACCCGCAGAAGAAGGATAGGTGAAGCGCATGGGAAGCCCGGCGTTTGTTGGAATTCAAAGGATACTTGTTGCATTCGACGCGTCTCCACATGCGGAACACGCTTTGGATGTTGCCCTGTCGATGGCAGGAGATATGAAAGCCAAGCTATTCGTTTTGGCTGTGATCCGGCCGCCGGAACCGGCTGAGAGCGCGGAGTTCCATGCAGTGCTTGAAGACGGGCAAGAGCGCTATGAGAAGTGTTTCGTCCCGTTGCGCGAACGCGCCAAGCAAAAAGAGATTGAACTCGAAACGGATATTGTTCTCGGTCATCCGGCGGAGCAGATCATCCACAAGGCTGACACCATCCAAGCCAGCCTCATTGTGATGGGCAAGCGAAGCCACACAATCCTTCATCGCTGGATGCTGGGATCGAACTCGGAGCGAGTTTTGCGATATGCGCATTGTCCGGTCATGATTGTGCATTGATCTGAACTTTTCTCCTGTACGATTGCAGATCTTGCGGACGGCAAAGCGTCGGTTGCAAATACAGCCGAGGCCGGCTTCATCGGCCGTTCTAACAACTCATTGCAGTTATCCCTGCGGACGGCTTATAGCCGGGAAAGAGTAGCCACAATGTCTGAAATTGCAAATCTCGAAGCCCTTGAAATCCTCGATTCCCGCGGGAATCCAACCCTTTCCGTGACAGTCACGCTGGCAAATGGTGTAAAGGCAACGGCTAAAGTTCCTTCCGGTGCTTCCACCGGCAAGCGTGAAGCTGTCGAACTGCGCGACGGTGACAAAACTCGCTACGGAGGAAAGGGTGTTCTCAATGCGCGGAATCATGTGAACGGTGAGATTCAAAAGGCAGTGCATGGATTCAATGCCAACGACCAAAAAGCGTTGGACAAGAAACTCTGCGATCTGGACGGGACGCCGAACAAAGCACGTCTGGGAGCGAACGCGATTCTGGGCGTTTCTCTCGCTGTGGCACGCGCCTCTGCTGTGGATCGCGGCCTGCCGTTCTATGCCAGCCTGGGAAACACCGAAGCCAACCTGATCCCTGCGCCGTGGTTCAACGTGCTGAATGGTGGAAGCCATGCCGACAGCAACGTTGACTTCCAGGAGTTCATGATCTCGCCGGTAGGCGAGCCAAGCTACAGCGAAGGCTTGCGGGCAGCGGCTGAGACCTTCCACGCATTGAAGGCTGTGCTGCACAAGAAGGGCTACAACACTGGGGTTGGCGACGAAGGTGGATTCGCGCCGCAATTGAAGTCCAACGAAGAACCCATCGAACTGATTCTCGAAGCAATTCAAAAGGCCGGTTACAAGCCAGGCAAGGATGTCGTCCTTGTGCTCGATCCTGCCACCAGCGAGTTTTATGACGACGGCACCTACATCTTCGAGAAGTCGGACAAAAGCCGGAATTCCCCGGAGCAGATGGTCGAGTTCTGGAAGAACTTGATTGATCGGTATCCTGAGATATGGGCGATTGAAGATGGGGTTGCGGAAGACGATCACGCTGGCTGGCAGCTCATGACTAAGACGCTCGGTAGCCGGATTCAGTTGATCGGCGACGACAACTTTGTCACAAACCCCACGATCTTTCGCCAGGGCATCAAAGACGGAATCGCCAATGCGATCCTTATCAAACTGAACCAGATCGGCACGCTGACGGAAACGCTCGAATGCATTCAGATTGCCCGCGAGAATGGCTACGGCGCAGTCATCTCTCACCGTTCCGGCGAGACCGATGACACGAGCATCGCCGACCTGGCCGTGGCTTCCGGTATGGGGCAGATCAAGACGGGTTCGACCAGCCGCGGCGAGCGCATCGCGAAATACAACCGCTTTCTGGAGATCGAACACGAACTTGGGGCAAAGGCCCGCTACGCAGGCGCCAGCGTGTATGAGCGCTGGCACAAGGCAGTAACAGCATAGCAAGCAACAAGCAACTGTGGGTGTTGGAGTCCACCTCAAGACCGCCAACTGGGCAGATGACTCCTCGAAGCTGAAGAAAAACTTGGAGGAGTCATGCCCGAACCCGGACCAGACATCGTGAGATCACGAGATCCAGAACAGCGAATCTCAGGGACGCTGAACGAGACGCAGCAGCGACGCCTGATTATCACCTGCCAATACATAGACAAACTCCTGATTGACATCGAACATGTTCTTCATTCCACAGCATCGAAATCTCCGTTTCCTCGCTACGTCATCGACATTACACCAGCACAGGCGAGGGTGATCGAAGACCATATTCGCCGGCTCCGGTCACAACTGCTACGAGCTTTGGAGTGGCAGCACATGAAGCCTGAACCGGCGCAGATTCCAGCCACACGATCGATCAAGGTTGACCTTACTTTTATCGACATCGCGATTGAGGAACTCAAACCAAGCTATATGCGCGGATGCGGGGCCGTTCCCGAGGATGCGGTTGACGATCTCAATGGAGTGGTCCATGAACTTCGTTCTCTGGCTGGAAGCATGGAACGCTATCTCCGCCAGGAGTTGGGGACGAATCTGGAATCGCGCCTGAAGAAGCTGGAAGAGACTGGGTACGATGTGGCTCTCTTGCGGCTGATCGAGCAGCTCGTCACTCGTCATGGATTCGTGGAATTTCGGCCGCGCATTGATTTGCTCGCATCCCGCCTGGAGGATAACAATCTGGAAGTGGCGCTGTTCGGACGTGTCAGCAGTGGGAAATCCTCACTTTTGAATGCACTCCTGAGCACGGACGTTCTTCCTGTAGGTATCAATCCCATCACTGCTGTACCCACGAGACTGCTTTATGGACCGACCCTGTGCGCTACCGTAGCCTACGGTGGTGGAAGAGAAGAAACCGTCACAGTTGAAGAGCTTGGAAAGCTGGTAACGGAGCAGGGGAATCCAGGCAACTTGCGCAATGTCGCGCGAGCGGTCGTCGAGGTTCCCTCGCCACGCCTCAGGCAAGGAATCGTGCTGGTAGATACCCCAGGGCTTGGCTCACTAGCCAGGCGAGGCGCAGCGGAGACACTGGCCTATCTTCCATCCTGCGACCTTGCGCTACTTCTGATTGATGCAGGCACGGCCTTGAATGAAGAAGACATCGGAACTCTGCGTCTGCTTTATGAAGGCGGAATTCCGGCCATTGTTTTGCTTAGCAAGGCGGACCTGCTGGCGGAAGATGATCTCCATCGTGTGATGGGCTATATCCAGGAGCAACTGCAAAGCGAATTGGGCCTAAGCATGAGTGTGCATCCGGTGAGTTCCCTCCCGGCCTATACTGTCTTGCTCGACCAGTTTTTCGAGCGGGAGTTGCTTCCCAGATTCGATCAGGCTCGAAAGCTTAGAAACGTCTCTGCTGCAAGAAAGATCGGTGCCTCGCGCGACTCGTTGATTGCGGCCTTGGAGACGACTCTCGACCAGACGAAACGCAGAGGTCAGAATCTATCAGTGGACGCGCATGACCTGGAAGAGCAGTTACGTCTTATCACCGGGGAGGTTGGGGAGCAACGTACCGCTCTCAGCAATTCCCTTTATCGATTGGGCGAGACGCCTGAGACAATTCTGAGCCGAACAGCGGAATGCGCACTTGTCTGGATGAGAGCAAATTCCAACTCTCATGTCACCTCCTTTCAGCTTTCGGAGTGGCTCGATGATGCTATTCGAGAATCTTTGGCTAATTGCATTGAGAACGTACGTGATGTAAGCAACCGGGCGATCTTCACGCTCCAAACGGTAGCGCAGCAGATGGAACGTACTGACTTCCCTGTACAGGATGAAGTGGAAAGCCTACTGCGAGATATGCCGCGCTTTGAGTTGGCATCTCTCCCGGAAGAAATCAGTATGAGCCACTGGATGTTTCTCGGGAGGAGTATCGTTTGCTCCAAGATAAGAAAATCGTTGGAGCAAAGCATTGGCCTTCTTCTGAAGCAAGAGCTTCATCTTTACGGCCATGCACTATCCCAATGGAGCAACCAGCTTGTCGGCAAGATCGTTTTTCTGGTGAGTTCTTATGCAGATGCCTATCGCGTTCAGCTTCACAGGATCGATGGAACCTCCGAGGACACTATCGACGCACCACAGCTTGAACACGACTTAGCTCTGTTGAGAGACTGGAATGCAAACGAGAGCCACGAGGCTTGCGCAACCATCCAGAGGGAGGCATAAGTTTGCAGAAATACCTTTTTATTGCGTTCGGCGGGGCGCTTGGTTCCATGGCCAGATATTGGGTCGGATCGACAATCGCCAATCGTATGGGAACGAAATTCCCCTACGGCACTTTTGTCATCAATATCACGGCTTGCGTCATTATTGGCTTCTCGCTCACATTCCTTGGCAAACGAGCGGGGTTGAACCCCGCCTGGAGATTCCTGGTGCCAGTGGGCTTCATTGGTGCCTACAGCACCTTTTCAACGTATGAGTGGGAGACACTGTCCACGATTCGAAGCGGCGCTTTCTTGCTGGCCGCCCTCTACGCCGTCAGCAGTCTCATTCTTGGCCTTGCTGCCGTTTGGGGCGGCTCTGTGATTGCGGAGATACTCTGATGAGAACACAAAAACAGCTCGTTTTCTATCAATCGATTCTCGACGTGCTTCACGAACCTGGATGTCCGTTCTGCCGCTTTTTGAAGGAGTATCAGGCTGCACGCCTACAGAAACACTCAGAACGAGAAATCCACCACCTGTGCAACTTTCATACGTGGGGATTGGCGGCAGTCCAGAACGCCCTGACTGCTGCGCAAGTGTTTATCAAGCTGGTCGAGGAACCGGCCACGAACTCATCCGACGATGCCATCTGTGACATCTGCAAGGATGTTTTTGCGGAGGAAGACCGGCGGATTCGTGAGTTCGTTGGCTGTATCCATCGGGGAGATGTGTCTGACTGGTTGCGAACAACCGCAGTTCTCTGTATCCCGCACGGGACAAAACTGCGGTGCCAGGTCCAACCCGTGGTTGCCGCACGAGTCGATGCCATTGTTGAAAACTGCCGACGGCAGTTGACACAGGAGTTGCGAGATCTGTTTGATAGACCGGAGGCAGATAGGCCCGGATGGGGATCGCTTGGACGTGCCGCTGAATTTCTCGTCTCGCAACGTGGATTGCATTCCTAAGGAGAACGTATGTTGAATGCCGGAAAAGCTGTGAAGGTTTCCATCTATCTGAGTGAGGGATCAAAGCATCATGGGGTCCCAACGTATTCGAGCATTATCGACTTCCTTTTCTACCGGGGAGTCTCCGGCGCAACCGTGCTAAAAGGAGTTGCCGGGTTTGGTGCGGATCATCATATGCATTCCGCAAGCATTGTCGAGATTTCTGACAATCTTCCACTGAAGATCGAGTTCATCGAGTCTCGCGAAAAGGTCAACGAACTTCTAGGTAAGCTGGAGGAATTGGCTGGAACTGGAATGATCGAGATTCAGGAAACGACCGTGGCCAAACCCGCCCAGGTCTCGAAGCAAAGGAAGCCGATCCCTCCAGAGCATGTGAAGATTGAGGGCAAGGCCAAGATGATGCGTATATATATCGACGAGGCCGACCTCTGGAAAGACAAACCTCTTTACAAAGCAATTGTTGAAGCCATGCGCGCCAACGACATCGCGGGCGTCACAGTCTACCGCGGCATCCTCGGCTATGGCGCGCATCGGCGGATTCATAAGGACAAAGCTCTCAGCTTCTCTCACAATTGCTCGATCATGCTCTCGGCCGTCGATACAGAGGAGAAGCTCCGATCTTTTCTTCCGCTTGTGGATCAGATGGTGGAAGAAGGTCTTGTTGTCCTTTCAGATGTAGACATCATCAAGTACTCCTACCGCGCACTGGACGTTGATCTGACGGAGTCAGTGTCGGTCAACCCTTCTGTATGAGTGGAGGTTCAACCATGAAAGAACAATTTCAAGCACGTATGTTGCGTATTCATTTCGGCGAAGGTGACAAGTGGCATGGCAAGCCGCTGCATGAAGCGATCCTTGCAAAATGCGTGGAGCTGGGAATGGCAGGAGCCACAGTCTATCGGGGTATCGAAGGCTTCGGCGCTAGTACAAGAATTCATCATGCGAGCCATTGGACGTTCTCCAAAGACGCACCGATCATGCTGACCATCATCGACAAAGAGGAGCGGATCGCTGTGTTGATACCCCATCTGGATGAAATGGTCGAGGATGGTCTAATCGCAACGTCGAATGTTGAGGTCATTCGATATTCACGTGCTTCAACGAACGAACCAGCGAAGGTTTAGCAGAACTCAGATGTGCAAATTACCGGGCAGCCCAGAAGGTGTTTGGTCACAAGGGTAATAGCAGATGCAGGAATACAACAGCAGTTCGACAGTGCAAGAATTTGGCAGCCTTCCGGCTGAGACATCCCTGTGTATGGATGGTGCCTCCCGTCTGTTGCGACTCGGCAATCTGGCTCAGGAACTTGTGTCGGAGCCTGTCGCCGAGGAAGCTCGTGAGCTCGCAGCACGGGTTTCCGAAGGACGTTTCTATGTAGCTTGTATTGGTCAATTCAAGCGAGGAAAATCTACCCTGCTCAATGCTCTGGTCGGCCACGAGGTTGTTCCGACCGGGTTTGTACCGGTCACGGCGGTGCCTACCGTGATTCGGTTTGGCGACCAACCTCACGCGCGGGTTCGTATGCGGGACGGGGCTTGGCGTGATGTTGACCTGACCGACTTGAAGGAATACGTGACCGAAGAACTGAACCCCGAAAACACAAAGGCCGTGGACGGCGCGGAAGTGTTCGTGCCCAGCCCCTTGTTGTCCTCCGGCATGTGTTTTGTGGATACGCCGGGCTTGGGTTCAGTCTTCACTGGAAACACGGCAACCACGCAGGCATTCATTCCTCATATTGATGCTGCATTGGTGGTGATCGGAGCAGATCCGCCGATTGCGGGCGAGGAGTTGGCGCTGGTGGAATCCATCGGCAATCAAGTTCAGGATTTAATCCTGGTAATCAACAAGGCCGACCGCACCAGCGATCCGGAGCGTGCGGCGGCAGCCAAGTTTACGCGCCAGGTTCTGGAAAAGCGACTGCATCGCCCGATGGGCGTGGTCTTTGAGGTGAGTGCCGCCGAACGGATGGAAGACCGAGGTCCGTTGAGGGATTGGGAAAAACTACTGGCGAGTTTGCATCATCTCGTTGAAGATTCAGGCAGAAATCTCGTTCGCGCCGCTTGCGACCGAGGACTTCAGCGCCTGAGCGAACAACTGCTAGCCATCATCAGTGAGGACCGTAACGCGCTTCTGCGGCCCATCGAAGAATCCGAACGGCGTATCGAAGTCATGAAGGAAACCATCAGCGAGGCTGAGCGCTCCATGCGCGAGATGGATTACCTGTTTATGGCGGAACTGCACCGGATTTCAGACCTCTTCGGTGATCGTCATCGGCAGTTTTTCAGGTCCGCGTGGACGGAATCTGAAGCTGAATTTGATAAGGAGCTACCATCCCTACTCCTCGGCTTTGGCCCGCGCTATCGGCACCGAGTGATGCATCTCGCCCAGGAGATCTCGCGCCGCAAGGTTGTGCCTTGGCTGAAACCTGAACAGGAAGAGGGCGAACGCCAATATCGCGCGGCGGCCCTTCGATTTGTAGAGATGGGAAACAACTTTCTGAAAAGGCTGGCGGATGCCGGCCTTGGCGAACTCACGCGGATGCCCCACGCGCTTGATCCGGAGAAGGGCTTGCGCGTACGTTCCACATTCATTTTCGAGGACTTCATTGGAACTGCGCAACCCCCATCTCCGCTACGCTGGCTGGCCGACGTCCTTTTGCCGTTAGTGAGCGCGCGCAAAGTCATCACGAACGAGGCTAGAGGATTTCTGGAGCACCTCTTGGAAGTGAACAGCTCGCGCGTACAAAACGATGTTCTCAATCGCATTCAGGACAGCCGTGGCCGCCTGGAGGCTGAAATTCGCAAGCTCCTGCATGAAATCAGCCGCATTGCAGAACAGGCGCTTGACCGGGCGCGCAAAGTCAAAGAAGAAGGAACTCCCGCCGTGCAGTCTGCAATTGAACGGCTCGACCGATTAGAACGGGATGTCTCGGCACTCGTCTAATCCCGTTCAGCGGAGTTCGTTAGCTTCTCCCAAAGAAAGAGGTCCAGCCGCGATGTTTCTATCTTCCACCCAACGCGAGCCGACCCGTGAGTATCTGAGTTGTGTCGAGCGCGAGGAGGAATTGGACCGCCTTCGGAACCAGGCGAAGATACGAAAATCCATGCTGGTATTCGGACCGGAGGGTGTTGGCAAGTCGCGGTTGTTGAACACGTTCGTCGAAAGCCATCCGCTTGCGCTTTATGTGGCACAAATGCGATCACCGCGCGAATTCCTCCTCGCCTTGCTTCAGGCACTACATTCGGCAGATGAGAAGTTCAAAGTCCCTGGAAACATCCCCGCGCTATCATCATCTTCGCTCAAGGGTATTGCGCATCGGGCGCTTGATACACAACCATTTTTCATGGTGCTCGACCATCTTGATGGTCCGTCTCGCGTTGTCACCGGCATGATTAAAGACTTGCACTATTACGGGCGCACGCCCGTTATCTTTGCATCGCGTTCGCCGCACATGGAGGATATTGGCGCTCTGCGCCCGTTGTGCGCGCTCAAATCGGAGCAAATCGAGATTAGAAACTGGCCGGAGCAGATTGCACTGGAATTTGCTCAACGCCACGCGGAGAGGATTCAGCTATGGGCCTCCAATCTGGACTCGATCCTGCCCTCCCTTGTCGAGTGGAGCGATGGGAACCCCGGAGCCATTCTTCAAATGTTGAAGATGGCGCAGCTCCCACAGTACAGAGCAGGCGACCAGATCAAACCTCACATCCTGTACGTGGACTATCGCATGGGTCGTCGTTAAGGAGCGAAATTCGATACTTTTTAAATTAACTCTTCTGGCGGTAAGGAATCTGCTGCCACTTCTCGCATGGTCGGTTTCAAGAGTCCAAGAAGATTCAGGAAGCAGGATGCTGATGTACGCTGATTGTCCTCAAAGAGGAACTTCCAGTCATGACCGTTCTTCAATTCCAATGATAATTCAAATCCATTGGCCGAACTATTGATTTCGGCTGCTTTCAGATTGTCAGTTGGCGCATAGCGAACCACAATCCCATAGAGATCATCAGTCTCTCCGGTGCCTGTGGAGATGGCAATCAATCGATGATTCGTCGCAGCCAAAAGCACAGCCGACAACGCTTGGGGGATTCTGTGAAACCAGCCCTTCTTCTCGGGGCGTATCGACGTCCGACAGCAGATTCCAAAGAGTTCTTCATCGACATCGAGTTCTGCCTGCAAGGCGTACCAACATCTGAATGTCATGCCTTCGGTTGCTTGCGAAAGAGAGATTGCAGGCAGCCACATTCCATGCGGTGGAAGCCACACGGATCGGAGCGCGCAAAGGAATCTATTCAGGTGCTTCTGGTGCAGCGTGTTGTATCGAAAGGCTTGAGAAGAATATTTAGCATGAAACTCGATGACTCCGAACAAGAGCGTCTTCTCTGTGCTGATCGCCATCAAGTCATGAAGTGAGACTTCTAAGGGCGCATCGTCCGCAGTGCGGTGCGAGTAAACCATTATCGTGTCGTGGGTGAGGGTGTAGATTCGCGGTGGATACTCAGGCGGCTTCCAGAGCGCTTCGGTGTCTCCGGGGATGAAGATCGCCGAAAGCCACCCATCTGCTGGAAACGAGATTGAAAAGTCACCTGGGACATCGGACGCAGCCTGAAGCGGATACGCAAACCGGTATTGTCGTGAGTCGCAGGTAGTCTGTTCAATCATATCCTGACACCTCAGTGAATGAACTCGGCTGTCCAGGGGGCACTCACACTTCGATGGCCTGCAAGCAGCAGTAACGCCAACTGGGAAGCTCTCCGCTCTTCCTCGCTGGTCAGGTATCGGCGCAGGGCGTCGTGCCGGAGTGCGTACCGTTGCAGATCCTCGGCAGTTCGTTCCAACAATCGTGCATGAGCATGGAGCAGATTCCGTGTGGGTTGTCCGTCGCCAAGAGACGCGGCAACCAAAACGAGATGATGAAGACAGTAGGCTGGAAATCGCTCGTCACTGGATACGGCCGCTGTGCGAACGGTCTCAGCGGCAACGTTCACAGCCTTCGTTTCAGCTTCAATGCGTATTTCGCAGACAGGGCAAGTCTCCGCGGTAGCAAGCAGATTCTTCAGATCGTCAAGAAATAGATTGGTCTGACGTACCGTGGCGGCAAGCTGCTCAAGTTCCCCTGCAATGCGATGTGCGAGTTGTGGGTAAGCCGTGCACACTCCATATGGTGATGAAATGTTTTCATACTGCCAGGTGTGGAGATGGCAGAATCCACCTCTGAGGGCATGTTGCCGCTGTATCTGCGGGTTGATGGTCAGTTCGTATTGATACTTGCTCAGGAATCCCAAGATTGCGTCCAGGATAGTGCCGCAAATCCAGCAACCGGTACGCTTCTCAATCTGTAGTGTAGCCGCATGACTGCCGCATACATCCTCAGCGGAGATAGCTTTCTCCGATTGGGCCACTGCGCCAAGACTCTTCTCTCGAAGACTGCGCAATCTTCCTCCGAGTTGGTTGAATGCTTCCTCATGCGCTGCTTGGCCCTTCGGCCTCATCCGCTGCGCGAGAAAGGTCGTGGCCCGTCCATACATATTGGCGAGAAAAGATTGTGCGCGCTCTTCGGTAAGAAACCGCATCAGTTCCGCCTCAAACGATCCAATCCCGCTCTCTTCCAGATGCTCACTATTCCCTGATTGTTTCGCGTAGAGTCCCTGTCGTGCGGAAAGGGAAAAGATATGCGGTTTCTCTGAGAAGGAAAAGCGATCCATGCGCTCTGCAATAAACGCGAGGGCTTGCTTTTGCTCTTCCGCGCTGACGGTATCCTGCTTATTGACCACAATGAAGATCCTCTTGTTCGTGAGGCGTATCCGGTGCAGGATGCGATCTTCCTCTTCTGACAGCGGGCTTTCATAGCTCGTTACCAGAACGAAGGCATCCGCCTGCGGCAGAAAACGATCTGTGGTTTGCGTGTTTTCGAAAATTGAAGACCCCAGCCCTGGGCTATCCACGAAAAATAGTCCACGGCGCAATATCTCAACTGGCAATTCAATTTCGGCATACGCAACATTCTTGACGTTTCCGGGATTCGATTGCTGAGTTACATAGTCTGCCAACTGCGATAGAGGCACCTCGCGGCGGGAACCAGAATCGTTGAAGGTGAGTACAACTTGCTTGCGGCTTCCATATCGAACGGTTGTTATTACAGATGTCAACGGGACAATCCCCGTTGGCAGGTGATCTCCACCAAGGAGCGCATTCATCAGCGTCGATTTGCCTCGGCTGAATCGCCCAACAACCATCAAATTGAATCGGTCTTCAGCCAGACGCGTGAGGAGGTCGCGACACTCGGACTGCAAGGTTTCATCTTTCGTATCGATGGCCTGCGCGGACCGGATGATGTCGGCTATTGCGAATTTCTCTTGCTCGTAACCTTTGAGATTCATGAAGGACGACTCCCCCTAGCCATTCGCCTTTACATTCGTCGAATGGCTGGCCGGCAAGACGCCGGTTTCAAGTACAGCAATCAATGCGTCCTGATCGTCGGCGGAGATCGGCATCAGGCGAATCTGTTGAACGGTGTCGCTGCGCGGATACGGGTATTCCTTGAGCGAAATCTGGCCGTCCTCCCAAATCGCGTAACACGCGAGAGGCCGCCCTGTTTTAGGCTGTCCAAGACTTCCTGGATTCACGATGGTCGTCCTGCCGACTGTCCGAACGAATGGTGTGTGCGTGTGGCCGACAATGAGCACGTCGGCGCTGATTCGCGCCACCTCTTCTTGCCATCGATCCGAAGGCTCAGGGCAATACCCGAATAACGGATCTGAAGGGCAGGCATGAAGCACATAGAACCGAGTCGAACTCAGCACGATCTCGCAGTGAACAGGAAGATTTCTTAGAAACCGCAAGTCCTCTTTCGTGCATACCTCCTGGGTGTAGCGGAGTGTCTCTGCTGCAAGTCTCTTGTAAGGCAGGGAACACTGGGGATCAACGGAAAACCCGGTCGCATGGTCATGATTGCCGCGAACCGCAATTGCAGCGTTGCGCTTTACCCACTGGACGGCTTCATGCGGTCTTGGCCCATAGTCCACTACATCGCCAACGCACCAAAGTTGGTCGAAATCGCGCTCAGGCAGTGCTTGGAGCGCCGCCAAGTTGGCATGAATATCGGAGACGATGACGATTTTCACAGAACCCCCAGCTTATGGCGCACACTCGCCGCCACGTCCGGCGTGTGCGAATTCAGATTTTGCCGAGGCTTTTGAACGGGCAGGAGACTCCCAGACGAAACCTCGTCAGGAGTCATCATCCGCCCATCCATTTCGATCAGGATGGAGCAGCGGTTCAGGCGAACCCCTTCGCCCTTTGCATCTGGTTCAGTAGACGCACAATCAAGTTTATCAGGATTCCAGCCCACGGTGGGTGTGTAATGCTGATCTTACTGGCAACCCCCTTGACTCAGGGGCACATATCAAGGCTTGATCGGGTGCGGAACCAACTCAGCTATTGCCGGACCACGGAGAGGCATCTTCAATCTGGAGGAAGTATGACGAATAAAAAAATCAGCAGTCTCCGCCTCAGCGAGATTCATTCCGAAGATGGTGCCCAAGAACTTGTTCGTTCCGAAAAGATGAAGCCGTATCTCGCTATCCTGAAGGCACAGATAGCTGGGCAGGATACCAAACCTTACTTGGAAGCGTTGGCCGCGCTGCCGCTGGAAGCCCGATACGTGTGGCGGGTGATCTCTGCTTTGAAGTGGGGATTCTGCGATCTTGACACGGAAAACGCGATTGCCGATGTCCGCACTCTGTCGGAAGAGGATCTCAAGAAAGTGGTGGAACCGCTCTCCTTGAGAGTGATTCAATTCTGCCTATTCGTAAACGCCCTGATTGGGGAGGATGCTACGGAACGGATCATGCAACACGCGCTGCGGTGCGCAAAGGAATCGTCTGCGCCGGCTTCGGGCGAGTAGCCGGACCATGCAGGATGGGAACCGTTCGCTTTCTCGCCCTTCTTCTGGAGCCAATCAGTTGCAGAATCCTGTGTTGAGCCTTTCGCAAAGCTCGTCGATCTCTCCGGGGCCGAGTGGAGAATCCTCCTCGTCGCAGAAATGGTCGCAGGCGTTTGGCTCGCTCAATTCCAGAGGGTCGTGGAGGCCAATGGAAGTACAGCCGTGCATCTTCGGTTCCCATTGCTCTTGCATGAGGCGCAAGCCGTGGAGTACGCTGGCCAGTTCGCGGCGGCTCAATGCCCTCTCGTTTGCTGTTGGCGCTGGAGCGGGAAGAGCCGACAAGTCGAGCGTTTGCTGTTCCACGCTGTAGGTATTCAGGGCTTCTATCACGTCCTCGTGAATCCACTCGTCCAGCCCATCGAAGTCGTCGGCCTTCATAAATGCCTCAGCCTTCGCCACGTCGTCCTTGTTGTCGGCATTGACGGTCAATTGAATCAAGCGCCGGTACGCGGCGCTCTCCGTTTCGTGGACGCTGGCATAGGTGCCGTTGTCGTCGTCGGCTGCCACACTCCAAACTGTGATTTGCATAAAGTCCCTTTCCGTGTTGCGCGTTTCAGGAACGCGCGGGGTTGAGGCCATTTCCGTAGAGCATGGCGGATAGATGATCGGCGTAGATCGCGTGTCCGGCCTGGCGCTGCATTTCGATGGCTTCGGCCATGCCGGGCTGGGCGGTGGTGCCGTCGGGCAACTTGGGTCCGGTGGCGGAGATATTGTCACGGTGGAGGCGATAGTGCGGGAATCCCAACACATTGCCGTCGATGGGGCTGAAAATGTTGAGCAGTTTCTTGCCGATCTCCCATTCGTCTTTGGCAACCATGAAACTGCACTCCAGATACTCGGAGTGGACTTCGATCAGTTCCACGTCTTCATAGCGGTGAATCGTTGGGTTGAGTCTGTGTCCTAGCATGGATGTCTCCGTGTGTTGGTGCGGTTGTTTACTGGTCAAAAGAGGGCGAGTTGAACCTGTGCCACGAAAACGTCCTCGTGCTGACTGGCAACGATCCGGACTTCGGGACCGCAGAGAACGAACTGCTGTCCGCCGTGCTTGACGGTCATGCGGTCGTAAAAGCCATTGGGATCGTTACGGGCTTCCTCTGCGCGTTCGGCGCTGCCGCTCTTGTCGCGATAGTTGGTCGGGGTGCCGTTGAAGGTACGCATCGGACACAAGCGATATGCGCGCGCACCATCGTTGCTTAGTCCGATGGCGACCCACATCTCGCCGTCCATGCGGAATGGCTTCCGAACGGGCTGGCCAATTGCGATTGAATCGCCGCTATAACTGGCCGGGATGTCTCCTTCGTTCACGTAATCGCTCTTCGCATGGTCGAAGATTCCCCAAGCGAGCCGAGCCGGATTAACTTCGCGGATGATGGTTTCCATGATGGGCACTCACTTTCTCGCCGTGGCGGGGTTGGCTTCCGTCGCCGAGTAGTTGGGGATGGGAAACAAGAGTCCTTGTTCTGCGGGTGGGCATTCCCAATCGTCGAGAATGCAAGCGGCCTCGATGCGGACCTTTAATTCGTCGGCTGCACGAAGGCCGAATGCGGAGCCGATTTCAAAGAGAGTTGCCGCGTAGAGGTTGGCCAGCCTCTGTTCTTCCTCGATCATCTCGTCGTGGCGTAGCCTGGGCAGTGTGCTGGATTGACTCCAGAGACGAACAATCTTGAGGCAGCGAGAAAGGTGTGCGGCCTCGATCTCCGCTCCGGCCAGCAAAGCGGCGGGGTTCTCATCCTGGGCATACGGACTGTCGAGTTGAATCTGCATGACTGTACTCACTGGATTGCATTGCCGATGATCTGCGACAAAGCGGCTACCTTTGGTTCAAGGTCGGCGATGGCGGATAGAACGTCGCGGCGTTCCGCGTTCAATGTAAAGATCAGGTGCCGTATCCACCGCAAGACTTTTACGGGGTAAGAGCCAAGGCGGTAGACCGGCTCCTCGCCGGGGTCCAACATTCCGAAACGCATCGCCGCATCCCACCAATTTGCATCGATCTTTCTTTCGCGTGATGCCCGTTGGTGCATCGCAACGATGCTCAGGTTGTAGTCCACGTCCACAAGATCGGCCTGGGCCGTCGCCAACTGTTTGCGCAAGGTGTCGAGTTGGCGTTTCGCATTCCGCGCATTCACGCTCGGCTCCATGCCTACCGTGGCGGCTGCGGACCGCGCGTCGAAGAGTGAGAATTGCATTGCGGTCATTGGATCGACTCCGCTGCGAACTCGCGCAGTTTGCCAACCATGTTTGCCACTGTGCCACGCGGGGAGTTGTGCAACAAGAACTCGTAGTAGTCGGCCATTGTCTTGCCCTTGGCGGCAAAGAACGAATTGGGATGAGGCTGAGTAGAGAGCGATGCGCGAACGTCGGCGCGGACAAGAATGTCGCGGCCTTCCCGGAAGGTGGCTGCTGCCGCGTCGGCCTCGGCCTGGTTCTTCATGCGCCGGAGTTCCTTCTTGACGGTGTCGTACAATCCGGCGTCACCGGCCTTCTTGATGCACTCGTTGCCAACGTGGAATTCCTTACCGTTGGCATCACGAAGGAAACAGCACTCCGCGATGGGGTGGCCGCAAAACATACAAGAAGAACCGGGCTTCTTGCTGCCTGGAATGCCGGGGATGGAAAACCAGCGCATCTCGACGCGAACCAATCGGAAGGGAGCAATCCCGAGTCCAGCGGTCTCGAATTTGTGGGCGATTGCCATTGTGGTCTCCGTGCCGGGATTAGGCTCCCGGCTGGCCCTGAGTGGAATGGTGCCGGTGGATGGCTAGGCCGCGATCTCTTCGATCTCGGCTTCGGCCTGTTCCTGGCCTTTCGAGTCCATCGCGCCAAGGATGTGGTGAACGGCATCGCGGATGATGTGGAGGGAAGCGGTAATGCTCTCGGCGGTGGCGTCCCAACTGGCCAGATAGCGGTCGGAGGGCTGCTCGACGCCAAAGTGGGCAAGGACGGCAAAGGACGTGGCCTCGGCCTCCAGTTCGCGCTGCTCACGGGTCATGTCGTCCCTGCGATGGCTTTGCCAGTGAAGGTACTCATGCGCCAGTTCATGGGCCAGAGTTCCGCATTTTGCGGCCGTAGATAGGGTCGCGTTGACTACGACCTTTCCACCCTCGCTCCAACCGTTCGGGGAACCTGTCTCCTCGCGGTACTCGATCACGATTCCCATAGCGGCGGCGGCAGACTCAAGGCGGGGCAGTAGAGACTCGCCTCCGGCCTGGGCGCGGTGGTCGAGTTCGGGAAGCGGCTTGCCTTCGGTGTCGGCGATGTCGAAGACGTGGGTAACGCGGAATCCGCACAGCCTCATCTCGGAGACTCTCTCGCCTTTCCGCATCTTGTCGGCTTCCTCGGCGGTCTTCTTGCGGACGCACGGGGCAAGGATCGCAATTCCCTTCGCACCCTTCTTGACGTTGCGGCCAAGAGACTTCCACGTATGGAAACCGGCGACACGCTCGGCCTGGGGGCGCTGAAGGAGAACCAGCAATTGGTTGTTGAACGAATAATGATGAAACCGGGAGACTGCACGAAGCCAAGTCTTGAACAAGTCCGATTTCGCAGTTGCGTCGGTCATGGTGGCGAGGGTGTTGATACTGTCGGTGATCGAGTCGATGAGAGCCTTTGATCTGTCGTTTTGCATTTTCCTATCTCCCTGAATTGCTTGACCTTACACTCTTAGTTTAATACATATCTGATATAAATGCAACGCTTAACGCATTTATTTGCAATGCGATGCGAATAATTTCCGTCTAATTCAGACTCGCCGAAAACCCGGAACAAGCCGTCAGAGAAAGCCCTTTTTTCGCGTCCCTTTTTCTCAGGCCATCGCCGCGCGACGGTTACGCTTTTTCTCGCGGTGCGGAATCGAAACGCTCGAACGAGCGCATTTTCTTTTCAGAGTGTGGGGGGGCGTTGCGGGGATTTCATCCCGCTGGGGTGGGTTGCGGAGAACCTGGAGGGGGTCGAAGCGAGGGAGGGACGCCATGCGCCCCTCCCCACGGATAGGCGGGAAACAATTAGCGGCAGAGTTCTGCGGAATAGAAGGAGGGTTGTAAAGGGATGGAAAAGCCGTTCTGCTTGAGTGCTTTTCTTACGGTGCGTTCGATATAGGCGTCTTGATCTCTTTGAGAACGATTGACGAAGGCAGAGGTTGAGGCATGGGTCCGAATGGTATCGCGAATTTCAACTTCGGAGACGCCTCGCTGGAGTGAGTAGGTGGCATAGGTAAGGTCGGCCTTGTGCCGTTCGCCGTGCGCGGCATATTTGTTGGCGAAGTGGGCGTAGTCGAGAAGTTCAAATCCCTGCCGCGGATGCTGTTGGAAGCCTATGCGCGTCTGGATGGACCGCTGGGATTCCACATATTGATCGAGTAGCCGGTCCTCGACTTCGGAGAGCACCTCATGCGTTTTCTCATAGATAACGCCTTTGGAAAACGCAAATTTGAGCTGCGAGTAGGGAAATAGCCCATTGGGGAGGCGGTACTGGGGTTTTGGGTTGGTGAAGCCAGCCAAGCGGCCAAAGTGCCGCCAGTCGGCTGAATTCGGATCGCCGCCGAAGCGTTCCGCCAGAATCTTGGCAACAACAGTGCCTTCCTGAGCGGTGAGAGTCCAAGCGTGCTTGAGCCACGCCTGAAAGTTGCCGGGAGAGGTCTCGACGACGCAGGCCGGAGTGTACTTCGTGTCAATCAGCCTTTTCATGCTGTTGCGAGTCAGATCGTCGATCAGGGTTAGTTGGCTCATCCCCGATGGGCGGATATAGATGTGGTGGCCTTTGGCGTTTTCAGCGCCGAGCCAATCGAGCTTCTCGAAGACCTCGCCGTTGGTGAGGTTGTTGCGCAAGATCATCCGAGATTTGCCATCCTCGGATTTGTCTGCGGGAACTCGGACACCCAATTCGTAGCGACTGGCGCCCATTGCTTGCAGTTGGAGTTGAACGGCTTTGAGTGCGATGGGAAGCATTATCCCTCCTTTTCAGTTCCTGTTTTGGCCGAACCCTGGCTTCGCGGGCGTTGGCCGGTAAACTCTTGGACAAAGCGTATCACAGTTTCTTACATTTATGCTGTATTTGACCCGTGATACATCTTTTGTGTATGCTTCGTCCGTGGTTGCAATTCTGGATCACGGCGCGTTCGGGGAGGCAGGGGATGTCGGCTCATACGGAGAATTTCGAGACTCAGAGACTCGATTCGGAGAACGAGAGCGAGTATCGCAAGCGGTACAAGCTGATGACCGAATTGGGTCCAGAGATCGTGTATGCGCTGATGAAGGACCGGACTGCCGAGGACGTTGTCGTGAATCCGGATGGGCGGGTCTGGATCATGCGGCAGGGCAGGCCATTTGAAGTGCTGACGGAGATTTCACCGCTGCGGGCCGTTGGAGCCACGATGAGCATTGCGGAGGGGTTCGGGTTGGTGGCTACCCACAACAGTCCGGTCGTCAGCGGGAATGTCCCTTATCTGAATTGCCGGGTGGAAGCTCTGGTTGCTCCGGTGGTGCCGATAGGCACGGCCTCTCTGTCATTTCGCAAGAAGGGCGAGAAAAAGCCGAGTCTGTACGATTACGCCGCCAGCGGAATTCTGACCAATAAGGACGATCCGCTGAATGGTCTCCAGAGCATCGACCCATTCGAGCAGGCGCTTCGCAGCGCGAACAATCACGTCGATGTGCTGTTCACGGCCATCGAGCACCACAAGAACATTCTTGTCGTGGGCGGCACCGGGTCTGGGAAGACTACGCTTCTCGATGCGTTGAATCAGGGCATAGCGGAGCGGACTCCGCATGACCGGGTGCTGATTCTCGAAGACCTCCCAGAGTTGAGGGTCGCTATCGAGAACTATGTACAGCTCACCGCCTGCAAGGCAGTTCCGATGGATGATTTGATCCGTTCCTGCCTGCGCATGAAGCCTCACCGGATATTGGTTGGCGAGGTACGCGGGACCGAAGCGTTGACCGCAATGGAAGCGTGGAATACAGGGCATCCTGGCGGGTCGATGACCATCCACGCGAACAATGCGTTGGAAGGTTTGAACAGGATTGTATTTCTTTGCCGGAAGACGGCGAATCCATTTCCAACCCACATTTTGGCAAGGATCGTCGCGGAGACGATTCACCTGGTTGTCTACATCGAAGCCGGGCGTCAGTTTCCGTGCGGACGCAAGGTGAAAGAGGTTTGTTTGGTAAAGGGGCACGACGGAGAACGCTTCGAGATTGAACAGCTCTAGGCATTCCCTGTTGCTGCATGACGAGGACACTCAACCGAAAAGAAGGAGATGAGCATGGTGAAGAAGATGCGGAAGACAACCGGAAGGCTGGTTGATCTTGTGACCGGCAAGCGATTTTTGACAATGGCGGGCTTGGCGTTGGTCTCGAATGCGCTGGCCTTTGCTTCAACGAGCACGACAGGCTTGCCCTGGGAAACGCCGTTGCAGACGGTGCAACAGTCGCTGACCGGGCCGGTGGCGGCGGGGATTTCTGTAGTGGGCATTGCTGCCGGAGGCATGGCGCTGGTCTTTGGCGGCGAACTGTCTGAATTTGCCAAGCGGTCCTGCTACGCGGTGATTGCAACCGCCGTGATTGTCGGGGCGGGATCGATCATGAGTACTTTGTTTTCTAGCTCCAGCGCCGTTATCGGATAGCTGCAACCGTGCGCCTTCAGGCGCGCCAGATTTCAGATGATAGGCCGTCGTTTGTGATGGCAGATATTCAACCGGGCTGAGAGATTGAATGATCCACCTTCGGTCCAGAACAAGGAGGAAGCATGTTGAAGAGTATGCGGAGTGTGGCCGGCAAATTCGTCGAGGTTCTAACCGGCCGAACCTTTTTGATGATGGCGGGATGGGCGCTCGTTTCGAGTGCCGTCTCGTATGCGTCAACCAGCACCACGGGGTTGCCTTGGGAAACCCCATTGCAGACGGTGAAACAGTCGCT
>JBELAI010000077.1:0-24136 GCA_049508975.1 Occallatibacter sp. | reverse complement strand
CCCCTCATCCCCGCAGAACTCGTCATCGACCACTCGGTCCAGGTGGATGAGTTTGGCACCACGGGCGCGTTCGACGCCAACACGCTGCTCGAGTTCCAGCGCAACCGCGAGCGCTACGCGTTTCTGAAATGGGGCCAGACCGCCTTTCGCAATTTCAGTGCGGTTCCACCAGGCATGGGCATCTGCCATCAGGTCAATCTCGAATACCTGGCCCGCGTAGTGTTCACCACGGAAATCGACGGCAAGCTCGTCGCTTATCCCGACACGCTGGTCGGCACGGATTCCCATACCACCATGATCAACGGCCTCGGCGTTCTCGGCTGGGGCGTGGGCGGCATTGAAGCTGAAGCGGCCATGCTCGGCCAGGCTGTGTCTATGCTGGTTCCGCAAGTGGTCGGATTCAAGCTCACCGGCAAGCTTCGCGAAGGCGCAACCGCCACCGACTTGGTGCTCACCGTAACCCAGGCCCTCCGCAAGCTTGGCGTCGTCGGTAAATTCGTCGAATTCTATGGACCTGGAATAGCGGAACTGCCGCTCGCCGACCGCGCCACCATCAGCAACATGGCTCCCGAATATGGCGCGACTTGCGGTATCTTCCCCGTAGACGCCGAGACCCTCCGTTATCTCCGCTTGACAGGGCGAAGCGAAGACCAGATCGCCCTGGTCGAGGCCTATTACAAGGAGCAAGGACTCTTCCACACCAGCGCTTCGCCGGAAGCCGTCTACACGCAGACCCTCGAACTCGATCTGGCCACCGTCGAGCCCAGCGTTGCAGGACCAAAGCGTGAGCCCAGCGTTGCAGGACCAAAGCGTCCCCAGGATCGCGTCCTGCTGAAGGACGCCGCCGCCAGCTTCACACAGCAGCTCCCCGGCCTGCTCTCGCCGACAGCCAAGCCACTAGGCACGCGCACCGCCGCCGCGTGGCAGCGAGGAACCGTCACGGACACAGGGATAGCCGAAAGGGTTCCCGTCCACCTCACTACAACAGTCAAGGAGCGTTTCGGCGTCGATCCGGACACCTATCTCGACCACGGTTCCGTTGTCATCGCCGCCATCACCAGCTGCACAAATACCTCCAATCCCTCCGTCATGGTCGCCGCTGGAATCCTTGCCAAGAAGGCCGTCGAGAAAGGCCTCACCGTTCCGCCGTGGGTCAAAACATCCCTGGCGCCCGGCTCCCGCGTCGTCACCGACTACTACACCAAGGCCGGCCTGCTCCCGTACCTCGAGAAGCTCCGCTTCAACGTAGTCGGCTACGGCTGCACAACGTGCATCGGCAACTCCGGCCCGCTCCCGACGGACGTGTCTAAATCCATCGACGAGCACGGCCTGGTCGCTGTCAGCGTCCTTAGCGGCAATCGCAACTTCGAAGGCCGTGTCAACGTAGACGTCCGGGCTAACTACCTGATGAGCCCGCCGCTCGTTGTCGCCTACGCCCTCGCAGGCAAGATCGGCCACAACTTCGAGACCGACCCGCTCGGCAACGACGAATCCGGCCAGCCCGTTTATCTGAAGGACATCTGGCCCACCCAGGCAGAAGTCGCCGCCGCCATCGAGAAGGGGCTCAGCAGCGAAAGCTTCCGCCGCGAATACGCGACCGTCAGCTCCGGCGACGCCAACTGGCAGGGCCTCAGCTTCCCCACCGGCGACGTCTACCAGTGGGAGCCTGACTCGACCTACATTCGCAAAGCTCCCTACTTCGACGGCATCACCAAAACTCCCGCACCCATCACCGACATTCTCGGTGCGCGCGTCCTGGCCGTTCTCGGCGACTCAGTCACTACAGACCACATCTCACCCGCAGGCAACATCAAGGCCAACGGCCCGGCGGGCAAGTACCTGGCCGAGCATGGAGTGAAGCCGGCCGACTTCAACAGCTACGGCTCGCGCCGCGGCAATCATGAAGTGATGGTTCGTGGCACATTCGCCAACGTCCGCCTGCGCAACAAGCTGGCCCCCGGCACCGAAGGCGGCGTAACCCGCCTGCTCCCGGAAGGCGAAGGCATGTCCATCTTCGACGCCAGCGTCAAGTACGCGGAGCGCGGTGTTCCTCTGGTCATCCTTGCCGGGAAGGAATACGGCTCCGGTTCCTCGCGCGACTGGGCAGCCAAGGGTCCGAATCTGCTCGGCGTGAAAGCCGTAATCGCCGAGAGCTTCGAGCGCATTCACCGGTCCAACCTCGTCGGCATGGGCATTTTGCCGCTGCAATTCGCCGATGGACAAACCGTCGAATCCCTCGGCCTCACCGGCGAAGAACTCTACGACTTCCCTGATACCGGCGTCAGGCTCTTTGCAATTCGCACCGGCCAAATAATACAGACTACGGTCCCATTGGAGAAGTATGTCGCTCAGGTCGCCACCTCGGACCCGCGTAACCTCACAGTGAGAGCAACGTCACCAGAAGGGGGTACAAAGCAATTCACAGTTCGCATCCGCATCGACACCCCCCAGGAGATCGAGTACTTCGAACACGGCGGCATCCTGCAATACGTCCTGCGCCAGTTGGCGGCGAAGTGATTTGTTCCCATTCCTCGTGGCCGATTGCGGAAAAGCAATTGGCCACGTCACCTCAGATCCGCAATTGGAAGTTCTCGCAGAGCGAATAGACTTCTAGAAGTCCCCGATGAGAGGGATTCAGCATGAATAAACGCTTATGGGGTTGTCTACCACTCGGAGCTCTGGCGGGTTTCGTTCTATACATTCCTTTCCTGTATCTCAAGTCTTTTGATCTGGAATCGATCGGCTACATCCTTGTCCTGATCCTACTCGCCATCATGCTTTCTGTTGGGGTCGTCTTACGACGATTCTTTACTAAGCACTGGACGAGCCCCAGGCTGGTGCTCGTGGCCCTCGGTTTCTTAGGCGCGTCAGTCCTGATGTTCCTGTCAACTCAGCATCTTCGCCCGTGGGCACGGTGGCTTGTCGGGTCCGGACACTTCAAACAAGAAGTTCAGCTACAGCCAGCGAATCCCAGAACCGGCATTCGCTTCATGGAATGGGACGGGTGGGGATTTGCCGGATCGGACACCATTGTATTTCTGGTGTTCGACCCTACCGATATGCTCGGTGAGGGGCTGCGGAAACACACTCCGAGCCGATTCGCAGAATTCGCGCAACACGTATGGTTCTACGAACGCCTCGAACGCTGCTGGTACTCGGTGACCTTCTATACGAATGACCCTTGGGATCCCAGCGAGTAATTTGAGCGCTTGCGCAGGTGCCGGCTGTCCCAGGTTCCGATTCTGGAACTTGGCAAAGTGCCTCCCCGCGAGGCCCTTCAAACTTACCAGATTGTCGTCAGGTCGCTTGCAAGAATCCTGCTGTCCCGGCTGATGACCGGTACACCGAAGTGGAGCGCGGTCGCGGCTACAATGCGGTCCGGCATATCCGGAACCTGAGATCGAGGCACCTTCCGCATGGACTCAACGACTCCGGCGGTCAATGGCGCTTCGGCAAAGACCTGCTCCGTTTTGGCCAGAACCTCGCGCAAAACGTCGTAGGTCCAAGCTGGTACCCTGCCCTTCTCCGTCAAATACACAATTTCCACCAGCGAGATCGAGGATACGAGAATCTTGCGCCGGGATTTTGCTGCCTCTTCAATCGCGTCGCCAGCAGCGGAAGAGAGTCTCTTGTCGTCGAACAGGAACCAGATTGCCGCGTGGGTATCGGCAACAGCTGCGGCGTTCAAAACTCTTCCCCAAAGCCGCGAAACATCTCTGCTCGATTGGCATCGATCTCTTCCGCAGAGGGGGCAGGGCCGAAGGCCGCAAGGATTCCTCTGCCGGACTCAAAGGGCCGATCCGTTTTGTTGGTCTCTTCGGCAAGCCGCAGGTCGCGCTCGACGACATCGCGCAGGTAGGCCTCGACCGAAAGGCCGCGCACGAGAGCCTGTGCCTTCACGCTGGCTTCGATTTCCGCTGGAAGCTCGACAATCAAGGTACTCTCCTAGTGCACATTGTACCCCGGTTCAGAACTATACTCACCCCATGCGGAATGAATTCACCGCGGTAATCGAGCGCGACGGCGACTGGTTTGTGGCTTGGTCTCCGGAGATTCCGGGCGCCAATGGCCAGGGGCGGGATGTTGAAGAGTGCCGTGAAAGCCTGAGCGCAGCGATCCAACTGATTCTTGAAGACCGACGCACCGCTCCAAAAACGAGAAGCTAAGTTCACCGCAGAACTGCATCACCGCAGAAAAATGCCACTCCCAACTGGAAGTGGCATTTTCGCAGCGCTGATCTCGCTTACTTCTTCTTTGGCCCAGGCCTCGGTGCAGGCCGCTTGGTCCTGGCCGGACCCTCAGGTTCGGGAGCGGGGATTGTCTCTTCCTGGTGCGGAGCGAAGAAACGCACGCCATCCATGGCATGCTCGCCCATCACATGCAGGCGCAGGAAGTTCGTGGAACCGGACTTCGTCCGTGTGCCTGCTACGATGGCGATTACCTCGCGCGGTCGCACATAGCCACCCTGTTCCAGCAGGTTCTCCGCGCACTCCACCAGCGCCTCGGTCGAGTTGACCTTGGGACAGCGGATCGGCGTAGTTCCCCACAGTAGATTCAGCCGATTGATAGTGACCTCAACAGGGCTTAGCGCGAAGATCGGCGAAGACGGATGGTACTTGGAAAGCTGCCGTGCCGTGACACCTGATTCGGTAAAGAGCGCAATTCCGCGCAGATCAAGATCGTCGGCGGCGTGGGCCGTGGCTTCGCAAATGGTCTCGGCAATCGAAAGATGGGTGCGCCGCTCCCGCGATTCAGAGTAGCTTTCTTCCTTGATGTGGTGCTCAGCGTCGGCCACAATCCGCGCCATCATGGCGACAGTCTGCACCGGATACTTGCCCACGGCAGATTCGCCCGAAAGCATCACGGCATCGGTACCATCGTAGACAGCGTTGGCCACGTCGGAAACCTCGGCGCGCGTTGGCCGCGGGTTGTCGATCATCGACTCCAGCATCTGCGTCGCGGTAATCACCGGCTTGCGGAACTCCGCAGCTCTCCGGATGATGTATTTCTGAATGGCGGGAACCTTCTCCGGAGGAACTTCAACACCCAGATCGCCACGGGCCACCATGATGGCATCCGCGACTGTAAGGATTGCGTCCAGATGCTCGATCGCCTGGGGCTTTTCCAGCTTGGCGATGATCCACGTCTCTCCGCCCAGCGCAGCGACCCGGTTGCGCACCAGGCGAACGTCTTCCGCTGTCCGGACAAACGAGACAGCAATCGCATCGCAACCGTTCTTCAGCGCAAATTCAAGATCTTCGGTGTCCTTGTCGGTCAGCGAGGGTACGCGCACCGGAATCCCCGGCAAATTGATGCCCTTGTTTTCGCCCAGCATGCCGCCGTTGACGATCTCGCAGACTACATCGTCTCCAATCACTTCGTGAACCCGCAGCTCGATCAGGCCGTCGGAAAGCAGAATGCGCGAGCCCTGCTCAACATTTTCCGCAAGCGTCTTGAAGGTAGTACCGACCAGCGATGCGGTCCCAGGAACATCGCGCGGCGTAATGGTCAGCCGCTGGCCGGCCTTGAGCAGCACCGATTGGTGATCCTTCAGCTTCGATGTTCGGATCTTCGGTCCCTGCAGATCTGCCAGGATGCAAAGCGGTTTGCGCTCTTCGCGGCTCACTTTGCGGATCATCTGGATCAGGGTCAGCTTCTCTTCGTGCGTGCCATGAGAAAAGTTAAGGCGAACCACATCCACACCTGCGCGCACCAACTCGCGGAACACCGGCTCAGTGTTGGAAGCCGGTCCGAGGGTTGCAACGATCTTTGCGCGGCGTTGCGATGGGGAATCTGTCAGGCTCAATTCGAATGCCATATGAAAAAACTCCAAAAAACAAGGCTATTTCCGTCAATGAATAAGTGCGGATGGGGCAGCTTCATTGTACACGGGGGGTGGACCGAATCCCGGCTTTACCCATTGTGCAAGGGCGCATCCACAATGGTCAGTGCGAGTAATCACTGACTGGAAGAAACCAGATCAGGTTTGCCAAAACCGGAGAATCGGCCCTGGCGTTCCCGAAACAGAGCGCCGTTCAATTCCGCCCCCAACAGCACACTGACAGCCGTGATATAGAGCCAGATCAGCGTCGCGATTCCCGCCCCGAACGACCCGTAGAACATGGAATAGTCAGCGATCCGCGTAACGTACCATCCGAAGGCCAGTGTCGAAGGGAACCAAAGCACGGTTCCCATCACGGCTCCCGGAGCCACCCACTTCCAGTGTTCCGTCCGCCGCGTGCCGAAGTGGTAGAGAGCGCAGAGAACGGCAATGCAGGTGGCCAGCGCAATCGACCACCGCACGCTCCGCCAGGAAACCAGCACAACAGTGCGCAATTCGTGGTTGGCGTTTTGAATCATCCAGCTTTCAATCAAGTGGCCAAACACGAGCAGCAGCGTGGCCGCCGAAAGCGGAACCAACGCAATCGGCACCAGCAGCACTGCGCGAAACCGGCGGCCCCAAAAGCTCCAGTCGTTTGTCGGCAGCCGGTAAGCCCTGCGAAAGCCCTCCATCAGCGACAGCATCATTCCCAGGCCGGCGAACAAGCTCAGGCTGGTGGCGGACAAGATCACCTGGCTGGAGTGAAAGCTCTGGTTCAATACATACGACTGCAGCAGGTCCATTGAATCCGTCGGCAGCATTTGCTCGAACGCTCCACGGATCTCGCCCACCAAAGTCGTTCCCTCCGGCACCTGTGCCAGCAGCGTGGTAACCACCAGCAATGCCGGAAACATCATGAGCATGCCGGAATAGGCCACCGCCTTGGCCGTGTTGAACACGTCGTTGGCAAGGGCTTGGATGGCTGCGCTGCGGAGATGGGAAAATGAGACCAACATTCAGTTATAGCCAAGATTAGTGCATTTTCGCAGGTTCCCGCTACCGTTGTGTGTTACCTGGCGAATCTGTACCGGCGCCAGGCTTTCAATCCGCCGGGCAACGCCTGTCTTCTTCTCCTCAAACGGTTTATCATTGCCGGGCCATGAATTCCTTTTTCACACGCATTCTTCGTCTACTACTACTACTGCCCCTGTTGGCCGGTTTTGCCGGTCTTACCGCAGCTGCTCAGACCCGTCCGGTGCCCAACCCTCAATTAGCGTCGAAGGACCTGAATGCACGCGTCGAGGCGCTTCTGAAAAAGATGACGCTCGAGGAGAAGATCGGGCAGCTCGTCCAATACAACGCCGGTTACGCCACCGGTCCCGGCGGAAAAAACTCCCACAACGATGAAATGGCGGCCAAGGGCCAGGCGGGGTCATTCCTGAACGTGGTGGGGGCCGATGCCACCAATCACTACCAGCGCATTGCCGTTGAGAAGTCGCGCCTGCACATCCCCATCATTTTTGGTCAGGATGTGATCCACGGCCATCGCACTACGTTCCCCATTCCGTTGGCGATTGCGGCCAGCTTCGATCCGGCGGCGGCTGAGTTGGTGGCGCGTTACGGCGCTACGGAAGCCCGCGCCGACGGAATCACCTGGGTCTTTTCCCCCATGGTCGACGTCGCCCGGGACCCCCGTTGGGGACGCATCGTGGAGTCCAGCGGTGAAGACCCCTATCTTGGCTCGGTCATGGCGCGTTCCTGGGTCAAGGGATACCAGCAGGACGATCTCACCAAGCCAGATTCCGTTGCGACATGCGTGAAGCACTTCGCCGCTTACGGAGGCGCCATCGCCGGCCGCGATTACAACGCAGTCGACATGAGCGAGCTAACTCTGCGCCAGGTGTATCTCGAGCCATACCACGCCGCAGTCGAAGCCGGAGCGGCCACGCTCATGAGCTCCTTCAACTCCATCAACGGCGTCCCCGCAACGGCAAACCCCTTCATTTTGACCCAAATACTCCGCAAGGAGTGGGGCTTTGATGGCTTTGTCGCCTCCGACTGGGGCGCGGTCGCCGAGCTCATGAATCACTCCATCGGCGACGGCCCAACGGTCGCCCGCAAGGCCCTTGAAGCCGGCGTCGACATGGACATGGAAGGTCATCTCTATGACCACGTGATCGCCGACCAGGTCCGCTCCGGCAAAATCCCCGAGAGCGTTGTCGACGAGGCCGCCCGCCGCGTTCTCCGCGTCAAGTTTGCGCTCGGCCTGTTCGATCACCCCTACGCGCCTGCTGGGCCGGCTTACGATGAAACGCCGGAGCGCCGCGCCGCCGCCCGTAAAATTGCCGATGAAACCCTCGTGCTGCTTAAGAACGATCCTGTCGAAGGCCTCGGCATTTTGTTGCCCCTCACCGCCAAAGCCAAAAAAGTCGCGCTGATTGGCCCCCTCGCCGACAATCAGCGTGAGCTGCTCGGCGCCTGGGCCGTAACCGGCGATCCCAAGTACGTCGTCACCCTCCGGTCGGCTCTCGAGGAACGTCTCGGCGACCGCCTGCTGTATGCGCAGGGATGCGACCTGCTAAGCGGAGAAGACGCCAACATCCTCAAGCACGTCGACTTCGACCGTCCCATGACGGCAAATGATCACCCTCCTGTTCCCGACGACGCCAAAACCATCGCCGAGGCCGTGCAGACAGCGCAGAAAGCAGATGTGGCTATTCTCGCTCTTGGCGAGCCCACCAACTGGATGGAAGGCGAAGCGTCCAGCCGTGCCACCCTTGGATTCACCGGCGCGCAGGAGCAGTTGCTGGAAGCGGTCGTAGCCACCGGCAAACCCGTGATCCTCGTAGTCCTCGCCGGCCGTCCCCTCGAGCTCAAATGGTCCGCCAACCATGTCCCGGCCATTCTTGAAGCGTGGAGCCCTGGCGTCGAAGCCGGCCATGCCGTGGCCGATGTCCTCTTCGGCGACGTGAATCCGTCGGGAAAGCTGCCGTCGAGCCTGCCCCGCGCCGTGGGTCAGGAGCCGCTTTACTATGCGCAACTCCCCACCGGCCGCCCCGCCCGCGTCGATCTCAGCCACTTCCCGCAGAATGCCGAGGAGAAATTCGTCTCCCGGTACATGGATGAGGAGAACTCTGCCCTGTTTCCTTTCGGATGGGGCCTGAGTTACACCCGCTTCAGCTACACCCAACCAACCCTCAGCCGCCCCACGGTTCCGATCACGGAAGTCCTCGCGTCTCCTGGCAAGCCCGTCGTCACAGTTGGTGTGGATGTGAAGAATACAGGCAGCGTAGCCGGCACTGAAGTCGTGCAGCTCTATATCCGCAACACGGCCGCCAGCGTCGAGCAGCCTGTCCGAGAGTTGAAGGGATTTACCCGCGTGACGCTAGCTCCCGGCGAGCAAAAACACATGGAATTCCCGCTAGGTTTCGACGAGCTGAACTTCTACAACGTCGACGTCAAGCGCACGGTAGAGCCCACTACCTACAAAATCTGGGTGGGCGGCAGCTCCCTGGCTAAGGCCGAAACCAGCCTGCAAGTGGTGGAATAACCATTTACAGGGAGTAGGGAATGGCGAATAGGGAATAGTCGTCAGTGCTTCGCCTGGAGGCGCTCCAACAGGCTGTCGAAGCACCCCGGAATCTGCGCATCCCATTCGCCCCAGTCATGTCCGCCTGGCTTGGTGTGGAATTCGTACGCAAAGTGCCTATCCTTGAGCCGCGCCGCAAACCGCCGATTCGGCTCCAGCAACGGCTCTTGCTCTCCTGCGCCGAGATAAATGTAGGGAGTCGCCGCAGGGTCCGCCAATTGAACAAGCATGAATGGATCCATCAACTGTCGCGAGTTGCTCCCCATCGGGCCGAAAATAGCCCGAATTCTCATCCACTCCCCGATTCGTCGGACACTGAACCGGCGATGCAACACATCAATCGACGGACTAAACGCGCCGACAAAGAAGAAAAGCTGTGGCTTGCTGAGCGCCAGTTTGATCGCAGCGAATCCGCCCATGGAAATCCCAATAATTGCGCGATTCTCCCGGCCTTTCCCTGCTGGAAACCGGCTTTCGACGTCGGCGATCAGATCGTTTGCAAAATAGTCCTCATACCGCTCTTCCGGATTCAACGAAGCGTTCTGGTAGTAAGAAAATGCGCCCTCCGGCATCACCAGGATCAAACCACCGGACCTTGTAAATCCGGCATACTCCGCCACATCGGAAAAATTGGACCAGTCCCGGAACCCGCCGTTTCCGCCATGTAGCAGATAAACAACCGGTAGTTTCTGGCCAGGGGCAAGGTTTGCAGGAAGAAAAACTCGGTAAGGCATCTGCCGCTTCAAAGCCTCTGAGTAAAAGCTCACATTTTGCATCGTTACGCCCGGCGCTGACCTTGGATGGTCGGGTTTTGCGTCGCCGCCAGAACGGCAGGCAGCCAAAAACAGGGCTCCAGCGCCAAGAATTGAGAACGCTGTGCGCACAATGGGTACTTTCTTCATGTCGAACGCAATTCTATCTCGACTTTTATATGGTCGCTCCAGTTACACTGTCGTAAATCGGAGGCAATACATATGCAGACACGGATTCAGGGCACCACCATGCCCGTTCTAGATGTGCAGCTTGATCCCAACGAAAGCGTGTTCTCTGAAAGCGGTGAGCTTTCGTGGATGACCGCTTCCATCCAGATGACCACCCACACCCAAATGGGCGGGGGCGGCGGCTTGTTCGGCGTTCTGAAGCGTGTAGCCGGCGGCGGCAGCCTGTTCATGACCGAATACCGCGCCATGCAATATCCCGGAGAAGTCTCCTTTGCCACGAAAGTGCCGGGCCATATCGTTCCCATCCCCGTCGGCCCCGGCCAGGAATACATGATTCACCGCCATGGCTTCCTGTGCGCTACGGACGGTGTAACCATCGGTGTCGGCTTCCAGCAGTCCCTCGGCGCGGGAATCTTTGGCGGCAACGGCTTCCTGCTCCAGAAGATAGCTGGCCAGGGAACAGCGTGGCTCGAGCTTTCCGGTGAACTGATCATGAAGACGCTCGCGCCCGGTGAAGTTCTCCGCGTCCATCCCGGCCATGTCGGCGCTTTTCAGTCCTCCGTCGGCTTCAACATCACCACCGTTCCCGGCCTCAAAAACGCCATATTCGGTGGAGACGGGATCTTCCTCGCCAATCTTCAGGGGCCGGGCACCATATGGCTCCAGACACTGCCAATCTCCCGGCTCGCTCACCAGATCGGCGAATACCTTCCCCGCACGGGAAGGGAAACTGCCAATGCTGGCGGCGGCGCGGTCATCGGCGGCATCGTAGGCTCAATCCTCGGCGGCGGGCAGTAGTGCAGGGAATCGGGACGAGGGAATAGGGAATAGAAGCCGGGTGCTCCAGGTCTCGATTTTGAGACCTGGGGCACCCCTCTCTGCATCCACAGGCCCAATGCTTTAGCCTCATCTGGGTGCACTTCGAGCCTCTCAGGAATCCAGCATGTCGCCAGTCTCCTTCAGGCCGCGCAGTCTTCGCAGCGATATTGTGTTCGCCTTCGCTCTGGTGCTCGCCTGTGCCCTGGCGTGGGTGGTGCGCGAAGTCCTCATGCTGCTCTATGTCAGCGCGCTCTTTGCCGCGGTCCTCACTCCAGTCGTCCGCTCCACAAGCAGGCTTCGGATTGGCCGCTGGCGCCCTTTCAAGGGCTATGCCGTTCTTTTTCTCCTGCTGGCCATTGCCGGCGCCGTCACAGCTTTCGGCTTCCTGGCGCTGCCGCCGGTCGTTCGCGATATGCATCAGTTCGCCAGGGACCTTCCCACGCGGCTGCCTGCGATGCTCGATCAATTACGGCGCATTCCCTTCGCCGAAAATCTGGACACAGGAGAAATCCGGTCCCGGCTTCAGGATTTTGCGAGCAACGCGGCCACTTATCTTTTTCTCTCCATCCGGGATTGGGCGGGCACAGTGCTCGATGTTGCCATGGGCTTCATCCTCACTGTTTATTTCATCCTTGAAGGCGATCACGCCTATGCCTGGTTTCTCTCCCTCATTCCGCCGGAAAACCGCGACCGTCTTGACGGTGCCTTGCGGCGTGCTAAAGTCCGCATGGACAAATGGCTGCTGGGCCAGGGCAGTCTGATGCTCATTCTCGGCATGCTCAGCACCGCCGTCTATCTCATGCTTGGCCTCCGCTACGCAGTAGCTCTCGGCGTTATGACCGGCTTGCTGAATATCATTCCGGTGGTGGGCGCAGCCATCTGCGTATCGCTCGCGCTCATGGTGGCGGCAATCGATTCCTGGGGGCGCGTGCTGGGAGTCGCCATCTTCTACGTGGTCTATCTCAATATTGAGAATTCTTTCCTGACGCCGCGCATCATGCGCAACAGCGTCGGCCTACCCGGCCTGGCCATCCTGGTAGCCTTGCTGCTCGGCTCCGCGGTGGGAGGCATCCCTGGAGCCCTGGTCTCGGTTCCCACCGCTGTGCTGGTAGCCGTCCTCGCCGATGAATACCTGGTCTACAAACCTAAAACCGAAACAGATACGACGCCTTGACGAAGATCTGACGCCCGTCATTGAGCAGCGGCCCAGCTCTGGGAAACGTTGTGTTATTGGGGTCACAGGCGCCGTTGGGCAGGCGGTTGCAAAGGCTTCGGTTCAGGTTTTGCAGATCGTCGTTGTAACCGAGGTAAACTGCTGTGCCGGGGTGCGGCAGCCAGGTTAGCAGCGCCTGCGTGGCCACCTCTCTTGTCCGCAACAGGGATGTGTTTAACGGATTGGCGAGTGTAGAGTCGTACTCGGCAATCACGCGCGCGGAGATGGAGCGCGTGAACTGGTAGTTCACCTTGGTGCGCATGGTCTGAGATTCGTAGACGAAGGCGCCCCCGGCTACAGCGTGGTCGCGATCGAGCAAATAGGTGTTGTCGATGGTGAGTTGATTGACGGGCTGCACTGTGAAGAGCAGGTTGACGAGATCCTGGTTCAACAGGAAAGGCGACTGCCCGGCGAGAGGGTTATAGTTTACGTTTCCGCCGCGGATGGCGACCAGGCTGAGATTGAACTGGCTCCACGGCGCTCCACGCACTACAAACCCGCCAAAGTTTTCCGTGAAGTTCTTGAACGCGGTCAGGGCCGGATAGTTTGCCGGGCTCACAGTGTCGGAGTTCTGCCCGATCAGGGGAGCAAGGACAAAATTGCGCGGAAGGAGCCAGAATGGGTCCAAGGTCGTGTAGTGGTAGACGCGGTCGCCCTGATGGTCGAAGGCGAGGTTCTGGTTCTCCTCCAAACCCCAGCTTTGCACCACACTCTTCTTGGGAAACCACTGATAGTTCGAGTGGAGGTGATCGGAACGGATATTGGACGACTGCAGAAAGCCGAGAGACGTTTGAAAACCGGTGCTGACATCCTGATATTCATTAAACATATTGAAGGCATGGCCGTTCCGGGAGACCTGCAGGTCGCTGGCGGGGCCTGCGGAATAGGGCGCCGGTAAGCCGCTGTCCAGATCGCCTATGGTGGAGCTCTCGACCATCTGCCCATGCGCCGTCCAGTGCTTGTCGAAGCGCGCGGTAAAGTCAGCGCCGCCGATGCGATTCCAGCCGCCGCCAAACTCCTCGTCGGTGTAGATAGCCCCCAGGCCTGAGCCTTCTCCAATGTCGCGAGACACACGGCCGACCGCAACAGTAGCGTGCTTTCCGTAGAGCGGATCGGTAGTCGCGACGCTTTCGCCGGGCTGCCGGTCGTCGATGGCAAATACGCCGAGATTGGTGCGGCCCAGCTTACCCGTCATGCGCAGGCCATACTCGGGGTGCGCGATGTTGCGGGTATAAACCAGCGTGATCGGCGTATTAAAGTAGCTTGCATTCTCAAGGAAAAAGGGGCGCAGCTCGGGAAAGTACACCGGGAAGCGCTGATCCACGGTGAATTGCGGCTGATCGGACTCAATATCGCTGAAGTCGGGGTTGATGGTACCGTCCAGCACGATGCTGTCTTTGAGGACCAGCTTGACCTCGCCGCCGGCGGTGCCTTCCATGTGTCGCGAACTGAAGTACGGGTTAGTCGGATCGAGGTCGATGAGCTTACGCTCGTTTTGACCAAGCGCGTACGGGTTCAGCTGGAAGTTATGCGAGCCGGTCACGCCTTCGATGCCTCGCAGCGTGGCCTCCTGCGTGAGCACGCCGCTCACATTGGCGCCGACGCGCGGCCAGTAATCCTGTTCGGAATTGCGGGGCAAGTTGCGCTCAAAGACCACGCCCCAATCCTTGTGGTCGACATGGAAGCGCAGGCTGCGAAATGGAATGGCGATGAGAGCCATCCAGCCCTCTTTCGTCACCCGCCCTTCGGAATCCCAGACCTGGTCGTAGCTGTAGTCGGGACCGGTGGTCTCGTTCCACGACGCATCCGCTTGCACTCCCGATGCGTTTACCTGGAACATCACGCCGGTGCGATGGTCCTGAAACGGGTCGAGAAGAACGAGAACATTGTCGTCGGTCTGCACGTTCTCGCGGCGGGCAAGATGAGTTCGCACCTGGTCGGGATGGCTGTCATGACAGAGGAAAACGAAATAAAGTGTGGTGCGGCTATAAGCCATCCACACCTCGGTGGCTTCCGTGGCGGGATTGCCGTCCGATGGCAGCTGCTGAATGAAGCCTGTCACATGAGCCAGCTTGTCGCGCAGCTCGGGGCGGGGAACCATACCCGCAAAATCGTCCAGCTTGAGGGGCTGGTCGATGGTGGGAACGCTTGCAATGGTTGGCGGCGCCGTAGCCGGACTGGCCGTCGACGCGGTCTGTTTGGACTGCGCTCCCACGAGACTCGCGCCGCAGAAAAGCAGGCTCAAACACAATATGCGGAGTCTCATGAGGTCAATTACGCAGTTCCTTCCCCTGCAGTTCCTGATCGGCAGCGGCGCGATCCGTCTGAAAAATCGATTGGATACTTTTGCATGGACGCAGAGAAGGGTCCCAGGCGAGCAAATCGTTGGCTCCCTTTACTCGTTTGTATCTCCCATTTCACGAAATGGACTGAAAACTCCGGGAAGATTTTTCGGCTACGTCACAACCCCGCTGCCGCCTGTTCCACTATCTTCAAAGCACTCGTCAATTGCTCCATCGGAATCGTTGTTGGCGGAGCCAAACGCACGCGGCCTCCTCCCACTCCCACAAGCACACAACGCTCTTCGCACGCATGCACCAAATCCATCGCCTTTCCATCCAGTACTTCGAGCGAAAGCGTTGGCCCAGCCAGATGAAAGCTGGACAAACGCGGATTTGCCGCCAGCCTCTCCCCAACTTTGCTCAGGGCCAGATGAATCTGCTCTACCTGCCCTTCAATATCCGTACTATCGATGTATTTCGCGACACACTCGGCCGCCTGGTATCCCAGAGTCGCCGTTTGGAAGATGAGCTCTCCGCCTTCGTCGCCGGCGAGGACACCGCCGTCCAGCGTCTTCGGGCAAACAACGGCGGAGAGCGGATAAATTCCGTTGGTCATCGAATTCCCGAACAAATACATATCCGGGTGGAGATACTCGCTCATGGCCAGGCTCAACTTCCCAAACCGGAAGAAGCCGCATTGAATTTCATCGGCGATCACAATCACGCCCGCATCCTGCGCCGATTGCGACAGGCCGCGCAGCCATGGCAGCGGCACTGGTACTAATCCATTGGCCCCGTTGCCTCCATTGCCTCCCAGAATCGGCTCGTATACCAGGCATGAAACCCCGTCCCATGCGTTGAACTCACGGCCCACGGCGATGCTCACAAAGGAATCCGTACCCCGGTAGCTCCTGGCCTTGCGTCCCAGGCCGTGGCTGGCCCCGTCGATCACCAGAATCTTTCCCTTGCGGGCCTGCTGCGCCATGCCGATCGCAGCACCGACGGCCGAGTTGCCGCCAACCCGGTAGAGTACGTTATGCGTTTCCATATGCAGCTTCCCGCACAGCCATTCAGCATAGGACGCGGCTGCAGGCGGATAGAACCCAGTGGCGAGATCTGAAGCGAGACCGGTGAAGGGGTCGATGGCCGGGTTCAGATGCCCAAAATTCACTGCCCCATGCGCGCTCGTCAGGTCGGTGAACGAGAAAACATGTCCGCTCGGTGCGCGGAGACGCAGAGTGGCGTTCTTGGCAGCCAGCACGTCATAGGGTCGCGGAGATGAGAAGACAGCACTGGGAAAACCGGGGGAAGTACCGGTGGCAGCCACTTGGACCTCATTTTGATACGGCATTGGGATAGACGAATCTTCGAGCGCTGAAGACGAAGGAAGGGCGCGCCTCGCTTGCGCGTACGTCCTTTGAGCAGCCCGACGATCAACGCGTCCCTTTCGAGTTGTCAACCGTGGCCCTTGCTGAGGAGAAAGCCATTTGAATGGGACGGTTTCGGGGTCAGGCATCTGTAAAAATGCCGTAAGGCCAATGTACCATTGGCTGACTCCAGCGGCAAACTTGTCGCGAGTCAAAGAGATACGAAGGCGATAAAACGGTTGTCGCCTGTTGCGGAGGAATATGAAACGCGAAGGACCGAAGGCTGGCGAGGCCCTTGCGCAATGAAGGGTACGGGGTTCATCCCGTACCCTTCATGGCGAGTTCAGGCCTCGGCTTTAGATGGGATGAGACGGCTGGTCCCGCCGACGGAATGCAAACTCCTGAGAGCCTTCCCTCAGGGGCTAAAAGCCCAACCGCTTGCTAGCTCTGATGAACGGGCTTGAAGCCCGTACCCTTCACCTTATGCCGAGCTATTAGACTCTCTCTCGGCGATTCGACCTATTTCGCTACCCGCATTGCCCCGTTCACCGCCGCCTTCATCACTCCGCAGTCTGCGAAGAAATGGACCAGTCCGGCGGACAGCGGCTGCAATTCCCACGGAGCCGGAACAGAAGCTGTTGCTAGTGAGGCCGGCCCAATCCCGCGCACCGCCATCTTCAAATCCCCTGTCCCTTGCGCATCCAGGATCAGTCCCGTCAGCTTGCGGGCCAGTTCCAGCGGAAAGCTCTCCGCCACAAAAACCAGCTTGCCGCGTGTTGTGATGACTACCGGACCTTCGTCCGTGCTGAATACCTGCTCCGACTCTCCCTCGGGAAGGCTCGCCGCGCCTGCCTGCTGAGCTGCGAGATCCGGCTTCAGCCCCGAGTATTTGCGCCCGAGTTGTTTCGAGTAAAGCTCTGTAAAGGCCTCCGCCGAAGCGGCATTTCTCCACGACGACAGGTAGAACAGCGCCAGGGATTTGGTGGTGCTCTTTTCGGCGGCGGTTGCGGCGAGCCGCTGCCCGGCCCAGTAAATGCCGCCATTCCATGCCGGCGTCAGATCGGCTGAAGCGCTCTCTCCGCCAAATATCTTGGACAACACTAACAAGTCAAGCTGCCCCACCTGGCCAATATCGTAAGGCTTGTAAAGCTTGTCAACCAGCGGATGAATATTGGGCATCAGCGGCACCGGAGGGGTGCTTTTATGCTCGTATTCGCGCGGATTCAGGATCTCCCAGCTCGAGGTCGGCGGCCTATCCAGCGCCCCCGGAAAGGCCGCAGCCTGTCCCTGGTCCATCCACACATCCTGCTCAAAGCTCAGCCCCTCACGATAGGGAAACAGCAACGACACCGACAGCAGCACCGGCGCGCGGGCCAGCACCGGCGAATCCTCCGACGTCGCCATCTGCTGCTTGATGAAGTCCATCACTTCGGGATCCTTCACCAGGCTCTTTCCCATCGGCTTCAAAATGTAGTCCATCATGACGGCAGTGGCCTGGCCCTCGGTCACAGCGTCGCGCGCCGTGTCGAGCTCGTCCTTGGCCAGGTGATCGGAGTCCCCGGCTGAATTGGTCGAAACATCGTCCGGCGTCTGATCGTTCCATTTCTCCAGATCCACGCGCTGGTCCTGCAGTGCATGGGTAAGCTCGTGTGCCAGCACCGGCTTTTGCTCTTCAATGTCCACCCAGTCCAGCATGTTCACGGTCTTGGTCTTGGAATCGTAGTAAGCTTCAACCTGTTCGGTGAGCAGCGCCAGCAGGAACGGCTTCAGGTCGAAGTCCCGGTCCAGCAGGCCAAATTTTTTAAGAACGATTTCGTCGCGCTGCATCCGCTTGGCGCTCTCGTCCTCTTCAAACTTTGCTTTGAGATAGCTTTCCACCTCGGCGCGATTGGTGATCCTCCGCTTGACCGTGCTCTTGATCGGCAATCCTGTCTCAGTGGAGGAATATTTGATCAGCTCGTCAACGAGCGAAAACAGCTCTTTGGCCTGTTCCGGCGTGATGTGCGTCGGTTTCTTCTCAGAAGACGGGGTCTGAGGCTGAGAATCCTGGCTCTTGGGTGCGGCTTGACCCGGCTGCTGACGCCCCGGTTCCAGACCCAGTCCAGCCGTCGCCGCCAAAAGGCACAACCCCGCAGCCAATGCCCAAGCCCGCCAAACTGGGTTCAACAGGTTGCGGATAGAATGGGGAATTCCAGTGAAAATGGACCAGCATGCCCGTCCGCGGCTAAAGCCGGCAGTGATTGTGCTGGATTTATACGGGGGTTGAAACCCCCGACTCCCTCCGACGTGAGTTTTTCCGCAGCCTGTATCTTCCTGGCATCTCAAACCCTGGTGCTGCTTGCTCATTCGCTCTCCTGTTTCAATTTCAGCAACACCGGGATCTGTTGCCGCGGCGGCTGCTTCCTCTTCCAAGGCTATAATTAAGATGCGGTATTGCGCGGGCTTTCATCGAGAAAACTCCCGCTTTGCCAAAGAAAAGCCTTCCCTATGACGCTGACAGACTTTGCCGCAGCCGCACAGCCCACTCCGTTCGCCGTGTTGCTTGAATCCGCCGCTACCCCTCATCAACTAACTGTTTATCGCGGTGTTCTTACCCCGCTTGAGTTGGACGCGCTCGAAACTGAAACGACGGCTCTGGTCACTGGCGCCGCGTGTCACGATATGGGCTGGCTGCGCCGCGTGGCCGTCCGCGGAGAAGACCGTTTTCGCTGGCTCAGCGGCATGGTCACCAATATGGTGAACGACCTGCCCGGCAACTCCGGCGCCTGGAACATGGTGCTCAACACCCAGGGGCGTATCCAGGGCGAAATGACCGTCTGGCGCGAAGGCGACAACGTTGAAGGCGATAACCTGGAGCTTGAAATCGCCGCGGACCAATATGAACGCCTGCTTGCGCACCTTGACCACTTCATCATCATGGACGACGTGGAACTTGTTCCTCTCAGCGGAGAAGCTGCGCTCGGGCTCACCGGTCCCAAAGCGGCAGAAGTGCTTGCCAGGATGGGCCTGCCCACGCTCTCCACTGAATTGACCTGCACCCGTATCGAATGGAACGGAATGGATCTCCGCTTGGAGCGTAGCTTTGGCGCGGTCGCCGTGCACTACACACTCTGGGCCCCCGAAGCGCAAATCGGCAAGCTGTGGAAGTATCTCCGCACTGCTGGAGCTACCCCGGTAGGAAGCACGTCCTTGGAAGCGTTCCGCATTGCCGAGGGCATTCCAGCCTACGGAGTCGACATGGTGGAGCGCGATTTGCCGCAGGAGACCTCCCAGGTGCGCGCTCTCCACTTCAGCAAAGGCTGCTATCTCGGCCAGGAGATTGTGGAGCGCATCCGTTCCCGCGGCAACGTCCATAAGCATCTAAGGCAACTGGAGCTCTTGGGCCCGGTGCCCGCTTCTGGAACGGAGTTGAAACGCGCCGACGGAACCGTTGCCGGCGAAATCCGCAGCGCTGCCGAGCTGGCTCTCGCCTCAGGTCTGCGCGTCTTCGCGGTCGGCATGGTCCGCGCCGAGGCCGAAGTTGATGCCGAGCCCTTCGAATACACGACCGGGTCAGCAACCGGGACCGCCCAGCTACTACCCACGCCGCCCAGCTTTTAATGTCGCAGCGATGGGTAGATCATTGAGTAAGTCAATTAGACGGAATGGAAAACTGAAGCCATGAGCGATACCCCGAAGTTCGAAGTCATTGACCGCCGCAAATTCAAGGCGGATGAAGAAAACGAAAGCCGGAAGACTGCGCAGGAGTCCCACTCGGCGGCGCAGACAACGGCCGCTTCGGAACCAGTTACTCCCGCGGCCGGTCCGCACCTGGTAGTCAGCGAAGGCAGGAACGTCGCGGCGCCGGCTCCCATCGAGACTCCGGAACCGGGTCTGACCGACGAGGCAGGAAACGAACTACCCCCCCCGCCCACGGCCGAAGAAAGCCAGGAGCAGAAGGCCGCCTACGACGCGTCAGCGCAGCGGCTGGAAGAGATCATCCGCGCACAGAATCCCGCCGTCGGCGCACAGCCTCCCGTAACCTTCGAACACCTGGTGCAGCAGTTCTACGTTTCCGCCATGATCCAGATGGGAGCGGGAGCACAGGAAGGCCAGCGCCCTCGTGTAGACATTCTGGGCGCCCGCACGACCATCGACCTGCTCGGCGTTCTTGCGGAAAAAACGAAAGGCAATCTCACTACTGGGGAAGATCGCGCACTTCAAACAGTTCTGTTCGAGGTCCGCATGGCTTTCATGGAGCTGACCAGCATGATCAACCTGCAAGCCATGCAACCCCCGCAACCTCCGCCGCCGGGGAAACGGTGAGAGCAGGGAATAGGGAATAGGGAATAGCCCGATACGCTCTGTGCCCCATCCATTTCACAGGATCAGCGTGAAATGGGTGGGAAACCTCAAATCTCAACCGGGACAGTCTTTGAGGGGCGGCTCCGCGAGTCGAAGGATCCGCGTCTCCGATATGCCCTCTGAGGACTGGACGCAAGATACGATGCAAGGCAGCCTCACATTTCTCGGCACCGGAACCTCCATGGGAGTTCCTACTCTCGGCTGCAACTGTGCGGTATGCACCTCCACCGACCCCCACGACCGCCGACTACGCCCCTCCGCGCTGGTCCGCTGGAACGATACGGATGGCGGAACAATCAATCGCGAACGCGCAGTAGTAATCGATACTGGCCCCGACTTCCGCGAGCAGGCACTGCGCACCGGCCTTACCCATGTTGACGCCGTCTTTTACACCCATTCCCACGCCGACCACATTCTCGGACTCGATGACCTGCGGCCGCTTTCTTTCACGGCCTTTCGTGCAGGAGGCCCTATACCGCTCTACGCTACAGACGAGACTCGCAAAACACTGGAACGGATTTTCGATTACACCTTTTCGCCGCAAGCCACATATCCCAACCGCGCGCGTTTGCGCCTTGAGCCGCTGACCGATCGCACTCCCGTTCACGGTGTCGATTTCCAACGCATTCCCATCCTGCACGGCGACCTGGAAATTGTTGGCTACCGCTTCGGCAGCGCGGCCTACCTGACGGACGTGAGCAACATTCCGGAAGACAGCTTTGCCCTGCTGGACGGCCTCGACCACCTGGTACTCTCTGCGCTTCGCTACAAGCCCCATCCCAGCCACGCCACGGTTGACCAGGCTTTGGGCTGGGCGCGGCGCATCGGCGCAAAACAGACCTGGCTCACGCACATTGCCCATGAACTCGGCCACCAAGCCACCAACCAGACCCTTCCGCCGGGCGTGGCCCTGGCATACGACGGGCTGACGGTCCCCGTGACTCTATGAGCAATTCTCCAAAGCGCACCATTCCGGTCTACCGCTCACTGACCGAGATCCCGGTTGGTTTTGGCCCATCGGTTGCCGCTATCGGCAACTTTGACGGCGTGCATCTCGGACACCAGGAGATTCTCTCGGCCGTAGTTGGCGAAGCGCGCTCTCTCGGCATCCGCTCGGTTGCCATCACCTTCAATCCGCACCCCGAGCAGTTTCTTCGTCCCGCCCGCGCGCCCCGTTTGCTCACCCCGATGCACGAGCGCGTCAAGCTGCTGGCTGCGACGGGAATCGGTGCCGTGGTGGTGCTTCCATTCGATGCGGAACTCGCCGGCCTGACCGCACAGGAGTTTGTAAGCCAAATCCTCGTGGACATTCTTGGAGTCCGCGGCCTTCACGAGGGCGGCAACTTTCATTTCGGTCACCATGCAGAGGCGGGAGTCAAGGAGCTCAGGGAGTTTGGAGCGGGATTCGGCTTCGCCGTGCATGTCCACTCGGCGATACACGTGCATGGCCTCGAAGTCTCCAGCTCTGCCATCCGTGCCATGGTTGCCGCAGGAGACGTGCGCCGCGCTCGCTGGATGCTCGGCCGTCCATTCGGGGTTCGTGGGACCCAGACTCGCGGGCGAGGCATCGGCACGCGTCTCTTGGTGCCAACGGTGAACCTCGCTCCCTACGAAGATCTGCTGCCTGCCTTCGGCGTCTACATCACGCGCCTGACTGTCGGGGATCGCTGTTTTCAGTCTGTGACCAACGTAGGCAATCGCCCCACGTTTGGGGTACCGTCTTTCGCAGTCGAATCGCACATTCTAGACTTTGAGCCAATAGAAACAGACGATCAAACCGCCGTCGGACTTGAATTTCTCCTGCGTCTCCGCGGCGAAATCCAGTGGCCCAACCCGGAAGCGCTGAAGGCGCAAATCTTCAAGGACGTGGTGAAGGCGAAGCGGTATTTCCGGCTGGCGCGGTAAAGCTTCTGGGCATGCCAACCCCAAAACAAAAAGAAGATCCTTCGACTCAGCGGGAGCGCGGTTCGCTCCTGACGGGCAACCTGAGGATTGAGGTTTCCCACCCATTCGATTGAAAAAAGTCGAATGGATGGGGCACGGGGGATTTTTGGCGCGACGGACATGGGTTCATCGCTTGCACATATCTCCACGCGGCGAGTCAGCCTGCTCAGGATGACAGTCGTTTTGTCTATTCGGCAGGGCAGTGTCGCGCTGAGGTCATTCCGCAACAACGTTATGGAGCGCGAACCAGTAATACCGCCGCCAGCAGAACAGGCACCGCACCGGCCGCAATCCAAACATCTCCAGCAGCCCGTCGATCGGCCGCAACTCCGCCTGCTTGAATTTCAACGAATTGCACTTTGGGCATTCATGCCGAATCCAAAGCAGATGGGGGACCCAGCTGGGCCAAGTCTTATTCGAAAAATCCATACAATCGCTCCTCGCGCGCAACATCCGCGTCGCGCTGAGAGCAAACTGCCTCTTTGGACCCAGCACCTCGATTGTACTTCCAATCGCGCATGTTCGACTGTCTTCTGATATAAAGGCTGGTGCTAAACTGCGCGTCAAAACACCGCGCGAATCGAAACAAATGCTGGGTGCCCCATTCATTTCACAGCTCCATCGTGAAATGGGTGGGAAACCACGAACCCCCATCGGCCCATCTCCATATCGCCCAACTGGCACACAAACCACCGGAGAAAATCATGAGAAGCCCCAGTTCCGCCACAAACCCTCTAAACCGCCGTGATTTTCTCAAGGTAGCCGGAGCCGCTGCCATCCTGCCTCGCTCCGCCTGGGGCCGCCCCTCCGCCGCCAACCGCATCACCATCGGCGTCATCGGCTGGGGCATGATGGGCCCCGCCAACACCAAAGCTTTCCTCGAACAGGCCGATTGCCAGGTTGTCGCCGCATGCGACATCCACACCGCTCACCTCAAAACCGCTGTTGATACCGTCAACACCAAGTACGGCAACACCGATTGCAAGGCGTATCACGACTACCACGAGATGATCGCCCGCGACGACATCGACGCCATTATGATCGCTGTCCCCGATCACTGGCACGCCATTATTGCCACAGAAGCCGCCGCCCGCAAGAAGGACATTTACGGAGAAAAGCCCCTCGCGAAGACCATCGCCGAGCAGCAGGCCATCGTCCGCGCCGTCCAGAACAACAAAATCATCTGGCAAACCGGGAGCTGGCAGAGATCCTTGCCCAGCTTCCACAAGGCGGCAGAAATCGTCCGCAACGGGCTCATCGGCAACGTCACGCATGTCGAGGTCGGCCTCCCCGGCGCACCGCACGACTTCCCGAATACTGTGCCCGCTCTTATCCAGAAGCTTTCATCGCTGCCCGACAAGATCACCAATCCATGGCAGATCCTCCCCGGCACCCCGGCCTGGGACCTGGCCGTCACCCAGCCGCCAACCGAGCTCGATTACGATACCTGGATCGGCCCGTCGCAGATGGAGCCCTACATCGACGCCCGCGTCTACCAGAACTGGCGCTGGAACTACAACACAGGTGGCGGCCAACTCCTCGATTGGATGGGTCACCACGGCGATATCGCCCACTGGGGCCTGGGCTTCGACCTCTCGGGCCCGTCTGAAGTCGAAGGCCATGGCGAGTTCCCGCCCTCGACCGCCGTCTGGAACGCCGCCCTCAGATATAACGTCGAATCCATTTACCGCAAGGAAGTCACGGGCTATCCCAACGACGTGAAATTCACCATCGCCGGCGGATCTCCGGCCATTGCCATGGGCACCAAGTGGATTGGCACCGACGGTTGGGTCTGGGTCGATCGCAGCGGCTTCGA
>JBELAI010000076.1:0-24434 GCA_049508975.1 Occallatibacter sp. | reverse complement strand
GGCTTGTTTTTCGTCCGCGATGAGCTTTTCCGCGGGCGGTTTCTTGCTCGATCTTTCTTGATTGTGCTCCGCAAAGGGGAAATGATCTGCAAATTGCGGCGAGAATTCTTTCGGGGATAACGAGACTCAGGGCGCGTCGATCAAATGTTCTCCAACACGGCGAGCGCTTCAGCGGCAGGACTACAATTAGCTGTGCGAAAAGTCCTGGTTGCCGTGATTGCGATTGCCGTGTTGTTGCCGATTGCCATCGTGCTGTTTCGATCGGCAACGCCCGTATTGGACCTGCCCTCGCCAGTCGCGTCCATTGGGCAAGCAACTACTATTACCCTCCACGTTCGCGACCCCCGAGGCGTCCGCAAAGTGGAAGCATTTGTTGAGCAGAACGGCGCCAGGTTTCCTGTGTGGCAACTGACGCAGCCTTCAACGACGGCGGACAACAACTGGAGCTTTCAAGCCGGTACGAAGACCACGCCGCAGCTGCGAGACGGTCAGGCGAAATTGATCTTCGAAGCTACTTCCAACGATTTGCTTGGGAAGACCGCGGCCCTGGAACGGGATGTTACGGTGGTGACACAACCGCCAACCGTAAGTGTCGATTCAGAGCAACACTACCTCTACCTTGGCATGGCCGACCTGGCAACCTTTAATGTCTCCGGCAGTTGGACCGCGGCGGGTGTTCGCGTCGGCGATCAGACGTATCGGGCCTGGCCGATGCCGGGAGGCAAGCCTGGACTGTTTTCCCTCTTCGCTTTTGCATGGAACATGCCTCCCGGCACCATTCCGCAGGTCTTTGCTTCCAACGCGGCGGGGAACGATGTGACCAGCCCGATCACCGTCGAGTTCCCCAAGAAGGAGCAGCCAAAATACACCGTGCACGACTTGCAGGTGAGCGATGCCTTCCTGCAGAAGGTGATTGGCGAACTGGATCCGAATGGCTCGGGCGATCCTGTTGCGCGTTTTGTGAGAATTAATAATGAGATGCGCCGGGCCAATAACAAAACTCTATTCGACCTTCGCCTCAAAACCACGGACAAATTCCTGTTCTCGCAGCCGTTTGCCCGGCAGTCTCATTCGCAAGCTGAGGCAACGTTTGCCGACCTGAGGAACTATATCTACCAGGGCAAGAAGATCGATCAGCAGGTCCACCTGGGATACGATCTCGCCGTCACGCAGCACGTTGGTGTCGAAGCATCTAATGACGGGCGCGTTGTTTACGCGGCGCCGCTCGGCATCTACGGCAACTGCATTGTGGTGGATCATGGCTACGGCCTGCAGACAATCTACGGCCACCTCAGCCATATAGGTGTGCATGAGGGCGACCTGGTGAAGCGTGGCCAGATAATGGGCCAGAGCGGTATGACCGGCATGGCCGGAGGCGATCACATTCACTTCGCCATGCAACTGGACGGCGTGCAGATTGACCCGAAGGAATGGTGGGATAGCCACTGGATTCAGGACCACGTCGCGAGGCGGGTCGACTTACCCGGGTTCACAAAGTAGGCGAAGGGCATGCCGATCGAATCGTTAGGCCCTTGATTCGGCATGTAACATGCGCCGATTCAGAGGATTCAACAGCAGATTGGATCTGCTGTCACCGTCGCGCTGAATGACCAAACAACGACAGTCCGCTTCTCGAGCGACCTTAGCCCAGTCGAGCGTTCGCACGTATGCTTCGCAAACGGCGGAACGCATCGCTCACGGGCTGAAGCTCACGTTGATTCTGTGGCACTTGCGGCACAACTGAAATCGTGCCCTTTCAATACAGTGGTTCGATTGAGTTTTTCCGCAGCCGTTGCGGAGCGGCGCCACATTCCAGGCACAACACAATTGCGCGGTCAACGCATCGACGTGCGGGAATATTCACCGGGATGAAACCTCCGGGGGTCGGGGAACATCGATACAATTGACGGCATTGCGTGAGTTCCCTGCTCTTCCCTTGCGTAGCTTTCCCTCGATTTTCAATTTCCCCAATTCGAAGTGAGTAAAGGAACAATGAGCGATCAGTCGTTGTACCGTTGGCTTGAACAGCAGGGTGAGGCGTTTGGCGGGCCGGGCACCGAGCCGCGGTGGACTTCAAGCGTGAAGGATGCGGTGGGAACGTCGTATGCGGCATCGAGCCGGATCTGGTTCACATGCGCCTACGGAATTCTGAACGAGGTTTACCATCCGACCATCGACCGGGCGCAGGTGCGGGACATGGAGTTCCTGGTGACGGATGGGGAGACCTTTGTCCACGAGGAGAAGCGCGACCTGCAGTCGACGTTCGAATACATCCATGAAGAGGCACTGGGCGTGCGGTATGTGAACCGCGATCCGGAGGGGCGGTACACGCTGACCAAGGAGATCATCAGCGATCCTCACCATGCCGTGGTATTGAACCATGTGCGCATTGAGGGAGACGCGGAACTGCTGCCGCGGCTAAAGGTTTATGCGCTTCTGGCTCCGCATCTGGACGGGGGTGGTGCGGGCAACTCGGCGCGGGCGGTGGACATTGCAGGTCAAAAAGCGCTTGTGGCGTGGAAGGACAGGTTCTCGCTGGCGATGGGCGCCAATTGCGGGTTCAGCCGCGTGAGCTGCGGGTTTGTCGGTTTCAGCGACGGCTGGCGGGACCTGATGGATAACTTCCAGATGGACTGGGAGTTTGGGTCGGCGACGGGGGGGAACATCGCGGTAATGGGCGAGCTTTGCCTGGACGGAATGTGGAAGGACGGAGCGATCGAATTTACGCTGGCGTTCGGGATTGGGGACGGGCATCATGCGGCGGCGCAGAAGACGATGGAGTCGCTGGCGACACCGTTCGCGGAGCATCGCAGCCGGTTTATCACGCAATGGCAGAGGGCGGCGAATCCCATGTTTCTGGCGCCGAAGGCGGGCGATGGCGGCAAGCTGCTGGGGACCAGCCACAACGTGCTGCTGGCGCATGAGGACAAGACATTTTCGGGCGCGTTTGTGGCGTCTTTGTCGATACCCTGGGGCCAGGCAAAGGGCGACGACGACCTGGGCGGCTATCACCTGGTTTGGACGCGGGACATGGTGCAGACGGCTGGGGCGCTGCTGGCGTGCGGACGCACCGAGACGGCGCGGCGGGCGCTAGTTTACCTTGCATGCACGCAGAAGCCGGATGGAGGGTTTGCACAGAATTTCTGGATTGACGGGACGGCTTATTGGAGCGGGCTGCAACTGGATGAGGTGGCGTTTCCGATCATTCTCGCATGGCGGTTGTGGAAGGCGGATGCGCTGGGCGAGCTGCAGATTTTTCCGTTTGTGGAGCGGGCTGTGGGGTTTCTGGTGCGGCACGCGCCGATTACGCACCAGGAGCGCTGGGAAGAGAATGCCGGCTACTCGCCTTCAACGCTGGCGGCAGTGATTGCAGCGTTGATTTGCGCGGCGGAGATTGCGCGTGCACACGATTCCCACGAGCTAGCCGTGTTTCTGGAGGAGTACGCCGACTGGATTGAGAAGCACCTTGAAGACTGGACTGTGACCAACAACGGGGTTTTGCTGCCGGAGGTCACGCGGCACTACATGCGCATCCGCCCGCCGGAGACGGGAGAGGCGTATGCGTGTGAGGACTGCGGGAGGGAGACGATACGGCTGCAGAACCGGCCGCCGGGAACGCGAACGCAATTCGAGGCGCGCGAGATTATCGATGCGGGCTTTCTGGAACTGGTGCGGTATGGTGTGCGGCGGGCCGACGATCCGCTGATGGTGGATTCGCTGAAGGTGGTGGATGCGGTGCTCAAGCGCGGGTTGCCGCAGGGACCGGGTTGGCTGCGCTACAACTGGGACGGCTATGGGAACCGCCCTGATGGCGGCCCCTACAAGGGATGGGGCCAGGGGCGTGTGTGGCCGCTTCTGACCGGCGAACGAGCGCATTATGAATTGGCAGCGGGGCGCGATATCAGCGAACTGATCAAGACGTACGAGCGATTTGCCACGGCCGGTCAGATGATGCCGGAACAGGTGTGGGATGACGCTAGCCAGAGTGGCTCGAATGCGCGACTGGGGCAGCCGGCGGGATCGGCGGTGCCGCTGGTTTGGGCTCATGCGGAGTATTTGAAGCTGCTGCGGTCGGCGGTGGACGGGAAAGTCTTTGACCGGGTCGATGCAGTGTATGAGCGGTACTGCGAGCCGGAAGGACGGAAGAGGGTCCGCGGAGATGTGGAGATTTATTCCCGCATGCGGCCGATTCAGAGGATTGCGCCGGGGAATACGCTGCGGATTCTGGACGAGAAGCGATTTGACCTGGTGTGGAGCGCGGACGGCTGGCAGACGACGCACGCTGCGATGAGCCACAGCCTGGGCAGCGCAGGGTTTAGCGCGGAGATTCCGACGGGCCCGGACGACAAGAAGCTGCAATGGACTTTGCGTTGGACCGAGCAGGGCACCTGGCTTGGTTACAATGTGGAGGTACAAGTTGACGGCAAGTAGAGAAGCAGGATTTGAAAACTGAAATTGAATCAGGTAAATGGGTTTACTTGGGCATGAAATCAGCAACGGGAAAGGGAGCGTGACCAATTTATGACTTCAAGCATCGCGGGACTTTCACTGGATCAACTTTCAATCGACACATTGCGGCTGCTGGCCGTGGACACAGTTGAAAAGGCCAAGAGCGGCCACCCTGGCGCTCCGCTAGGCTGCTCGCCGATTGCCTACCTGCTGTATCACAAGCTGATGAAGCACAATCCGAAGAACTGGAAGTGGGCGGACCGGGATCGGTTTGTGCTGTCGAACGGCCACGCTTCGGCGCTGCTGTATTGTTCGCTGTACCTTTCGGGGTACAAGCTGACGCTGGACGATCTGAAGGGCTTCAGGCAATGGGAATCGATCACCCCGGGCCACCCTGAGTATGGTGAAACGGAAGGCGTCGAGGTTACGACCGGTCCGCTTGGACAGGGCATCGGGATGTCTGTAGGCATGGCGATTGCGGAGAAGCACCTGGGTTCGATTTATAACAAGCCTGGGTTTGAGATTGTGAATCACCACACTTATGCCCTGTGCGGCGATGGCGACATGATGGAAGGTGTTAGCCACGAAGCTGCCGCGCTGGCCGGAATGCTGGGCCTTGGCAAGCTGATCTGGATTTACGACGACAACCTGGTCTCGCTGGATGGGCCGACGGAACTGAGTTACACCGACGATGTTGTGGAGCGCTTCAAGGGGTATCACTGGCATACGCAGCGGGTTGCCGATGGCAACGATCTTGAGGCAATTGAAGCGGCGATTGCGGCGGCGAAGGCGGAGACAGGCAGGCCATCGATTATCGCGGTGCGCACGGTGATTGGCTACGGCAGCCCCAAGGCGGGCACGAACAAGGTCCATGGCGAAGCGATGGGCGCCGAGGCCGCGGCAGCGACGAAGAAGTTTTTCGGATTCCCTGAGGATCAAAGCTTTATTGTTCCCGAAGACGCATTGGCGAACTGGCGCAAGGCTATCGATCGCGGCGCGGAATTGGAAGCCAGGTGGGAGAAGGAATTCGCTCGCTACGCCGAAGCGAATCCGGAGATAGCCGCTGAGTTCGAGCGCACGCAGAAGGATGTGCGCAAAAAAGGCTGGGAGAAAGCGATTCCGAGTTATCCGGCAGGCAAGCCAGTGGCTACGCGTAACGCAGGCGGAGCGGTTATGAACGCTATTGCCGAGGTTGTGCCGGAGTTGTTTGGCGGCGCGGCGGATCTAACTGCCTCGACTAAGACTATCTTCAAGCCGGGCGACAGTTTTCATGTAACTCCGACGGGACGGAATGTGTTTTTTGGCGTGCGCGAGTTTGGGATGTGCGCGGCGGTGAACGGGATGGCGGCGCACGGGGGACTGATTCCGTTTGGGTCGACGTTCTTCACTTTCTCGGACTATTGCAAGCCTGCCATTCGGCTGGCGGCGCTGATGAAGATCCGCTCGCTGTTTGTGTTTACGCATGACTCGATTGGATTGGGCGAGGATGGGCCGACGCATCAGCCCATTGAGCACCTGATGGCGCTGCGAGCCGTTCCCAACCTGACAGATTTTCGTCCCGCGGATGCCAATGAGACCGCGGCTTGCTGGAGGCTGGCGCTGGAGCGCACCGGGCCGAGCTTCTTTGCGCTGAGCCGGCAAGATTTACCGGTGATCGATCCCACGGCTGTGGACGTGCTGGGCGGAGTGAGCAAGGGGGCCTATGTGCTGCAGGATGCCGCGGACGCGAAGGTGGTACTGATCGGAACCGGCTCAGAGGTGTCGGCTATTGTTGAAGCTGCAAAGCTGCTGGCTGCCGAAGGGATCGCGGCGCGCGTGGTGAGTTTCCCTAGCTGGAAGATCTTCGAGGAGCAGACGGCGGAATACAAGGCGAGCGTGCTGCCGGCGGGTGTGCCGAAATTGGCGGTTGAAGCTGGGTCGGCGCTGGGCTGGTGGAAGTATGTCGGACTGGACGGCGACGTGATCGGGCTGGATCGGTTTGGGGCTTCTGCGCCGGGAAAGATCGTGCTCGAGAAGCTCGGATATGGAGCCGCGAACATCGCGGCGCGGGCCAAGAAGCTGGTGAAGTAAAGCAGCTGCTAGCTTTTAGCCACTAGCTTTTAGCTTCGACGTGCCGCCGATTGGTTCTGGCGCGGCAAGGACGGTTTAAAAGCTGAGAGCTAGAAGCTGGCAGCGAGAAGCTAGGAGTGTATCGTGAAGCTTGTAATCAGTTCGGATCATGCGGGGTTTCCTCTAAAGGAGGAGGTTCGCGCCTATCTTGCCAAGGCTGGACATGAGGTTGTGGATCTGGGGGCTTTTGAGGTCGATCCACTGGATGATTATCCGGACTTTGCGGAACGCGTGGGGATGGCCATCAAACGCGGCGATGCACCGCGCGGAATTCTGATTTGTGGCTCGGGGGTTGGTGTTTGCGTGGCGGCTAACAAGATTCCGGGGATTCGCGCGGGGATGTGTCACGATACTTATTCATCCCACCAGGGGGTAGAGCACGACGATATGAACGTGATCGTGATGGGTGCGCGAATCATTGGTTCGGAGTTGGCGTTTGAGTGTGTGAATGCATTTGTGGGCGCCAAGTTTATTGCTACCGGAGAGAGATTTCAGCGACGATTCAAGAAGGTGCTGGCAATTGAGGCAAAGTATATGTGTGGGGATGGATCGAATAGTCCGGCATAGGAGTATGTCGCGTGGTTGAGGGCTGCGGTTTCCCGCCCTTGCGATGGGAAAGAATCGCAAGAACGGGGCACGGAGCTTTATTGGCACAACTGGCTTGTGTTCATCCTAGTCGGGGCGCCAGGGCCGCAGTGAGTTATAAGCCCGGGAATTTGTGGGGAGGTCCACGATTGCCGGCGCGTTCACAAGAAGGTTCATCAAGCATTCATCGGAGATACTCATACTGAAAGGCGCCGATGTTCCCCTTCGACGTGATTCTTTTCGATGTTGGCGGAGTGCTGCTGACCAATGGTTGGGATCATGGCGAGCGCGCGGCCGCGGCCAAATATTTTCATCTCGATCTGGCCCCGTTCGAGGCCAGGCATGCAGTCACATACGCGGCGTGGGAGCGGGGCGAGACTGTACTCGAGACATATCTGGACGCAACGGTCTTCAACGAGCCGCGGCCTTTCTCGCACGATGATTTTTTCGGGTTCATGCTGAACCAGTCGAAGCTTCTGCCCAATGGGGCTCTCGGAATCCTTGAGGAGCTTTCCGCATCTGATAGGTGCATGGTCGGCGCACTCAACAACGAGGCGCGCGAGACGAACGAGTTCAGATTCACGAGCTTCGGGTTGCGGAACTATTTTGAGGTTGGGTTGAGCTCATGCTACCTGGGGTTGCGCAAGCCGGACGCGGCCATCTACAAACGCGCGCTTGATATTCTGGGCAGACCGGCGGAGCGGATTCTGTTTATCGACGATCGTGCGGAGAACGTGGCGGGGGCGGTGTCTGTGGGGATGAAGGGTATTCAGTTCCTGGGCGCGGATAGTTTGCGACCGGAGTTAGTCAGTTTGGGAGTTATCTAAGAAGATTTGCAATGGAGGCGGAATGCAACTGGGATTGATTGGTCTGGGCAAGATGGGCGGTAACATGGCGGAGCGGTTGCGCCTGGGCGGGCACCAGGTGGTCGGCTTTGACTTTAACGCGGACGCGGTAGCAAAGCTGACAGCATCGGGCAATATCGGTGTGTCGACACTGGAGGACCTTTGCAAGAATCTGCATGGCCGCAAGGCGATCTGGATCATGGTGCCGCAGGGCAAACCCGTGGATGACACGATCGCGAAGCTCGAGACCATGATGAGTCCGGAAGATATCTTGATCGACGGCGGTAACTCGAATTACAAAGACACCATGCGCCGCCACGACGAGATCGCCGACAAACACTTCCACTTCGTCGATGTTGGAACTTCGGGCGGAGTGTGGGGATTGAAAGAGGGTTATAGCATGATGATCGGCGGCGACAAGGAGCCGGTCGAGTATCTGCGGCCTATCTTCGAGACGCTCGCTCCCGCGGCTGACAAGGGTTGGGGACATGTGGGCCCCGGCGGTGCGGGTCACTTCGTAAAGATGGTGCACAATGGGATCGAGTACGGCATGATGCAAGCCTACGCAGAGGGCTTTACCATCATGGAGCAGAAAAAGCAGCTGGAGCTTGACCTGCCGCAGATTTCGCAAATCTGGCGCTACGGGAGTGTGGTGCGGAGCTGGCTCCTGGATCTGACTGCCGATGCGTTGTGCAAGAACCCGAAGCTCGATGGGCTCGAGGCGTTTGTTGAAGATTCAGGCGAGGGGCGCTGGACGGTGAAAGAAGCTATCGATCTGAATGTCTCCGCGCCGGTGATTACAGAGTCGCTGATGCGGCGTATCCGCTCTCGCGAGGAGAATAATTTTACCGACCGCATGCTGGCGATCATGCGCAATGAGTTTGGCGGACATGCGGTGAAGAAAGACTGAAGTACAGGTTACAGATTGCAGATGACAGGTTACAGTCAAACAGATTGCAGATGACAGGTTACAGATGACAGTTAAAAGCCCGGCACCGCTGAGCCAGGCGATATAGAACTGTCATCTGTAATCTGTCATCTGTAATCTAACTACCGGAGGTAGTTATGGCGACGATTCAGATGAGTGTGCGGCCGGAAGATCTTTCGCAGGTGAAGCGGGGGGCGGAGCATATTCCGGACCCTGGGATTCTGGTGATCTTTGGCGCATCGGGCGATTTGACCAAGCGGAAGCTGCTGCCTGCGCTATTTCACCTGCGGCAAAACAAGCTGCTGCCTGAGAAATTTGCAATTGTGGGGGTGGCGCGCCGGCCTCTGGGCGACGAGTTTGCGGCCGACATGCGGGACGGAATCCTCAAGTATGGCGGCGGGGATGCCAGCGACCCAAAACTGGATGATTTTGTTAAGCAGATAAGTTATTTCCCTCTGAACTTCGACGATCCGCAGAGTTATGCAGGATTGAAGGCGGAGTTAGACCGAATCGACAATGAAAAAGGGATTGGCGGGGACCGGCTCTTTTATCTGGCGACGGCGCCGGAGTTCTTTGCCGGCATCGTGGAGAACCTGGGCGCACAGGGGATGGCGCATCCGGAGCAGGGCAAGACGGCGGTGGTGATTGAGAAGCCGTTTGGGCACGATCTGGAATCGGCGCGGCTCCTGAACCAGCAAGTCAACGCCGTGTTCCACGAGAGCCAGGTTTTCCGCATCGACCACTACCTGGGCAAAGAGACGGTGCAGAACATATTGGTGTTCCGATTTGCGAACGGGATTTTCGAGCCGATCTGGAACCGGAATTACATTGACCACGTGCAGATTACCGCGGCGGAGACGCTGGGCGTGGAAGGACGCGGGCCGTTCTATGAGAAGGCCGGCGCATTGCGCGACGTGGTACAGAACCACATGATGGAACTGCTGAGCTTTGTGACGATGGAGCCGCCATCGAGCTTTGAAGCGGAAAGCGTGCGGCGCGAGAAGCTGAAAGTATGGCAGGCGATTCCACCCATTCCGATTCTCAATGCGGTGCGTGGACAATATGGACCGGGAGTTATAAACGGCCAGCGCGTAGTGGGTTATCGCGACGAGGAGCGGGTGAATCCCGAGTCGGGCACAGAGACCTATGCGGCGCTGCGGCTGGAGATTGAGAACTGGCGCTGGGCTGGAGTTCCGATTTATCTGCGTGCGGGCAAACGGCTTAAGCAGCAGGCGACCGAGGTCAGCATTCAATTTAAGCAGCCACCGCTGCTGATCTTCGACCGCATGCAACACAGCGGTCCTTGCCAGGAGATCCAGCCCAACCTGCTGACGATACGCATTCAGCCGGATGAAGGAATTGCGCTCCGGTTTGGAGCTAAGGTGCCGACTTCTTCAGACATGTCGGTGTGCCCTGTGAATATGGACTTCGACTATGAGGCGGCGTTTGGCAAGTCGAGCGCCAATGGCTATGAGCGGCTGCTGCTGGAGTCTATGCTGGGCGACCAGACGCTGTTTGCGCATCGCGATGGCGTGGAGACAACGTGGGCGCTGTATACGCCGATTCTGGAAGCCTGGGCGGCGAAGAAGCCAGAGGTGTTCCCGAATTACTTTGCCGGCAAGTGGGGTCCAGAATGCTCGGATCGGCTGCTGGAGCGGGATGGGCATGCGTGGAGGAATGAGTTGGGGCGGAAGGCGTAACGGCAGGGAATAGGGATCAGACGGATGCTTCGTTTCACTTTCCTTTCCTAACGTCTACTACGATTGTCTCTGCTAGCCGGTCTTGTGCGCACATCCTGTTGCGGTCCCAGAAGAATTGGACGAAGCCAAGACCTCCTTCTAGCACAGATGCGCCGTAACCCAGCCCTCGTTCGATCGATTGCCACAGCCCTATTCTTGGGCCGGTGAGTGACATTACCCTGGTGCGCGCGACCCATTTGCCGGGGGTCTGTCCATTGCCGAAGTACAGGGCGAATCCCCAATAGAGGATCATCACGATGACGTTTCCCGCTTCGTGAAAATTCCAGACGGCGTGGATGTCCTTCTCGTGGAGCAGAAACCGCCGCCACGCGAACTCGAGGGGAGCCCAGATGACCACGGCGATGAGAAGGTCGACCAAATACCCAAGCAGCCTTTGCCAAAAAGCTGCGAGCGGGAGCCCATTCAACGCAAGCATGCGCGCGTGGCCGTGCCCATGAAATCGGCGAATCCGCTTTTCTGTACTCATGGGGAGTAGTTTAATCGATAGCCACGAAGGATATTATTCGCGGACGATCTTCACAAAAATGCCGTCGGGGAGCTCGCCTTCCAACAAATGGACTACGCCGCCTTTTACGTAGCCCTCAAGGATCTGGCGGGTGGGCTTGGCAGGCTGCGGAGTTGGTTGGGGCGCCGGCTTCGGAGGTGCTTCGCTGACGCGGCGGGCCAGGGCTTCGGAAGATTGTGAAGCGGGTGTACGGCCCATGCCCTTGTCCATGGCTTCGTTGGCCAGGCGGTCGGCTTCCTGGTTGCCGCCGCGCAGGGTGTGGCGCATCTCGAACTTTTCCAACTGACGCGAACGCCGGCGGGCTTCTTCGTAAAGCGGGCGTAGAACGGGACTGGCTACCTTGTACTGGCCCTTCATCTGCTTCACCATCAGTTCTGAATCCGACACGACGCGGAGGTGCTTCGTACCGTTCTCGGTCGCCCACTTCAACACCGCGAGTAGACCGGAATACTCGGCGTAGTTGTTGGTCTGGATGCCGAGGAACTCGCTGAGGCGCGCGACGACTCGGCCGTCGGGGGCCTCCACTACGGCGCCATAGCCGGAGGGGCCGGGGTTGCCGCGAGAACCGCCGTCGCAGTGAGCGGTGTACCAGCCTTCAGAGGCTGAGGGGTCGGGAGGGGTGAAGAGGTTTCCGGTCATCGTGTTCTAGTGTAATGGGGTGAGGCCCAATGAAGCAGGTTCTTCGACTCCGCTACGCTGCGCTCCCATGAACAAGGCCGGTTGAGGGTTGAGGTTTCCCACCCATTCGACAGGAAAAAGTCGAATGGATGGGGCACCCTGCAATTATGGCAATACCAAAGTGGCGTTCATCGCGGACGTAACTTGCAACGGCAAGTCAGGCTGCTCCTGATGAACGGGGATTGGATGAGGGTTGAGGTCTCCCGCCCTTGCGACAGAAAAAAGTCGCAAGAACGGGGCACGGGGCAATTGTGGCGACTCTTGCATGGGTTATTGCAGACGTAACTTGCTGCGCAAGTCATGATGCTCAGGATGACAGATCATTGCTTGGAGAGAGGACGCGATTTTTGTTACCTATGTTTGGGAAAAAGCATCTGAAAGGGCATGAGTATGGAAAAGGCTACATTTGGAGCGGGATGCTTCTGGGGCGTGGAGGCGGCGTTCGCTGCCATCCCAGGGGTGACGGCAACGGCGGTGGGATACGAGGGCGGCAAGCTTGACCGGCCGAGCTACAAGGACGTTTGCACGGATTCGACCGGGCATGCGGAGGTGGTTGAGCTCGATTTCGATCCGTCGCGGGTAAGCTTCGAGAAGCTGCTGGACGCGTTTTTCGAGCTGCACGATCCCACGACGCTGAATCGACAAGGGCCTGACTGGGGCACGCAGTATCGGTCGGCTATCTTCTTTCACACGCCGGAACAGGAAACACAGGCGCTGGCCAAGATTGAGCAACTGACAGCGGAAGGACGATACAAGCCCAAGCGGATTGTTAGCAGGGTCGAGCCGGCACAGACCTTCTGGCGGGCGGAAGAATACCACCAGAAGTACCTGGAGAAGCGTGGGCAGGCAAGCTGCCATATTTAGGGGTTAGGGGTTAGGGATTCGCCCTCGGGTTCGGCCTTGTATTCGGGTTCGGGAGTTATGTACTCGGGGTGGGGCGTGTTCTTCTCCTCCGATTCCGCTGGGGCGACGGCGCCGGGCTCGTCGACCCACAGGCAGGCGACCCACCAGACCACTACGGCGATGTAGAGAACGCCGTCGGCGTTGAAGAGCTTATCGCGCAGGCCCAGGACGCGCTCGTATTCCGCTTGGGAGTGGGGAACCGCGTGAAGCGTAATCAGCTGCCAGACAGCTTGTACGGCCAGTTGAGCGATGGATGCGGTGGAAAGGCCGATAACGATGCGCTGGGTGTGGGTACGCCAACCGGAGCCATAGCGCCGGCCGAAGAGAACTACCAGCACCCCAAGCTGAATAGTAAGCAAGTCCACCAGCACGTCGAATTTCTGCGCGCCAAGTTGCATCAGTTGCAGGGTGGCCATTGGGGAGTCTGCGGTGAGGGTCTTCCAGGCTGGCCAGGGGCCCCAGAAGTAGAGGGCTGTTCCCGCCACGGCCACGATCAGCACGGCCGCCGCGAACCAGGTGCTGCGGCGAACAGGGGCAAAGGCGCGGCGAGCCATCTCAACCACCACGAGAAAGGCCACGACAGCGGTTACATCGGCCAGGGTTACGAAGATGGCGCTCAGGGTGATGGTGGGCATGCGGCCATAGAGCAGGCGGCTGGCCAGCAGACGCAGGGCCATCAGGAGGATGCTGAGTGTGAACCAGGGAAAGCGCTTGATCCGGTCGCGGCCCAACAGGACGACGAGAAGGACGAGTTGCGCGGCAAAGGTGAGCGTCCAAAGAACTTGAACGGTCGAAAAATGGAAATTCGGATGCATTTTAGCCTTGTCTGGGCGGCGCTCAGCTTGCGGCGCTGGCCACGCAATCTAGTTTAAATGCCGGAGGGGGTGGGGGTGGATTCATTGGCGGGGTCGGGCTGGCACGTTTCTGGGTGAATGTCAGAGACCCAAAGTGGTTGGGACTTATCTCCGGGGATGGCTTTCAGGAGTTAGCATTCCCTCGGCGGCTGAAGCCGGGACTTGAATTGACTTTTGATGTACGGGATGAATCCCGTACCCTTCAACGCACAAGGTTATTGGACAGATTCTGAGACAGAAGTGTTTCTTAAAGCTTTTGGGTACGCTGCACCGCGCGCACTCCGGCGACACGGCGAATGCCCAAAACCATGCGGTTCAAGTGGTGCAGATCCTGGGCTTCTACAACGAACTCGATGATTGCCTCGCCGCTTTCGTCCTGGCGGATCTCGACGCCGCGGATGTTGGTGTTGTCGTCGGAGATAACGGCAGTGAGTTCCTTCAACATGCCGGTTCGGTCGTCGCAAAAAACGGTGATCTTGACCGGATAGCGCTGCGGACGGCCCGTTGACTGATCGCCCACGCGGGACCACTCCACTGCGATGCGGCGGTCGCTCTCGTAGAGCAGGTTTTGCACGTTGGGACAGCTGCGCGCATGCACGGCGACGCCTTTGCCGCGGGTGACGTAGCCAATGATCTCCTCGCCGCGAATGGGGTTGCAACAACGCGCCCGGTATACAAGCAGATCGTTCTGCCCCTCCACCTGGAGCGAGTCGGAGCCGGTTAGGTGCAGCTTGCGCACTGCGTCGGACATGCCTGCATCGCTGCCCGAACTAGGCTTGGTTTCTGGCGTGGCCTCGGCCTCGTTGGCCGTACCGATGCTCGGCACCAGCTTGATGAGCACCTGGTGCGCGGTGTGTTTGCCCTGACCCAAAGTGGCGAGCAGATCGGCGGCGGTTGCTACACCGTACTCATTGGCAATGCGGCTCAGGTCCTGGTCGTCGATCTGGCTCATGGGGACTTTGAACTTGCGCGCTTCGCGTTCCAGCAGCTTGCGGCCGATCTCCACGGCGCGGCGGCGCTGGTCTTCGTTGAGCCAGTGTTTGATCTTGTTACGGGCACGGGGGCTCTTGACAAACGTAAGCCAGTCGCGGCTCGGCTTGTGGTCCTTCTGCGTGACAATTTCTACAATGTCGCCGGTGCGCAGCTTGGTGCGCAGAGGCACCATGCGGCCATTCACCTTGGCGCCTACACAGGTGTGGCCGACCTCAGTGTGGATGGTGTAGGCGAAGTCCACCGGCGTGCCGTCGGCTGGGACCACCACAACCTTCCCCTTGGGCGTGAAGGTGTAGACCTCATCGGGATAAAGGTCCATCTTCAGGCTGGAGAGGAATTCGTTGGGGTCGGTCATCTCCTTTTGCCACTCGACCAGCTGGCGAATCCAGTTCAGCCGCTCTTCGTCGCGGGCCGTGACCATTGTGCCGCCGGACTTGTACTTCCAGTGGGCCGCGATGCCTTCTTCGGCGATGCGGTGCATCTCCTCGGTCCGGATCTGGACCTCGAATTGATGTCCGCTGGCGCCCATCACCGTGGTATGCAGGGACTGGTAGCGGTTGGCGCGGGGGATGGCGATAAAGTCCTTGATGCGCCCCGGCACCGGCCGCCACAGCGTGTGGATGAGTCCGAAGACCGCATAGCAGGAGGCCACGTCCTGGGTGATGACGCGGACGGCAAGCAGATCGTAGACCTGGTCGAAGGAAACCTTGGAGCGCTCGATTTTTTGAAAGATGGAGTAAAGCCGCTTGATGCGCCACTCGACGCGAGCCTCAATGCCGTTTTCGCGCAACTGCTCGACGAGGGTGTCTTCCACGCCGCGCAGAAACTGCTCGCCCTCGAGGCGGCGGGCTTCGACGGCTGCCGCAACTTTTTCATAGCTCACCGGATCGGTGTAGCGGAAGGCGAGATCCTCAAGCTCGCCGCGCACTTTGCCCATGCCCAACCGGTGGGCGAGCGGAGCATAGATGTCCTGAGTCTCGCGGGCGATGGCTTCCTGGCGTTCCGGCTTCAGGTGCTGGAGAGTTCGCATGTTGTGCAGGCGGTCGGCTAGCTTGATGAGCACGACGCGCACGTCTGAAACCATGGCCAGAAGCATTTTGCGGACGTTTTCGGCCTGCCGGTCTTCGCGGTTGGCAAACTGGATTTTGTCGATCTTGGTGACGCCTTCAACAATGTGGGCCACCTGATCGCCAAATTCAGCGGCAATTTCCTCATTGGTGGCAGGCGTGTCTTCGACGGAGTCATGCAGCAAACCGGCCGCGATGGCGGTTGCGTCCATCTTCATCTCCGCCAGCACTTCGGCTACTTCAAGGGGATGGATAATGTAGGGCTCGCCGGAAGCCCGCATCTGGCCTTCGTGATGCTTGACGCAGAACTCCCATGCCTTGCGAATAAGAGAGACGTCTTCGCTGGGACGATTGGCCTGTACGCGGACAAGCAGCGACTCGAATCGCTTGTCAATCGCCGCCTGGGGATCGATGTGCGGGGTGAGCGGCGACCCATCGCGGGCAGGAATCTGCGCTTCCCGCTGAATACTCAGGGGCGCGCCTGGGTCATCTGCCGGTATGGCCTGCCGGACACTCGCCATGCTTCATTATAGGGCGCAGGCGTTCGGGGCGCACGCACGCCGAGGAACGCGAAGGGGGGCCTGCCAAACTGGGCATGGAAAAGGCGCAAGGAATTCCGCAGCAGGGGAATTTCATAGCTTTGTCAAATTTGTAAGTAGGAGTTTCGGATGGAGGCTATACCTCGACCTTAGAATCGTAAGTTTTAGATAGGTATTGTCGACGGTTTGTAAGTTGTCGATGTTACATTTTTGATATAAAGTAAAGCTCGCGCTGGAAGGCTATGTTCCAGCCGAAAGGCGGAGATCAATATTCAGTTAACGGAACAGAGGATTGCGACGTGGAATATGCGTCTTATGCAATGAAATCATAGGCTTTCCTCTTATGGTACGTCGGTACTAACAGTCCGCTTCCATTGTGCTAGCCGTCACATCCTATCTACATTGGAGAAGGAGTAAAGTTCACTTCGGACTAGAGGTCCAGAACCGAGGAACTTATGCTGAAACGCCTCTTAGTTACAGCCTCGATCGCATTACTTGCGGCAGGCATTAGCTATGCAGATCAATCCAATGCGAAAGTAACCATTCCGGTCAACAAAACCGCTGTCACGAATGGCAAGCAAATGTACACCAACTATTGCGCGCCATGTCACGGTGTGGACGGCAGGGGCCAGGGCCCCGTCGCATCCGCGCTGCGGACGCCGCCGGTTGACTTGAGTGTGCTGAGCAGGAACAACCATGGAAAATTCCCCGATGCGCATATAGTTACCGTGCTGCAGGATGGCACAGAGATTACTGCGCATGGTTCGCCCCAGATGCCCGTATGGGGACCGATCCTTGGTAGGATGAACGTGAGTAACCCCCAGGATAGAATGCTCAGGATCAGCAATTTGAGCCGCTACCTGGAATCGATGCAGACAAAGTAAAGGCCGGCGGCTTATTCGCTCCCGGCTGAAGCGGTTCTCCAATTGACCAGCCCCAACCCGTGACTCCAGAGTGGCTTTTTCTTAAGGATGAGACCTCTTGCATAGAGTTGATGGGCGGATGAATTGGAGAATCGCTTAAAGGGAGTGTATGACCAAGCCGCGCAGCCCCAAACCTGATTTAAACCAGGAGGCGCCTAAAGTTCGCAAGCTCAAGGCGCCTTTTGGGCTAACTACCGGAAAGCCTCCCCAGGCCCACCAAGAGAAAGGCCGCGAAACAAAGCGGACTTTATACCCTAAAAGCACCGACCCTAAGAGCAGCGGACACAAGCGCGCCGACAGTACTGACTCGGGACGGACCGGTCTGAAAAGCCCGGCGCGCAGCCATGGAGCTATGGTTAACCGACGCGCCGCGGATCGGCTGCGGGACGGCTATCTTTGGGTCTACGCCTCCGACATTGAGTCGATCGAAATCCCCGGATCCGATGCCGCCAACCCGCCTGCGCTTCTGCCCGTGGCTGACTCGCGAGGAATGTTGCTGGGCACTGGACTTTATAGCCCTTCCTCGCAGATTGCCTTGCGCATGGTTTCGCGCGAAGCCATTGACGAAGCTGCCTGGCTTGAGTTGATGTCAACGCGCCTTGGTCGGTCCATTCACAGGCGGAAAACTCTCCTTGACGACCGGACCAATGCCTGCCGGCTCTGTTTCAGCGAGGCCGACGAATTGCCGGGCCTGATCGCCGACAAGTACGGCGACTTGGTGATTCTTCAGCTCCTGGCCAGGGGACTGGATTCAGTCGCGGTGCGAGAGGCCTGCGTGCGGGTTATTCGCGCAGAACTGGCTCCCGCCGCGATTCTGGAGCGGCCCGATCCTCGCATGCGGGAGTTGGAGGGGCTCTCCGCGCCTAATCTTGAGCCCCTTTTCATCAAGGATGGCGCGGCACAGGCAATCAGCACTGACTTCCTGATCAATGGGCTTCTATTTCATTACGACGCCAATTCCGGCCAAAAGACAGGAGCCTTTCTTGACCAGCGTGATAACTATGCTGCCGCACGGAGATGGGCGCAGACGTTTGGGACCACAGGCCGGGCGTTGGACGTTTGTTGCTATCAAGGCGGATTTGCCCTGCATCTGGCACAGGTTTGCACGCGAGTTACAGGCATCGATGCCTCACGGTCTTCGCTTGAGGTGGCAGAGCGGAATGTTGCGGCCAACCGCGAACATCTGAAGGCGGAAGTGGACTGGGTGGCGGGCGACGCATTCCAGATTCTCCGTGATTGGTCAGACTCCGGCGAGAAGTTCGACACCATCGTTCTGGACCCACCCGCATTTGCCAAGACCAGGCGAGCGGTCGAGGGCGCGTTGCGCGGATACAAGGAGCTGAACCTGCGCGCGCTCAAAATGCTGCGTCCTGGCGGCCTGCTAGTCACCTGCTCATGTTCGCACCATGTGGGTTGGTCTGACCTTGAAGCCTCCGTGGCCGCAGCCGCCGTGGATGCTGGGAGGCGCGTGCGTCTGGTGGAGCGCCGCGGCGCCGCTCTCGATCATCCAGTGGTGCTGAATCTGCCGGAAACCGAATACTTGAAATGCCTGGTGCTGGAAGTGGAGTAGTCAGGCCCTGGCGATGCTATGAACCGCACGCGCGCGGGGCCAAAACTTTGTGAACCAAAGACGCCAGTCGCGCTGAGCGGCGATTAAAACAGGCTGGCTAGCTTTTGACGGCTCTTTCCGCAACTGCGCCAAAGTGTCCTTCACCAACGCCCGCAGAGACTCCGCCTCGAAGGTGCAAGAGCGCAGGTAGGCTGAAACGGAGAGACCAGCCTCGGCAGCGCGTTTTCGCAACTGCACGCACTCCGCCTTGCTGAGACGAATGGTAATACTCGCGGACTTCAGATTGCGATCATGGGTGTTCGGGAGGTCCCGTCCGGCTTCGGGCACCGGTTGCGCAACCGCAACCGGCACAGTTTGAGTGACTTCCGTTCCAAGGTCAAGGCCTGCCTCGTCTGGTATTGCTTCGCAGAAACGGAGAACCTCTGTATTCATTGGTTGAGTGAAGGCGGAGTCGTCGGGTTGGGGTGCTCGGAAACGTGAGTGAGCACGGAGGGCACGCTCGTAGCTGAGGGTTGCCACGTCGTCCGCGAGGTCATCGTCGTTCCAGGCTGGCTTCTGTGCGGGAGGGTTGGCCATTGCCGCAAGAATCCCTGCAAACGAGGCCGAACCGGATACGGGTGGCGCTGTGGCTGACTGTTGCATGGGTTGGAGCATAACTCTCCGGCTGCCGCGCGAGAGCGGAATTCACCCAATGGACGGCCTGGGGAATCTAAATCGGGAGGCTGCGGCTTGATTCCCAAAACGAGACTCATCGGATCCCAGAAAGTTGTCCGCTGCTGTGCGGAGATCCAAGCAATCTCTCATTGATAACTGCGCAGCCGCGCAGGGCCGGTTAGTCGGCTGCGATTGCCGCTCTCTCGGGGTCAGGTAAAACTCTACCGGGTAGTCGCAAGAGTTGAGTAACGGCTTCGGCTGACAAGGGCCGGGCGAAGAGATAACCCTGGCCGAAGCGGCAGCCCAGTTGCCGCAGCAGACGAAACTGTTCGCAGGTCTCGATTCCCTCAGCGACCACGTCCATGCCCAGCACGCGGGCCAGTTCGATGATGGTGCGAACGATCTGGAGCGGTTGATCGCCTTCCGTCATGCGACCCACAAAGGAGCGATCGATCTTCAGTACATCGAAGGGGAAGGAATGCAGATGATTCAGAGAGCTATAGCCGGTTCCAAAGTCGTCCATCAGCAGAGAAACGCCAAGGGTCCGGAGGCTTTTCAACACTTTCAGAGCAATTTGCATGTTGGGAATCAGGCTGGACTCCGTCATCTCGAGGCCAAGTTGGCGGCTGGAGATGCCGAATTGAGTGAGCAAGGCCTCAACATGGTCGGCAAGCCCGTGTCGAGAGAATTGGCGGGCCGAAAGGTTGACGCCAACCCTTAGAGTGCTGTGGCGGGGATCTTCGCGGCACCACTTCTGAATCTGGGTGCAGGCTTCGGACAGACCCCAATCCCCTATGGGGAGGATAAGGCCGCTCTCCTCGGCCAGGGGAATGAAATCCATAGGTGGAATGAGCCCTTTTTCGGGATGCGCCCAGCGGATGAGTGCCTCAACACCCACGATCTTGCGCGTGGAAAGTTCCACCTCCGGCTGGTAGTAGAGAACAAACTGCCGCAGGTCGAGTGCGCGGCGCAGATCGTAGTGAGTCGGCCAGCTTTGGGTGCCCGCCGCAACGACGTGCGGGGTGTAATTGCGCCGTGTGCCCTGGTTTGCAAACGCATTCCGCAGGCGGCGGAGTTCGAGCTGGCTGGTCACCATGTCGGCGAGGCTCTCCAGCGTGCGAAGCTCGTCGGGAGTCAAATCGCGGCGAGGTTCACGGAAGAAGATGGTCAGAGCACCCAGAATCCTTCCGTCGAAAGAGCGAACCGGAACGGAAGCAAAAAAGGCCGAATTCAGAAGCCTGGGAATGGGCGCCTGCTCTTGGATTTGTGAGTGCTTTGAGGAATCTGTGACAAGAAGCGGTCCGTCTGTCGCAAGCACCTTATTCAAGATCGAGCCTTCCCTGGGAAACTCGCGAAGGTGATGGCCCCAGCTCGACTTGATCCAGATGCGGCTTTCATCCGCAAAACCGATACCGGACGAATCCGCCTGAAAATACTCGACCGCCAGCCGCGTAATCGCATCGTAGCTGGCCTCCGGCTCGGTATCCAGAATCCCCGTCGCTATCAGGGCTGCAAGTCGCGCAGCCTCCCGCTCGGCGTCGGTTCTTTCGGTCTCCAGTTCCACGTTTAGCATGATCACCCCGGCCCGGCGACGCTCCGCCGCTTTGGGCCCTGCCGGAGAACATTGATTCCCCGGGTGTTTCTCAATTGAGATTGAGGCTCCAATCTGCCTCGCCGAAACCTTCCGCAACGATTTCAACGGAACTCCAAGGGAGCATCCTCGGTTAAGGATACTGGCCGGGTCCGCATCCCTCTTATCGGAACGGATTACCAAAGGAATCAGGTTACGTCGGAGCAATTCTGATGAGTACCTGCGTTTTTTATAGAAAAGTTCGATCTGGTTCGGCTGCAAGGCCGAAAAGCACCTGTGAACTGTATAAATTGTTCTTTCCAGATTAGAAGCTACAGCCACGCTGTAAATGCCGATCGAGTTCAGGGACGCGTTCCAAGGGCCCTCGGCTGCCCGGTTTCCGTCCAAAGGAAGGCCAGTTGGTCGGCGTCGTCCTGGATCTGCTGATCCACGCTCACTCCGGCAGAGTGGCCGCCGGCAAGGCTGTAATGGAGCAGAATGGGCCGGCCGCTGGAAGAAGCCGACTGCAGCAGTGGCGTCATTTTACGAGCATGGAGCGGGTCAACGCGGGTGTCGTTGTCGCCGGTGAAAAACATTACCGCCGGATAGACTGTTCCAGTCTTCACGTTTTGGTAGGGCGAGTATTTGACCAGGTAGGAGAACTGCTTTTCGTTGTCTGCCGAACCGTATTCGGTGGTCCAGTACGAGCCGACTTTGAACTTCTGGTAGCGCAGCATGTCCAGCAGCGGGTATCCGCACCAGACGGCCGAAAAAAGCTCGGGCCGCTGGGTGATGGAGGCGCCCATAAGCAATCCGCCGTTGGACCGGCCGGAAATGGCGAAGTGGTCGGCCGAGGTGTATTTGTTGGCAATCAGGTATTCAGCCGCACCAAACCAGTCGTCGAAGACGTTCTGCTTCTTCTCAAACATGCCTTGCTCGTGCCAGCTTTCGCCATATTCGCCGCCGCCGCGCAGGTTGGGGACGGCGAACCAGCCACCTTGCTGGAGCCACCAGGCCCAGGCGGGATTCCATCGCGGAGGCATGCTGAGGTTAAAGCCGCCGTAGCCGGTCATCAGGAGCCGTTCGGTTCCGTCCATCTTCAAGCCTTTTTTGCCGGCGATGAACATGGGAACCTGGGTTCCGTCCTTGGATTTGAAGAACACCTGCTTCAACTCATACTCGCTGGACTCAAACTGAGCTTTCGACTGAAAAAAGACATCCCGCTTGCCGGTTGACGTATCGAGCCGGTAGATGGTTGGCGGCACAATATACGAGGAGAAAGAGAGATACCCGTAACGGTCCGTTGTGAGCCCCCCAACTCCCGATGCAGTGCCAATCCCATCGAATTCAACCGAACCGGTAGGCTTCCCATCGAGGCTGAAGATCGATGTTTCGGTTTTCACGTCCTTGAGCCGGTTGACGTAGATTTTGTTTCCCACGATTGACCAGTTGTCGATCACATCCGGGCCAGCCGGAACAACGGTGGCCCATACATCGGGAAGAATTCCCGGATCGGCTTTGAGGATTTTTCCTTTGGGCGACTGGTAGTCTGTCCTCACATACCAGGCGTTTCTGGCCCAGATGGCATGAAACCGCGAGTCCAGACCCCAGACCAGCACTTCGAAGGGCGAATCCGTTTTTTTGAGATCGCGGAAGACGATGTCGACTCGCCTGGCCGGCACACCACGTTCGATTTCAACGACCAGGTAGCGGCCATCGTCCGTCACCCTGCCGGTGAAGAGGTCGTTGGCGCCGAGAAGCTCGCCACGAAACTCGCGGCCGAAGAGCAGCGTGTCTCGCGAGGTGCGCGTGCCCAGGAGGTGCTGGTAGAGCAGCGTTCCGTTCTTCTCGTTGCGGGAGTAATAGAGGCTTGCACCGTCCGGCGCAAAACCGATGCCCGAATACCGGGCTGCGGGGAGCTCGTCTTCAAGGGTCTTGTTGGTCTTTACATCGAAAACCCGAATGGTGGCCTCGTCGGCTCCGCCCTGCCGTTCCCAGTAAGCCAGAAGAGAGCCATCCCGCGAGACATCTTCGATTCCGACGGAGGTATTCGGGTCTCTCGTGAGCTTGGCAGGATCGATGAGGCGTTCGTCTTTGCCTAGATTCCTTGGATTGGCTCCAGCCGGGCTCGCCCATCCATGGCGGACATAGATTGAAAACTGCTGCTCCCCGGCCAGGCGCTTCCTGAAGAAATAGCTGCCTGCGCGTTCAATGGGTGCACTGGCCTCGGAAACATTCTCCAGCACGTCCAGATCGTCGAGAATCTGCGATCGAATCCGCGCCTGCTTCAAGTAGCGCGTGGTGTAGGCGTTCTGCGCATCGATAAAAGCGCGTGTCTCCCGGCGGCGTGGGCATGGTGATCCCTTCCCGGCCGTAAATCGTCTGGGCGAGTGCGCTTGTCCCGACGACCAGCCAAAGCGCCAAACCAAAAGTCCGCTGCATGCAATGCCCTCTGCGGACAGGATACGCTCTACTCACGGGCTTTCCTGGTTTGAGTGGCTTGATCGCGTAATCCCAACAGGGCATCGAAGATGGTACCAAGCATGGCTCTCATCTTCCGCTCAGGGAGGACATCGGGCTCCAAGGCGGCCTGCAGCACGAGCGCAGAGAAAATGCCCCCGAGAGCTCCTCCGGCCGCTCGAACTGCGTTGCCGAAAACTCGAATCAATGCCCCCTCCATGCTGTCTCCGGCCTGCTCGTCAATCTGACGGAGTTTCTCTTTTACCTCTGGATGGCGCGAAATAAAGAGCTTGACCTCAAGGCTTATCAGCGCCCAATCCTTCTCCTTCGCCAATTCGATGTAGAAGCTGCGGAATGCATCGATCTTTCTCTCGCGAGTTGGGGCGCTGTCCAACGCGTGGCGGAGTCGAGCCAGGTAACTGGCTGTTTTCGTCTCATAGAGCGCTAGAAACAGCTCTTCCTTGCTCTTGAAGTGAGCGTAGAGAGCTCCTTTGCTGAAGCCCGCCGCCTCGGCAATCTCTTCCACCTGCGCCTTTTCATAGCCGACTCGCGCAAAGACCTGCTCCGCGGCGCGCAAGAGCAGTTCTCGCGTCACGACGGCTCGTTCCTGCGGCTTCCGTGGTTTTCGTATGCTCACGTTACGAAAATAACATAAACCGGCTGGGCGGTATATTTATCTTGTAAAAACCGACTGACCGGTATATTTTATACGTATGCGGATCTTAATTCCGCACCCACTCACAAGGAGGCTCATATGGGCGAACTGAATGTCAAAGAGATGAATTTCGACCAGTTATTCAAACAGATTTCTCCGGAGGAGATGATCGACAGTGTATTCACGATGGGCTTTACGGTTATTACTGCGGGCAAGGAGGATCATTACAATTCCATGATAGGCAGTGGAGGCGGTTTTGGACTTCTTTTCAAGAAACCCACCACGTGGTCTCTGCTTCGATCGGACCGTTATACGCTTGAAATAATTCAAGAACAGCACACATATACGCTGTCTTACTTTCCGAAAGAGTATAAGGTGCAAGCACTC
>JBELAI010000075.1:0-23665 GCA_049508975.1 Occallatibacter sp. | reverse complement strand
GTATGGTAGCGTTTTGGCAGAACCATCCATCGCTGTCGTACCTGTTTTCGGGAATGTATGTCGGTCCTACAAGCCAATATCCACGCGTGGATGAAGCGCGCATGGATGCCTTGTATGAGCTCGAGGTAGCCTTTCGCAATCTCCCTTCACACGATTGCCCGCCGTGGGTGATCGATGGATTGTTTCGCAACCTCTTGGTCGACACGACGGGAAACTCTCATCGCGCCGAATTCTGCGTCGACAAGCTCTTTCCGCCAGAGGGGCTAGGCCTGCAACTGGGATTGCTCGAATTGCGGGCATTCGAAATGGCGCCACATCTCGAAATGAATCTTCTTCAGATGTTGCTGGTTCGCGCTCTGGTAAGCATGTTCTGGAAAACACCTTTCGAAGGAAGCCTGATCCGCTGGGGTACAACACTTCACGACCGCTTCATGTTGCCGGAGTTTATCAGACGCGACCTTCGCGAAGTGCTCGGTCGATTGCGTGAATTCGGGCATAGCTTCGAAGACGAATGGTTTGATGCGCATCTGGAATTTCGCTTTCCGAAGATTGGCTCGATTGCCGCCGACGGAGTGGAGCTTGAATTGCGCCAGGCCCTCGAACCTTGGAACGTTCTGGCAGAGGAAACCTTCTCCGGACGAACGGTTCGCACTGTGGACTCATCAATGGAGCGGATACAGGTAAAGCTCTCCGGAGTTACGCTGGAATCCCGCTATGCAGTTGCATGTAATGGGCGCAAGGTGCCTCTTCAACCCACAGGCGAGCCCGGCACAGCATTGGCCGGAGTCCGCTTTCGTGCGCGGCGCTTGTCCGCCACATTGCACCCTACAGTTCCCGTTCATGCACCCCTTGTCTTCCACCTTATCGACCGCATGAGAGGTAATTCGATCGGCCAATGCACTTACCACGTTGGACCACCTGACGGTCGCCTTTACACAGCTCGTCCGACAAATGCTGCGGAAGCCGATGACCGGCGCATGGAGCGCTTCAAGGTGGCCTGCCCGCCAATCTACCCGATGCACGTGCCTGAAGAAGAAATCAACCCGCTCTTCCCCATGACTCTTGACTTGCGACTACCGCCGCTCGGACAAAAAACACAAATCGAGAAACCACCGAGGCTCGTGTCATGACCGTCGATCTCTATCAGACCCCGCTCCGCTATGGCGCCGCCTATGACGAGCTATCGGCCGACGGCGTAATTTCTCGACCCCACTGGGCGCGCATCATGAAGTCCTTCCTGGACATCGGCCCCGAAGAGTTGGGACATCGCTGTCAGCAAGCGGAACGCCGCATTCGCGAAAACGGCATTACGTACAACATCTATAGCGACCCGCTTGGTGCAAACAGACCCTGGAAGATTGACATCGTTCCATTCCTGATTCCCGCCGAAGAATGGCGATTCATCGAAGCGGGCATCGTTCAGCGCGCCCGATTGCTGAGTCGAATTCTCGAGGACCTTTACGGCTCGCAGGAACTCCTCGCAAATGGGCACCTTCCTGCCGCGCTTCTGTTCGCCAACCCTGCGTTTCTTCGACCGCTCGTTGGTGTGCCTGTTCCTGCTCACAGTTATCTTCACATGCTCGCAGTCGACCTGGCGCGCTCGCCGGACGGCCATTGGTGGGTGCTTTCCGATCGCACTCAAGCTCCTTCAGGCAGCGGTTATGCCTTGGAGAATCGCACCATCGTTTCCGACGTTCTGCCCGATATTTTCAGCAAGGCAAATGTCCTTCGCCTCGCTCCTTTCTTCCGTGCGCAGCGCGACGCTCTTGCTACACTTTCGCACCGCAATAACCCGCGCATTGTGCTTCTCACCCCCGGTCCGCACAACGAGACCTACTTCGAACATTCGTACATAGCTCGCTACCTCGGATTTACACTAGTCACCGGAGTGGACCTCACCGTGCGCGATCGGTCCATCTACCTCAAGACAGTGGATGGATTGGAACGCGTCGACGTTATATTGCGCCGCGTGGATGATAGCTTCTGCGATCCTCTCGAGTTACGAAGTGATTCTTTGCTCGGTGTGTCCGGCTTGGTCGACGCCATCGTTGCGGGAAACGTCGTCGTCGCCAATGCGTTGGGAAGCGGATTGATCGAGACATCGGCGATCATGCCATTTCTCCCCGGCCTTTCCCGTCATTTGTTTGGCGAGAAGCTCAAAATTCCATCCGTCGCGACCTGGTGGTGCGGCCAGCCATCGGCGCTCGACTGGGTGTTGAATCATCTCGATTCCGTGGTGGTGAAGCCGGCGTTTCCTTCACGCGGCATCGAGCCAGTATTCGGAGCCGAACTCGACCGAGCCGAGAAAGTAAAGCTTGCTGAGACATTGACGGCTAATCCTCATGAGTATGTGGCGCAGGAGCAAGTCACTCTCTCCAACGCACCCGTTTGGGACAATGGATACCTTCATTCGCGCAGCGTCGTGCTCCGCGCTTACGTGCTCGACACAGGAAATGGATGGACGGCGATTCCGGGGGGCCTGGTGCGTGTGGCCGGAGCAGAAGGATCCGTCGTCTCCATGCAGCGCGGCGGACACAGCAAGGACGCCTGGGTGCTTTGGGACAAAACCGTTGACACATTCAGTTTGCTACGTCCTCGCAACGAGCCGGTACCATTGCGCCGTGAGCTGCCAGGTGTGCCCAGCAGCGTGGCCGACAATGTGTTCTGGCTGGGACGATATGTCGAGCGCACCGAAAATACCGCCCGTATCGTGCGGTGTTTGAGTTCCCGCGTGCGCCAGGCCGGCGACGCGGAGCGAGCCTGCTTGATCAGGCTCCACAGTTGCCTGGAGTCGAGGCAAAGTAAATTGCCGAAGGCAAAGAACAAGCGGCCCACTTCGCTGCAGTTCGAAAAAGAATTGATCTCGATCGTTACCGATCCAAAACGTTCTGAAAGCCTGGCCTCAACCCTGGCTGAGGTATCGCGCGTCGGGGGCACGGTTCGAGAGCGGTTATCTGCCGATATGACGCTTCTCATCGGCCAGTTGCGGGACTCGGTTGAGGTCGGGCGGGACACACCGTTTCTCGAATATCCGGACCTTCTTACCTATTGTCTGGAATTACTCTCCGCTTTTTCGGGAATGGAGCGCGAAAACGTATGTCGTGGCATAGGCTGGCTGTTCCTCAGCATAGGCCGGCGACTCGAGCGCGCAATCTATCTCACACGGCAACTGCGTGAAATCACCAGGCCGCTCGCCGAGCAGGACTGGCTGCTCCTCGAGTATTTGCTTGAAGTCAGCGACAGTTCCATGGCGTACAGAAGCCGCTACTACACCACACTCCAGCCGTTGGCGGTCCTGGATGTTCTGATGGCCGATGAGACCAATCCCCGGTCGTTGGACTTTCAACTAGCCCACCTCGCCGATCTCTACGAAAGGCTGCCGCGGCATTTGCCGAATGATTTGCAAATGGTACGCGATGCTTTGGCCGAATTGCGTGGGTTCGATCTGCGCAAGATAAGATATCCATTGCCAGGGGCTTCAAAGGCCGCAAATGGTACCGGCGGCCCAGTTCAGCTTGAGCGCTACCTCAGAAGGCTGGAAAGATTGCTGCCTTCCTGGTCAAATAATCTGTCGAGCAGATACTTCAGCCACGCTCGCACATTGCCGGTCACCATGGGCCTATGATCTATAAAATTGTCCATCGAACCAAGTACAAGTACAAATATCCTGTCTCGGTCGGGAACCATGTCGCGTGTCTCAAGCCGCGTTCCCTTCTTCAGCACCGGTTGACAAAGTGCGAAATACACATCCAGCCGACCCCGGCTGCGATAACCGAGAGAACGGACTATTTTGGAAACACTCTCTACTTATTCACTCTACGGGAACCGCATACGGAATTGGTAGTGGAAGCCAGAAGCGAAGTCCTCATGGAGGATGTTCAGGCGACCATGCCGCATGGAGATCTGCCTTGGGAAGAAGCGGTACGATCATTGCCGGATGATCACAGCCCAGAGGGTCTCGCAGCCTACCAATTCAGGTTTGAGTCGCCGCGCATTCCATTGCGAACGGAATTTGCAGACTATGCTCTCAAGTCGTTCACCCCCAGGCGTCTGCTGCGCGAGGGCCTTCTGGATCTGACGGAACGCATCCACACAGACTTTCGGTTTGATTCGGGAGTGACCACTGTCCGCACAACCACGGAAGAGGTTTTTCGGAAGCGCAGGGGGGTATGCCAGGATTTTGCACACTTGCAGATTGCGTGCCTGCGTTCCCTCAATCTGTCGGCGCGCTATGTCAGCGGCTACCTCCGAACCTATCCACCTCCCGGGCAACCGAGGCTTGTGGGAGCGGATGCGTCCCATGCATGGGTTTCCGCTTATTGTCCGGGGACCGGCTGGCTTGACCTAGATCCCACGAACAACCTGATTCCCTCAAATGGCCACGTGACGCTAGCCTGGGGAAGAGACTACGGCGACGTGAGTCCTCTCCGCGGCTTGATTCTAGGAGGCGGAGTCCATGCCCTTACAGTTTCCGTTGATATGGAGCTGCTCGAATCCTGATGGTCGCAAGCGCCAATACATGTATGTAGCAAGAGTGAGCGGCGACGAATAGCAACGTCAATTCCCGCCAATCAGTGAGGATGGCTGTTCAGGCCGACAGGTGAAGCGCAGCTCCGCAACCCCATCCCTGCTCTTCATCTGCAGTCATCCCTGCGCGGTCAGAGTACATGCCAGGAAAGGCATCGCATCGGCAATCTAGCGAACACCACTTTCGTTGACGCGCGGAGTTCCGCCCGGTTTCTCTGGATTTCCAACACTCATGCCGATATACCTCCGGACTCTCGGTTGGCAGACGATTCAAAGCTGGTCGCTTAGGAGGGCCCTAACCGGGGAACGACGATTTTCCGCTGCACTCTGAACAACCTGAACATCTTACCAGCCAGGTTCGGCCGAAATGATTCGGGGACAGCTGTTCCCTGGCGCGGCGAAATCATGTACGTAATTCATGAAATCAAGGGGTCAATCGATACCTTCGTCTTATTGTCCCGCAGCATGGCTTCTGGTGTGATGGCACCAGGTGCTGGATCTGAGTTGGCGCCGCAAGCCGGTAAAGCTTCAGCGAGGCTTCATTGACTGCCGGACGCTCCCGATGATTTTGAATTGGAGATGTTATGTGTGACCTCCAACATCGAGAGCCCCACGCCCCATTGCCTGACTACACCGCTTCGCCACAGCGTCCGACGGATGCCGATGAGGCGAGAATGCAATGCGAAGAGCCGGGCCAGGATCGAGAAGATTGGCGTCGGAGTTTGCACGGCTTACAGAAGTGTGTCTGCGAACTTCTGATCCGGAATCAAGAACTCAGAATGTCTTTGCTGGACTCAGCAACCAATCACCAATCCCGGGAGGCTGACCGATGAATAGCGCTAATTCATCCGAACAAATCGATCGCAACCGCCAGTGCTTTCTTTGGCCGGCCACCATGACCGCCATCTCAGCCCCCTTCGGCATCTTCAGCTCTGCAAACGCTGAAACCACACAACCTGAAACCACCAAAGAGGAGGAAAGAACATGGCAAATCCGACGTATGAGGCCCACGCCAACAACGACGCCAGCGTGGCGCAGTTCAACATCGACCGCACCCATCCGGGGCAGTGGACGATCACCTTCAACAACCCGCCGATCAACATGTTTGTTCCTTCAACGATCGTCGAATTGGGAGCGCTAATGAACGACCTCGATACTCACCCGTCCGTGAAGGTCGTTGTTTTTCAGTCGGCGAACCCCGAGTTTTTCACCGCCCATCTCGACGTAGCCAAGGCCGCTGAGCGGCCGGAAGTGTTGGGCCTTTGGCGCGAATTTGTGCTGCGCCTCGCGTCTACGCCAGTCGTGAGCATCGCCAAGATTCGCGGCCGCACGCGCGGCATCGGCAACGAGTTCGTGCTGGCCTGCGACATGCGCTTTGCTAGCCGGCAAAACGCCCTATTCGGTAACCCCGAGGTCGGCGTCGGACTCGTCCCGGGCGGCGGGGCGCTGGAATGGCTGCCGCGCCTGGTCGGCCGCTCGCGTGCACTTGAAATAGTCCTCAGCGGCGACGATTTCGATGCTGATATCGCCGAGCGCTATGGCTGGGTGAACCGCACGCTGGACGATGCCAACCTCGACTCGTTTGTCGATGCGCTCGTCCGGCGTCTGGCAGGGTTCGACCGTGAAACGCTAGCCGCGGCGAAGGCCCAGATCAATCGGTTCGGCCTTCCGACAGCTGCCGAGCTCCAGTCCAGCAACGAAATGATCTTCCCAATGCTGGCCTTGCCCGGTACACAGGCGCGCCGTGACAAGATCCGCAATGTCGGTTACGGCGTTCCAAGCGACTTCGAATTGAACTTCGGCAGCTACCTGCCTACGTTCGGGCCGGCGGGCGACGATGTCTGGGGGCAGAAGAGGTAGACATGAAACCCTGGAAAGCAGTTTCACTGATTATGGTCGCTCTTGCGGTTGCAACCGCGGGATACGGGCTGACTCTCGTGCGACGAGGCTTCAGCGCACTTGATACACCATCGGCGATTGAGGAGTTCGCGGCCAAAACGGCACGCAAAATGGCCGTCCCATCCGCGTATCGCCAACTTCGCAATCCCATCACGCCTTCAACGGAGAACATTCGGGCAGGCATGGAGCATTTCTCCGATCATTGCGCCACTTGCCATTCGAATGACGGAGGGGGCCAGACGTTTTTCGGCAAGGGCCTCTATCCGAAACCACCCGACTTGCGTGCGGCCAAAACGCAGGACAAGAGCGATGGCGAACTCTTCTACACAATTCAAAATGGAGTTCGTTTGAGCGGCATGCCAGCATTCAGCGAAGTGCATACTGCCGCGCAAACCTGGCGCCTGGTTTTGTTCATCCGGCACCTGGCTCAAATCACTCCCGAGGAACTCAATGAGATGAAGGCGCTGAATCCGAAGAGGCAGGCGAATCCAGCGAATTGGTGAAGGACGGGGCACTCGTCATTCCGATGTGAAACCTATCACCAGCGCGAGGACACGATTATGCAAACTACTGCGACACGACAAGACAGCAAGCAGGCGGCCGATACCGACGTTCCCCGTGAGACCACTCGTGCGTCAACAATATTCGGATTGACTCGTCGCCGCTTTTGCAATGTAGCAGCGCCAGCCGTTTCTATGGGCTTGCTGGATATTCACGGCTTTTGCAAGGGAGATGAAACTATGACTGATGGTTTGACTGAAATCGCACTACAGACGGGGAGAGACAACTCCGATATTCGTCCGTTCCATGTGAACGTTCCAGAAGCGGAACTCACGGAATTACGCAAGCGCATCAACTCGACAAGGTGGCCCGATCGAGAAACGGTTACGGACGAATCGCAAGGCGTTCCGCTGGAGACAATGCGGGAACTAGCTCGCTATTGGGCGACGGACTACGATTGGCGCAAGTGCGAGGCAAGATTGAACGCGTTGCCTCAATTCATCACCGAGATCGATGGGCTGGACATTCATTTCATTCACGTTCGTTCGAAACATGAAAATGCGTTACCACTGATCGTCACGCACGGATGGCCCGGCTCAGTCATCGAGCAGCTAAAGATTATCGGTCCACTTACCAATCCAACGGCATATGGCGGGAACGCATCGGACGCCTTCCATCTGGTGATTCCGTCGCTACCGGGGTTCGGGTTTTCAGCAAGACCCACCACTCCCGGCTGGGGTCTCGAGCGCACTGCAAGTGCTTGGGTGGTGATGATGAAGCGCCTTGGATACCCACAATTTCTGGCGCAAGGCGGCGATTTGGGCGCGGGTGTCTGCACCGTGATGGCCAAGCACGCACCTCCAGAATTGCTTGGAATTCACACCAACTTCCCTGGGACTATTCCATCCGACATTGCGAGGGCGCTCCAGTGTGGCGATCCTCCGCCATCTGGCCTGTCCGCCGGCGAAAGGCGTGCTTACGAGCAGTTGACCAATCTCTTTACGAAGAAACGTGCCTACGCACAAATGATGGCGACTCGCCCACAAACTCTGTACGGATTGGCGGATTCGCCCGTCTGCCTGGCAGCTTGGCTCTTTGACCACGGGGACGGTTATGGCCAGCCTGCGGCGCCGATCACTTCGGCAGTGCTCGCGCGCACGATGAATGGATACTCCGCAGGTGACCTGACGCGAGACGATGTACTCGACGACTTCACACTCTACTGGTTGACGAACACGGCGATTTCGGCGGCTCGTTTCTATTGGGAACTTCGCCTCAATCTTTATAACGCGGCCAATGTCTCCATCCCAGCTGCAGTGAGCGTCTTTCCCGGCGAGAACTACCAAGCCCCGCGAAGTTGGACGGAGCGGGCGTACACCAAACTCATTTATTACAACAAGGTCGACAAAGGCGGGCACTATGCGGCCTGGGAACAGCCGCAACTGTTTTCAGAAGAGCTTCGCGCGGGCTTCAGATCACTGCGGTCAAATCCGGCAAACTCGGCAGCCTGATCTGAATGACTCTATCAATGCTCCAAATCTTCGTGCAACAGGTGGGCTTCGATCTTCCGAGCTCTCCTGTTTGAACTAAGCAAAATTGCGCACACACCCTATCACATGTATGACGGTCATCTTGGTTGATGAGCCAGTCATCAAGGAGGAATCATGAAACTCTCAGGCAAGAAGGCTCTCATCACCGGCGGGAACAGCGGCATCGGGCTGGCCACAGCCCGCCTTTTTGTTGCGGAAGGCGCTGAAGTCGCGATTACTGGCCGGGATCAACAGACGCTCGATGAAGCGGTCGTCGAACTCGGATCGAAAGCGCGCGGCTATCGCGCCGACGTTACGGTGGCGGAGGACCGTAAGGAACTCTTCGCTGAACTTTCCAAAGACTTTGGCAAGCTTGACATTGTCTTCGCTAATGCCGGCATTGCTGGCAGGACACCAACAGGCGCGACCGACGATGCCGTCTTTGAGAACATCGTCCACACCAACCTCAACGGCGCTTTCTTTACTGTCAATTCCGCCGCTCCTCTATTGAATGACAACGGCAGCATCATATTTAACGGATCAATACACGACTCTCTCGGGCAATCCGGACTCGCCGCCTACGCGGCCGCGAAGGGCGGCCTTGTCTCCATGGCGCGCGCCATCACCGCAGACCTGGCGCCACGCAGGATTCGAGTGAATGTTGTCGCACCCGGGTGGACGAAGACTCCGCTCTGGAAGCGTGGTCCCCGTGCTAACGCGTCGGCTGAGGAGTCAGCCAAGCTAACTGACTTCTACTCCTCTGCGATTGCGCTTGGCCGCTGGGGCGAAGCTGAAGAAGTTGCCAAAGCTGTGCTCTTCCTTGCTTCAGATGACTCGTCGTACATCAATGCGATCGAGTTGGTGGTGGATGGCGGAGCTACGGGCGCCCACTTCGGAGCTCCCATTCTTCGCGGCTGACGCCGGCGTGCGCACCGCGAATCCCCTGAAACGCATAACCAAACGCACTTTCCGCACCCTTCCAGGTCGGAAGCGCTTTCCACAAAACCGAAAAGGAGTTGCAAACATGTTTGATATGAGGAATCTCACGAAGCTCAAGAAGCTCGATGAGAATGCACCTGACACGATGAAAGCCTTCTGGGCTTTTAATCAAGAGCTGTTCAAAGCCGGCGCCATCGATGTCCTGCACAAGCAGTTGATAGCGGTGGCGGTCGCGCTGACAACCCAGTGCCCTTACTGCATCGAGATACATATGAAAGACGCGCGCAGGGCCGGAGCAACTGACACGATGCTGACGGAAGCGGCGATGGTCGCCGCGGCGATGCGGGCAAACGCGACGGTAACCCACGCGTCGCACCTGTTCAAAGAGTAGAACTCAGCCGAAATCGGAGATTGGCCGCAAACGAAATAGATGATCCGCCGCCTCATTCCTTCATGGGTAGAACGGCAACGGCGATCCCATAGAACACAGGAGGTAACCATGAGCACGACTGAGGTCCGCAATAGCGACGCAGCAAGAAATGGGGGCTTCGCGAGAATTGACATGAAGCTCGAGGTCGTCATCATCCCCGTTTCGGACGTCGACCGCGCCAAAGAGTTTTACGAAGGGATCGGATGGCGGCTCAACGCCGACCGCTCCACCGGCGAAGATTTCCGCTTGGTGCAGTTCACGCCGCCTGGCTCCTGGTGCTCGGTCCATTTCGGCAAGGGCCTCACCTCAGCCGCTCCCGGTTCGGCCAAGGCATTCCTGATCGTTGCAGACATCGTGGCCGCCCGGGACCAGCTGGTCGCCGCCGGCGTCGAGGTAGGCGAGTTCTTCCACAACGGACCGGAAGGCCGCGGCAGTGGCTTGCATCCCGAGCGTCTCTCCTACCGCTCGCGCGCCTTATTCAGCGATCCCGACGGGAACGGCTGGCAGTTGCAGGAGGTCACGACCCGGATCCCCGGGCGCGTCGAACCTGGCGCGACTTCCTTCAGTTCCGCAACCGACCTGGCAAGCGCGTTTCGGCGAGCCGAGGCGGCTCACAGCGAGCACGAGAAGCGCATCGGGCAGCGCGACGCGAACTGGGCTGACTGGTACGCGGCCTACTTGGCGGCAGAACAGTCTGGCGAAGAGCTGCCGCAATGAACGACTCCGCCGGGACCGACATCGCTCCCGGCAGTGCTTCGGGACATTCGAACGAAACTGAATCCTGGAGGAATTATGAGCACCGCAACAGACACCTTTCCCGTCGGGCGCGCACCGGAACTTCTCGGGCAAACTGTCGTTGTAATCGGCGGCAGCGCCGGCATAGGGCTCGAAACAGCCCGGCGAGCACGCGCTGAGGGGGCCAGGCTGATCCTGACCGGCCGGAATCCCGAACGCCTTCAACTCGCAGCCGGCAAACTTGAAGCGTTGAGCATTGCGGCCTTCGACGCCGACGATCCTGCTCAACTCGAACGATTCTTCGGCGACCTGCCGGACACGATCGACCACGTGATGGTGACGGCCGGCAGGCCCCACTACGGACGCCTCCTCGAAATGGACTTCGAGCAGGCACGACGCGCCCTCGACGCGCATCTCTTGCTGATGCTCCAGGTCGCTCGCAACGCCACCCCCAAGGTGAGACCGGGAGGCACGCTGCTGTTTATGGGCGGCGTCGGCGGCCGCCGCACAACCATCGGACTGGGCATCGTGTCCACTGTCACCGCTGCGCTCCCCGCCCTCACCGCCAGCCTCGCGCTCGAAGCCGCGCCCGTCCGAGTCAACCTCATCGCGGCGGGCTTCGTCGACACACCGTTGTCGGCATCGCTCCTCGGCGATGAGCTCGACAACCGCCGAAATCAGCTTCGCGGCACGCTTCCCATCGGGCGCGTCGTCACACCAGCCGACGTCGCTTCGCTCGCCGTACACATCATGACCAATACTGCCCTCACCGGCGCGACCTACGACATCGACGGCGGACAACAACTCGTCGCCGGTTAGCAGAAGAGGACATCCAAACCCAGATCGACCGCAAAGAATCTGGGAGCTGGTGCTTGGTTCAATTCCACTCCACCGAAGTTCGCCAAACCGCCCGCAGAGCGGAATCTTGGGCTCCGGGTCGAATCGCAGAAGATCCCGGTGTCCATCGGATTACGTCTATAATCGAAATTCGCACGGGAATGGAGTGGATTGAGAGGCTTCGGGGATGTACCAGTCAACTGCGCAATCGAATCTCGCAGACTCCGTGAGCGAGTTTCATACGGAGACGGGCCGGTCACTGCTCGATCTGGTGGATGAATCGCCGGTTCTGCTCATCTTTCTTCGCCACTTTGCATGCGCTTTTTGTGCACAGGCGCTGGACCGCGTGGCGCAGGTGCGGTCGCGGATTGAGGCGAAGGGTGTGCGGCCTGTCTTTGTGCATCTTGGCTCCCCGGAACGTGCGAAACCTTACTTCGACTACTACAACCTCTCCGATGTGGAGAGGATCAGCAATCCGGATGCGACCCTCTATCAGCTTCCCGTCTTTGCCTTGTCGCGCACCAATCCCTATTCCCACTTTTTGAATCCGATGGTCTGGAAGGGCTGGCTCAAGGGTGCGATGTTCAAGTATGGAATTGGCATGATTCGAGAAGATGCGGATCAGATGCCGGGCGTGTTCTTTCTGAAGGAGCGGAAGATTGTGCGTGTTTTTCGCCACCGGACGATAGCCGATGAGCCGGATTACCTCAAGCTGGCTGGCGCGGGCTAACAGGGAACAAGCACAGCAGACCACGAGCCCCGCCGGCAAAGGAATGTACCCCAACACATCACCCTGTTCATAGCGCATCGCGAAGCGCCTGGCACTCCGGCAAGAACCCCGTCGAGACAAGTGCGATAGACTTTGAGAGATTGTTTTCAGCTCGATTCGGCTTCTTCCAGAGCGGCCCTTTGATAAATAAGCTTGTCGTCTCGAATCTCGCTCATCGGCCTGTGCGCACGATCTTAAGCGTGCTCGCAATCGCGGTTGAGGTTTCGATGATCCTCACGCTCGTGGGCGTCAGCTATGGCACTCTGGACGGGACCGCGCGACGCGCTCGCGGCGTTGGCGCCGACATAATGATCCGGCCTCCGGGATCGTCGATTATCGGACTGAGCACAGCGCCGATGTCGGATAAGCTCTTGAGCTTTCTGACCACGCAGCCGCATGTTGCACTTGCCACCGGGACCGCAATCGAACCGCTGTCGGGTTTCGACTCGATTACCGGGCTTGACCTCGATCAGTTCTCGAAAATGAGCGGCGGGTTCCACTTTCTGGAAGGCGGACCGTTCACAAACGACCAGGACATGCTTGTCGACGAATACTACGCAAGGGAAAAGCGATTGCATGTAGGCAACAAGGTCCGGTTGATGAGTCATGAATGGCGGGTGGCCGGGATATTTGAATCCGGCAAGCTGGCCCGAATCTGCGTGCGTCTTCCCGTTCTTCAGGGGTTGATGGAGAATGAACATCGTCTTAGCCAGATCTACGTCAAGGCCGATAGCCCCGATCACATTCAGGAAGTGCTTGGTGAACTGCGTGCAAAGTTACCTGGCTACCCGATCTACACAATGGAAGAGTTCACTTCCCTTCTTTCCATCAACAGCGTTGGTTTGCTGAGGAATTTCATCGGGGTTGTCATAGGCGTAGCGGTCATAGTCGGCTTCATCGTGGTGTTCATGGCGATGTATACCGCGGTGTTGGAGCGGACAAGAGAGATCGGCATTCTGAAAGCCGTTGGAGCCTCGTCCGGCTTCATTTTCGATTTGTTATTCCGGGAGACCCTCTTGCTCTCGATCCTTGGATCGCTTGCCGGCATCCTGTTGACGTACGGGACACAGTGGCTCATGCAACACGCGGTTCCGGCCAGTTTGACCCAGGAGACGGTGTACATATGGTGGCCCATCGTCGCTGGAATTGCGGTCCTCGGGGCATTGCTTGGGGTCGTTGTCCCAGTCATTAAAGCCGTCCGGCAGGATGCGACCGAGGCGCTCACCTATGAGTGACGCGCCGATGATTCAGGTTCGGAATCTTTACAAGACCTATCGCGCAGGCGATGTCGACGTGCACGCCTTGCAGGGGGCAAGCCTCGACGTTGCCAAAGGCGAATTCGTGTCCATCGTCGGTGCCTCAGGATCGGGCAAATCGACCCTGTTCAACATCCTCGGAGCCCTGACCTCGCCAACTTCAGGGACCGTCAGAATCGATGGCAAGGATCTCAATGACCTTTCCAGCGCGGAACGGACTAAGCTCCGCCGAAACACGGTCGGTTTCGTATTCCAGAAATACAATCTCTTGCCCACGCTGACCGCGGAAGACAACATTCGGATCGTGCAATTCATAGGACACGGAACCACGCAGTTCTCGCCTGAGTTTCAGCAGATTTTGAATATCCTGGGAATTACGGATCGAATGAAGCACAAACCTCGTGCGCTCTCCGGTGGCCAGCAACAACGCGTTGCAATTGCGCGGGCACTCGTGAACCGGCCTGCGATCCTGCTCGCCGATGAGCCTACCGGAAATCTCGATAGTCAAAACTCCAAGGCTGTCCTGGAATTGCTGGCCGATCTGAACCAGCGGCTCGGCCAAACCATCCTCATGATCACGCATGACCAGGAAGCTGCTTCCTGGGCTGGTCGCTCGATTCGCATGCGGGATGGTCGGATTCTCTGATCGGTCCGCAATGCGCTACCAGCCGTGAGCCTCGCCGATCTCACTCCATCCGTGCAACAACGCCTCACTCCGATGTGCATCAAACCCCTCGCTAAAAGCATCCAAATGATTGTGTGCGTATTCCCCGCGCACAGAGAGGAAATTTAAATCATGATTCAGCTTCCGGATGCGCGGCGTATCATCGCCGCAGCCGAGAAAAAAGCGGAAGAGATCGGCCAGCCCATGAATGTCGCAGTCGTCGATGAGGGCGGTAACCTCATCGCCTTCGAACGGATGGCGAACGCCTGGCTCGGATCCATTGACATCGCGCAGAAAAAGGCCTGGACCTCGCGAGCCTTCGACATCACCACAAAAGATCTCGGCGCAAACTCCCAGTCTGGAGACCAGTTCTTCGGCATTCACGCCTCCAACAACGGCAAAGTCATGATCTTTGCCGGCGGTATTCCCCTCAAAAAGGACGGGAAAGTCGTCGGCGCCATTGGTGTCTCCGGTGGCAGCGGCGAGCAGGATCACGCCGTAGCGGAAGCGGGTGCCTCGGCCCTCTAAGCATTAACCCGGTATCAGGTACGTTTCAGGTTGCAATCCAACGCGCCCCGCCGATCGCTAGCTGGCAGCCCCTGCATTGACACGCCTCAAATCAGAAAAGAAGTCCTGACCAGATCTTCTACCACAAGACCCCATTCGGACCGGTCTTGTCGTCGGAGTCAATGAAGAAGTGTGGAGTGGCCGCGCACATCAACTCTCAATTGAGCGGCGAACCTGTGCGCCCATATTTACCGGGGAGGAGGCCGGCGATCCGGAATGATGATTTCGAGCCGGCCAAACAGGCGCGCGTCAACCGAAAACGCGCCAGGTCCAAGCAGGGCCAGCGCCAGCGATATCAAAGCCAGATAAAAAGTCGTGCACGCGGTAGCATGTTTGCTCGCCTCGTCGCTGAAATACAGCGAAACGCTCTCGGCAAGGTAGCCGAGTGCGAGAATGGAACCGACGATCGGCGTCATGAATCCCACCAGGAACACAAGACCCGAGATGACTGCTATTAGTCCCAGAGCCAAGAAAGTTGACACCGCCATACTCGATCCCGTGAGGATGCAAATACCCTGAGCAATCGCGTTCCCGGCGACAGCCAACCGCAGGATGGCAAGGCCGGCACCAGGCCACCCACCCGGAAAGGTTGAGAAGAACTTCTGCAGCCTGTGCCTCCTCGGGTAAGCCGAGCGTACCTCCGAAAAGACTAGGGGAATTGAAAAGGATTTCAACCCCTGGAAAGTGTGCTTTTTTGTAAAACTTTCCGACCTATGCGCTGGAGAAAGATCAGCCTGATCTAGAGTTGTATGATTCCCCGTCGCACTCCAATCGCCACAGCTTCAGTTCGATCGTTCGCGCCAAGCTTCTCCATGATGTGCTTGACGTGCCCCTTCACGGTCTCCTCTGAGATAAACAGAAGCGCCGCGATGTCGCTATTTCGGTTTCCTCCCGCGATCTTATTAAGAACCTCTATTTCACGGCTGCTCAGAGCTTCGAAACCAAGATGCTCGACAAGGTGAGCTGCCACTTCGGGAGGAATGTGTTTCTTGCCGGAGTGCACTCGTCGAATCATTTCTACAAGCTGTTTTCGAGGCATGCTCTTGAGCATGTAGCCTTGCGCGCCGGCCTCCAACGCTCGCTGGATCTCCGCATCTCCTTCAAAAGTTGTAAGCATGATGACACGCGCATCTGCGAACTCAGTGCGAATCGCGATCAAAGCATCGATGCCGCTGATATCCGGCATCCTGAGGTCCATGAGTGTAATGTCCGGCCGGTGCTCTCGGAATCCCTGAATTGCCTCGCGGCCCGTTGAGGCCTCGGCAACAAGCAGCATGTCGGGTTCATTTCGTATAACGGCCGCAATCCCTTCTCGAATGAGGGGATGATCGTCAACACAGAAGATGCGAATCTGAACTGGATTGTTCATCGCTTCTCTCCTTTCTGAATGCCCTTGGAATGCGTATCGATTCTTCCCCGAGTGAGCCAGGGAACCCATCGAGATAACCATCCGCGAGGTTGTCTTTCAAAGGCAATCGCGCTCGGGATCGTTAGTTCAACTTCGGTGCCGGCATCTATGCGGCTCCGAAGCCTAAGACGGGCACCGATGCTTTCCGAGCGTTCGCGCATGCCAGGCAGCCCCCAATGCCCTTCACGACCGGTTTCGAGCACATGCGGGTCGATGCCACGGCCATCATCGCTCACAAGGATCTGAAAAGCCCTGTTTGCATATTCTACTTTCACTTCGATGTTGTTTGCCTTGGCGTGCAAGAAAGCATTGACCACCGCCTCTCGAACAATCCGATACACTTCATCGCGGATGATTGGGTTTAAGGGAAGTGCGTCTCCATGAACTACGACCCGATACGCTGCCGCTTGATCGAACGCAAATTCCTCGCGGATTCGGGACAGCGCCGTTTCGAGGCTGAGACTTTCACCCGCTGGAATGCGCAAATCGCGGAGCGCATTTCTACCCTCCTCTGTGACCTGGCCCATTAATTGAAGAACACGTCGCAGAAGGGGCTTGGTGGGAGAGTCGTGAGGCGTCTGATCTTCCACCACATCGAGTTGCATTGAGGCGCTAAAAACACCTTGCAAGAGTGTGTCGTGCAGTTCCTGCGCAATTCTCGTCCGTTCGGCGAGCCGATCCTGAAAGCGTACGTTTAATTGCCGAGTTACCTGAGACATGCGCAGACGATAAACCGCCATGATTAGTAGACAGCATGCTGTCGCACAACCAATTCGAAACCACCAGGTCTGCCAGAATGAAGGCTCGATGACAAAGCGGACGGAAGTCTCTGGCCCATTCCAAAGTCCAACACTGTTCGATGCAACGACGCGGAATTCGTAGTTGCCGGGGCCGAGGCTTGAAAAGACAACCTGCCTTGTCGCTACAATATTGCTCCAGTCCTGAGCGGAACCATCGAGCTTATAGCGAAAACGAATGCGCGTTGGGACGGATAGATTCGTTGCCCCAAAGGTGAAGCCAATGCTTCGTACGCCCGCGGGAACTTGTATAGGTCTCTGCGAGCTTACCTCGTGTCCACCCACGGAAATTGACTCGATTCGAGCAGTGACCGGAATCGCATTTCTTGAGGTAACGATCGGATCGGCCATGCACAAGCTGGATGCCACTGAGAGCCAGATACGGCCCATGCGATCTGCAACTACAGTGCGATCGCGAGCCACGCCCTCTACCCCTGGCAAACCGTCTTCAATGCCGTAGCTTTGAACGTCTGTGTCCGCGAGCGAACCGCTCAGAAGACGGTCTCGGTTTACTCTCAGAACATGATCGGAAGTTATAAACCAGAGCGTACCCATCACATCTTCTGCCACTCCAAAGACCTGCTCTCGCAATGCATTCGGCAGGTTCGGTGGTACCTTGATTTGCCCCGATGTTAAGTAGGCCAAACCGCCGGCAGTTGCCATCCAAAGCACATGCTTTGAGTCCTGGAAGATTGTTCTGACCGTCAGGGATGGCAGGCCGTCACGAATTGTGTAGCTCGTCCACCGTCCATTCGAGAACGCGGCCAACCCACCTGACGTCGCGAACCACGTTGTCCCATCGAAGCCCTCGACAATTGCATTGACAGAATCTGAGACAAGTCCATTCGCGGTCGAGTAGTTCGTGAATCTGCCGTCGCGAAATCTACTGGCGCCGCCACTGATCGTGCCCGCCCATATCCCGCCGCCGCGATCGCGTTGCACGGAAAAGACGCTGTTCTGTAACAGGCCGTTCGCTTGGGTGTAAGTGTGCGCAGTGAATTTATCCCCCTCTTCGGACAGCACTGTAAGGCCGCCACGTTGCCTCCCCACCCAGATTTCGCCATCGCCGCCACTGATCGAATACACGACGTCGTGTTCAATCCCATCGAGTGTGACATGGCCAACCTCCCCATTCCTCACCCAGTAGAGCCCGCCGGAGAGGGGCGCAACCCAGGTGCGTCCCGTCGAATCCGCGTAAACCGCACCGTAACCGCCCGAGGGAAGTCCGTCAGTGGTCGAAAACGTTGTAAACATGCCATTGCGCAAGCGCTCCACACCACGCGAACCGCCGAACCAAATATCGCCGTCGGAGTCTTCATAGATCGCAGTTACCTCAGAGCCCGGTTTCGAACTGAGTTGATCGAGTGAGACAGAACCGGATCGAGTCATGCGCACAATTCCATGGTTCGTTCCAATCCAGACGTTTGCATCGCGGTCCCTCACCATTGTAAGAATCTGGAGTTGTCCGAGCGACGAAGGCAAGGCCACCGTCACCATTGCTCCGCCTTCCCATAGATGGATTCCATGGTCTGTTCCAATCCACAAGCCTCCTGATTCAGCGGGCAAAAGACAGTTGATTTTCAGATCCTTGAGTTCTTGAGCGACTCTGGAAATGCGCCCCTGGCTTACACGAAAGAGACCGTTATCCTGTGTACCGAGCCAAACGCTTTCGTCTTGCGTAGCAGCCATTGAGATGACTGTGCCGGGATTCTCTTCCGCGCTCACAATAGTGTCTAGACGCCCCCCCTTGTACCTGAGCGTCTTATCTCCGAGCCCCGAGAGAAATACCGCTCCATCGTAGTCAGTGGCAGTTGCTGTAAACGTGATCCCTTGAAGATCTAGACTGTTATATGAATCTTCGAATTTCCCGTCGTGATAAAAAACGATGCGCGGTCCTTCAAGGCGAATCCAGAGATTTCCTCCAGAATCGGAAATCAGATCCCGCACGGGACTGTTCGGAAGCTCGCCCGGCATAGGGTTCTGCATAAAAGTAAATGAGAATCCATCGAAACGGACAAGGCCGCGTTCGGTACCCATCCATAGATAGCCGTCGGTCGATTGCCGGATCGAGTAGATTGAACCCCCAATGAGGCCCCGATCCTTGTCCCATCTGTCGTGGACGTATTGTGAAACTCTCCGGGTTGGATCCAGCGCAAAAGCAGCGCTCACAAGGCTCATGAGCACTATCCCACTTGTCAGCGCCCTGCGAAGCTGGCGGGTTCGGCTGAACCGATCATGGCAGGAATTCGAATTTTTCAATCACAACCTCGACCGGTTGCTGTGGCGAACCCTTCGAACGCATAAAGCTGTACAAGCCCACGTGAGCCGTTTCTTTTGCAGGAGCCGGAACGCCGGAAGTAAAAACATGTTCGCTTAAAGTCGATCCTCCGGTGCTGACCACCGCACCGCGAACAGTTTTGAAGGATGCGCGACCGGCTTCCCAATTTACCACGTGGGTCAGCACCCCTCCGGGAAGCATGAATCGAGAGATATTCTCGGGAACATAGAACGGTTGGACAACATACTGCGCGTTCTTGCTGTCTGCGAGACCCCAGCGGCTTATTTCAACATCCAGCTCACTGCGAACGGTGTCCGTTCGAAGGTCGTCGACTGTGTACATCCCCAGCACGGCGGATGGGCCCATGTGGCTAACATCCTGAACTACGAATATATACGAACCATAGCCCAGACTGCGGGTTAAGCTCACCTCGGCACATGTCCATTCCCCGTTATGCTCCTCCATTCGAAGGTGCAGAAAGCCGTCTTTGTCCGTCCAGGCATTCGCAGGATCGTAGGAGTTCGACTGCCCTCCTCGATCGCTCGCCGCCGCACGCACTGTCCAGTCATATCCACTAAAATGAATGAGTTTTGAAACGATGGGCGCAACCGGCTTGCCCGTCGCCGTTGCGACTGAAATCACACCGTTGCCCTCAGCAGGTAAGGTCGCTGTCTTGGTTGAGGCATGAAAGCCTGGTTCCACCAGCATCGCCGCGTATTCTGTGCCCAGATGGGTGGAGTTCCTCCATGTCGAGTCGGGCTGAATCTTCGTATATGGTTGATTGGCGAATGGCTGAATCCACCATATTCCACTGCGCGCATAAAGAACGATCTGTTGACCGGGTTTGGCGTTGGTCGCACGTCCTTCGATAAAGTCCATTTGCACTGGACCGCCCGGATTGGCCGACGGGACTTGCGTGATTTGCACTGTCGGCTTGGAAGAAAAAGTGTTCGAATGACACCCAGCGAACAGGGCACTGACCATCCCGAAAAGCAGGGTAAAAAGACGCCCTTTTGAGCGGGAAGTGCAGCGGGAAAGGAACATACGCCTCCATCAATGCTAAATACTTGACACAAGCGGTTGGTCTATAGCTATGAGGAGCAGGAACGAAACCGGCCCTGGGAATTGGCCGTGTTTCGCTGATTTCCGCAATGAAATTATTGCACAGTCTGCCAGCTGTCGCCTCACGCCCGCGTCATGCGTCAGGCCGCAAGGCAATCGCTGAGGCAAGGCGATTGGCGAGCCGTGCTGGACTCCGCTCTGGCAGCACATCGATTGCATTCCACCGCTGAAGGCAGTCTTCTCACCATCGTCTCGACGGCAGCAGCCTACCAACTTTCCGGAGAACCCCAAAAGCCAATTTGAGTAATTGCCGATCCGCGTTATGCACTTCCGTGTTAGCCGGCTGCAACCGGGGTTAGGAGTCTTGCCCTTGAGCTTGCCCCGATATTTCTGACTCTGTCGCCAGGACTACGCAGTTCCGCCCCGATCGCTTTGCACGATAAAGCGCCAGGTCGGCCCGCCATACTAGTTTGTCGCTGGTTAGCTGCTCAGCAACGGTCAGACATGCCACCCCCAGGCTGCAGGTCACGATACCGGTTGCCGTATCAGCATGAGGCAGTGACAACGACCAGACCGCTAACTGGATTTGGCTGGCGACCCGCATGGCGTGGTCTACAGTCGTATTTGGCAACAGCACCACAAATTCCTCTCCGCCAAAGCGTGCAACCAGTTCCCCAGCACGCCGGGCCGTCCGAGTCAGTGCGTGCGCAATGGCCCGCAGGCAGTAATCACCTGCCTGGTGACCGTATCTGTCATTGAAACGCTTGAAGTGATCCACGTCCAACATGACCAGCCCAAGAGGCAGGCCAGTCCGAATTGCACGGTTCCATTCCTGGGCGAAAATACGTTCGAAGTTGCGACGGTTGGAAATGCCGGTCAGCCAATCGGTGTTGCTCTCCTGCTCCAGCCTGCTTATAGCCACTTCCAGGGCACGGGTCCGCGCTTTCACCAGCGCCTCAAGCTCGCGGTTGCGCTCCTTCAGCTTGGACAGTTTTCGGTCCGGCCTGTGCGTTTGCCCCGGCCCCAAACGTTTCCCCCATTGAAGCCACTACATCCCCATCTTAGTAAATTGGTGCCCAGACTCGTGAATCGGTGAAAGGTGGATTCACAGATCAATGTGCCCCGGAGAAGCATTTGAACGAGCAGAAATGCCGAATCAACCGGCCACGGGACTAACTTCCGCTCGGTGCTCGCACACACGAATCGTTTTACAGATTTGAATATCTCTTCACTGGGCGAGAGCACAATGCCTTCGCTTCGACCTTTTCTGCTCAAGGCAATTCACACCGCGTGCGAGTTTAAAGGATGTCCCGAAACAATGTGTAACGGATGTTATGAAATTGAACCTGCAGGCAACTCACCACTGATCCCCCACAATTCCACGCATGCCGGCCTCTCCGAATCACTTTCCGAGGTTATCATCCCGCTGACCTGCTCCTCGCCAATACCTATTGCTCCAATAAAGCCTTGATGGCGTCGGCCGCAAAAGGATCACCGAGCGCGCTTGATTTTCGGTACCATTCGAGGGCTTCCGATCTGTTCGCCGCCGTGCCCAGGCCCTTTTCATACAGGTAGCCCACTTTGTATTCAGCCTCCGGACGTCCCTGTCGCGCCGCTGCCAGATACCAACTCAGGGCGCTGAAATAGTCCTGTTGGACGCCGGTTCCCTGCTCATACATTTCTCCCAATCTGTATTGCGCATCAGGACGTTTCTGTACCGCAGCCTTCGTGAACCAGCGTGCAGCCTCGGCCTCATCCTTGGCGGTCCCACGACCCTGGTCATACATTACCGCGAGGCGATACTCCGCGTCGCGGTGTCCCTGGTTCGCCGCCAATGTGTACCACTTGATAGCTTCGGTGGGATTCTGCGCTTTCATTCCCACGTCGTACATTGCTGCAAGATGGAACTGCCCATCGGCATACCCTTGGTCGGCCGCACGTTGAAACCACTTCATCGCGTTGGGGACGTCGTGTGGCGAAGCAAGAGCATATTTCATGCCAAGCTGAACCTGGGCCGCCGCATCGCCTGCCGCTGCCTTCTGATCGAGTGCCGCGGCATCCCGCTGAGCCAGAACGCTCGGCACGGCGATGATCGTCACAGCCAAAACGAGAAGAAAGCCGAAAAACAACGCGGATCGTTTCATAAATGTCCTCGTCGCGGATGGCGTCTTTGCGCCGATCCGTGTTCGTTCAAGGTTCGCCACTAGTCCTTACTGCTCAAAATACAAGATAGCGGGCAGTACACTCGTTGGGTCTACATCCAGACCGAACACCTTCGAAGAACTGGCAATCCAGACAGCGATTGTGCTCCCGGAAGGGGAAGAAAGAAGCAATGTGCCTCTTCCGTTGTTCGATACGGGGGACACAGTGTAGTTCCCCCCAAGCGATTGACCGACCAGAGTTCCTGACACCTGGCTTATATCTTCCACGCCCGTCAGCGAGCCAAGACCTGATTCGTTGCTGCCACCGTCAAAGCTTATGCTCCCGGTATCCAATGGTGTCTGCGCGAAGATGTTCTCATCCGAGCCAAAATAGAACGTGCCCAATAAGCTCGAGTTGGAGAATTCCGAAATTGCTGCCTGTGCCGCAAGTTCACCCACAGACACCTCACTCGTGGATGCATCCATGATGAAGCCGGAGTTCGGTGAAGTGGCGTACACATACCAGATAAGTTGGCTGCCATCCTGGTCGTTCACCAGGTTCAGCGTGCCGCGGCCGTTGAGTTCAATGTCGTATGCGCCGGTCATTCCTCCCGTTATGGTTATCTGGCCTCCGTTGTTTTCGTCGTAGATTACTGTGGCGGCTTCCTGCTGCCCGAAATCAAGCAAGCCCACAGTATCGTCAGGGGCGGTTCCGTTGTTTCCGCTTAGCTCGAATACAGACCCTCCCTGGAATGCGGCGGTTGTAAACGGGGCTCCCGTCTGAGCTTCGGCAACTCCACCGAACAACGGGTTGCCGTAACTGAGGGTGTCCACCGAAATCACCAGAAACTCATTGGAAGAGACAACATAGAACGACAGATCGAAGATTCCGCCATCAAATCCAGGAATTGAGAGCGTGGTCGTACCATGCCCGGTGTCGTCCACGGTGTAGGTTCCGGAGAAAGCAGCAAAGGTTGGCTGCACAACGCCACCCTCATTGACGTCCATGCTGCTGCCGGCGATAAACGAAGTCCCATCCGGGAATATCAGGCCAAGAGCCCCGAATCTCTGCGCAAATACATTCATCCCGGTCAGCTTGAGGACGTACCCCCCGGTCAACGCGGAAGCATTGAGTGCTGTGGGATCCTGCCGCTTAATCACGCCTGAAACACGAACACCCGATAGGTCGGAAGATATGAGCCTTCCGCTGCTTCCAGACTGATTGAGGGCAAAGCGCAGCGTATGTGTGCCTGATGAACTCGTGATCGTCATTACACCGCGATTGTCCGCGTCTACCTGGTAAGTACCGGAGATCGATAGACCGAG
>JBELAI010000074.1:0-25424 GCA_049508975.1 Occallatibacter sp. | reverse complement strand
CGCTGAATCTGCTCAAACAGGAAACTACTTTCAAACGCGGCATCAAGGGAAAAAGACTCAAAGCCGCATGGAATCATCCATACCTACTCAAATTACTGGGGATTTGATATGCGTCGGCCCTGGTTATAAGACTGTTCTCGGTTGTCTCATCGCATCCCGGTAAAATCGTAATGTGGCCGCCCATATCGGAATTGTCGCCTGCTCCGCGGAGGGCGCATCGCTCTGCTATCGAACCATCTGCGTGGAAGGCGCGGAGTTCATGGGTCCACACGCGCATCCTGAAGTCTCCATGCACACCCATGCGCTGGGCGATTACATGCAATGCATCTATCGCGGCGACTGGCAGCGGGTGGCCGAACTGATGCTTTCTTCGGCTCGCAAGCTGGCGAGTATTGGCGCCGATTTCCTTATCTGCCCTGACAACACCATTCATCAGGCGCTCCGTTACGTTGAGCCGCAATCTCCGTTGCCATGGCTGCACATCGCTGAAGTTGTTGCTAAGCAGGCAGTCTGCCACGGCTTCAAGCGGATCGGCATCACCGGAACGCGTTGGCTGGTCCAGAGCGAGGTCTATCCGGAGAAGCTTGCGGCGCACGGTCTCGAGTATGCGCGGCCAACGGAAACCGAGCGCGAAGAGATCAACCGCATCATCATGGAAGAGCTGGTGTACGGGGTCTTCCGGCCCCAAGCGGTAGCCACGTTCCAACTCATCATCGAGCGTATGAAGCAGGAAGCCTGCGACGCGGTAGTGCTCGGCTGCACCGAGATTCCGCTGATTATCAACGACGCTAACTCGCCTCTGCCAACACTCGATTCAACGCGTTTGTTGGCCCGTGCGGCATTGCGGCGGGCCGTAGCTCCGGGCCGTTACTTTGGAAGGTCCCATTCCGGGCCGGTTGCATAAGCGGTTAACCCCATCCCTGCGCGGTGAACAGCCTTTCGCGCTATGCTCAGAGGATGGTCCGCTTCACTGTGCTGGCTTCGGGCTCCAAGGGCAACTCTACGGTTGTCACGGGCGGCCGCACGCGCATCCTGGTAGACGCCGGGCTAAGCTGCCGGGAACTGTTCCGCCGCATGAAGCAGGCCCAAGAAGATCCGGCCACGCTGGACGCCATTATCATCACCCACGAGCACACCGACCACGTAGGCGGCCTGGCTGTAACAGCCCGCAAGCTCGGCATTCCGGTGTACTTTACCGAAGGCACGCATCGCGCCTGGATGCGCTGGCTGACGCCCCGCCGCCAAATGACTTACGCCCAGTGGCTGGAGCAATGTCGAAAGCAGGCCGCCGAGCGTCAGGCTGAGGCCGAATCCGCTCAATGCGATGCCGCGTGCGATCCGGACGACCTAGACCAGGCCGAGAGCGACCTGTCGACCATGGAAGCTGCCGCGGAGCCACTTCCAGCGGCAGCCGCAGAGCCAGCAGACCCCAACCGCGTCCCATCCCGCAAGGAGGACCCCACTTGGCTGCCAGGCGTCGAATACTTCCAGTCCGGCAAATGTTTTGAGATCGGCGATATCGCCATCAGCCCCTTCACCATTCCCCACGACGCGGCCGATCCGGTCGGATTTGTTTTCCGCTCCGAAGGCGTGCGCATGGCCTTTGCCACCGATCTGGGCTACATTTCGCCCAACGTCAAGGCGCAGCTCAAGGGCGTCGATTTGCTGCTGCTGGAGTCGAACCACGACCTTGAAATGCTGCGTGACGGTCCCTACCCCTGGTCCGTAAAGCAGCGGGTACTTTCGCGCGTTGGTCACCTGTCGAACGAATCGGCCGCAAGTTTCCTGGAAAAGGAATACGACGGTCAAGCCGCCTACGTAATCCTGGCGCATCTATCTGAAAGCAATAATCTTCCAGAATTGGCGCGTGTGACAGCCGAGCGGGCGCTGAATGGACGAGCCAGCCTGTTGGCCAACAAGCTGCTGCTGGCTGAACAGAATGAGCCCCTTGCGCCTATTTCTTTTTAAGTCAATTCGGTTACAATAGTGCTACACGGGCATCACTCTGTACCAGGTAGATGGACGAGGAAAAGGCGCCAAACGGCCAGCGGGAATTAGCCGTTTGGCCAGGCAAAAAACAGGCCGAATCTGAACCGCATTGGCAGATTCAGCATCAGAAGGTTAACGGCCTGACCTTGTCACGTGAGCCGCACAAGTAATCGGCGGTTGAGCACATCCTTTGCAAAGTGAGTCTAAATGCGTATGGCAAGAACCGGATGCACGGACAGAGTTGCAGGCGCCATCTTGTCGAGCTGGCGTTATGACATCTCAGGGATCTCCCCGGAGATGCGCAAAGACTACGAACAGCATTTTGCCGATTGCCCCTATTGCCGCGCCCGGCAAAAATTCCACCGCAGCTTGGATGTGTCGCTAGCTGTCCTTACGTCGCTGGCAGTCTTCTTCTTCCTGTTCGCGCTGGCAGTTCTTCATCACATCAAGCCGCTCGAAAATGTAGCCTTCAAAGTTCTGGGCCTCGACATCTTCGACATGTACCACATGCTCATGTCGGCAGCCACAGCGGGAGTCTGCTTCTCGGTGATCGCGTTCCTGCTGGTGCTCACAGCTACGCCCGTGCCTACGTATCTGGGCGGAATTGCCGCTGAGCGCGCAAGGCGGTTTGAAGAGCACCTGCCCGAAGCCATCAAGGCCCTGCGGCCCAGGTAGTCCAGGATTTCCTCGGTAATATAAAGGCGATGCCAAGCTGGCTTCGCCTTTGCCGTTTGAACGGATGCAGACTTACTTCGCGATCGGCACCCGCATATCCCCGCCGGTCATCTCCTTCGGCAAGCCAAGCTGCAAAATGTTCAGCAACGTCGGGGAAATATCCCGCAGCGAGCCGTCAGGACGCAAACGATAATGCGGCGCGTCTTCGGCTACATAGATCATGGGCACTGGATTAGTGGTATGCGCAGTATGCGGGCCGCCGGTGACTGGGTCCTTCATCAATTCGGCGTTGCCGTGGTCGGCGGTAATGAGCCACGCGCCGTTGCGCTCCTTGACCGCTTTATAGATGCGGGCCAACTGCGCGTCTACGTATTGGCAAGCGCGAATGGTCGGCTCGAGTTGGCCGGAGTGGCCCACCATGTCTGCGTTAGCGAAGTTAGCAACAATCAGGTCGAAGGCTGTGTCGTTGACGGCTTTCACAATAGTGTCGCCAATGCCTTCGGCGCGCATCTCCGGCGCAAGATCATAGGTTGCCACTTTGAGCGACGGAATCAAAATGCGTTCCTCGCCCGGGAAGGGAACTTCAATCCCTCCGTTGAAGAAGTAAGTTCCATGAGCAAACTTCTCCGTCTCGGCTGTGCGCAGGTTACGCAGTTGATGCTGGCCAAGCACATTTGCCAGAATGTTATCCATCGACTCCGGTGGAATGACTAACTGCAACTCGTAAAGCTTGTCGTACTGCGTCATGCACAGGTAGTGCAGGTTCTTCGGAATCTCCGACCGTGGAATCGCCTGGTCCAGTGATTCCCAGCCATCCAGATCGCGCCCGCCCTTGCTGTTCAAGCCGCTTTCGCGGGCCAGCACGCGAGTAATCTGGCGCGCGCGGTCGGCGCGAAAGTTGAAGTTGATGCAGACATCCTCATCGCGAATCTGGCCCACTGGTTTGCCCGCGCCATCCACAACAACAAAGGGAATCAGGAACTCATCTGTAACTCCGTTGTTGTAATTTTCCTTGATGCGCGCAACCGGGTCAGGATAAGCGCCGCCCTCGGCCTTGCCATTGACCATGGCGTCGAAGGCCTTGCGTTCGCGCTCCCAGCGCTTGTCGCGGTCCATCGCGTAGTAACGGCCGTTAATGCTGGCGATTTTGCCGATGCCGTACTCGCGCATTTTTTTCTGCAGCGCCGCAATGTATCCCGCACCCGAGTTGGGGCCCGTATCGCGGCCGTCCATGAACGCGTGAACGAAGACGCGTGTCAGCCCATATTCGCGAGCAGACCGCAGCAATGCGTAGAGATGCTCCTGGTGCGAGTGGACGCCGCCGTTTGAGACCAGGCCGAAGAGATGCAGTTGCCGCCCGCCTTCTTGTGCACGCTTCATGGCGCGAACGATGGAGGGATTCAATTTGAACGTATCAGCCGCGATCATCGCGTCAATGCGCGTAATGTCCATCTGCACAATGCGGCCGGCGCCGATGTTCAAGTGGCCCACTTCGCTGTTGCCCATCTGTCCGTCAGGCAGGCCCACAAAGTGGTCGCTGGCCTGGATCAGCGTGTTCGGGTATTCGCGCAGCAGCTTGTCGTAGGTGGGCTTCTTGGCGAGAGCAATGGCGTTGTTGGCAGTTTCAGCGCGGTAGCCCCATCCGTCGAGGATGGTCAGAACGAGAGGACGCTTGGGAGTAGGCACGAAGAAAACACCTCGGAAAAATCGTTGTACTGATCCGAGGATAAACTGCCAGGCAGGAGGTCCGGTGTGTCCCATCGCACATTGGGACGTTCCACAGGACATGCACCCGCCACAAATCTGTCATCCTGAGCGAGCGAGGCGAGTCGAAGGACCTGCGGTGGTCTTTCGGTGAGGCCTTACCCTGAGAACTTGATGCCGGCTGCTGCCCATCTCTCCTCGGGCGTCTCGAAGGTCTTGGACCTCGCAACCTTGTTAAGCTCTCTATCCTCTTCAAGCGTGATGACGGCCAGTTTCCAGTAACGCTTGACCAGCCTCACCATGGCCTTTTCGCTCAGCCTATCTTCGCGATAGAGTTCCAATACCTTGCGCGCAAAACCGCGCCGCGGTGTGCCGTGTTCAACGCGGTAGCAGTCTCTTGGTCTCGCCTCGGGGAAGCGCTCGCGAAGCTTTTTCGCTTCGAGTGACCAAAGATCGACCTGACTCACGTGATGCGGCGTCGCGCTTCCTCCGGAATGGACTTTTGCGTAAACGTCCGCGAAGAGTTCCAACGTCCTGATCGCACCGTTCTCAGTCACACCGGCGTCGACCATCTCTTCGAAGTGACGGCAAGCGAGCGCCAAGTGATCCACTGTGACGGCATTTCTCGATGCTTTCTCATCCAACGGAATTATTGCTGCGCTCTTTCGGAGATCATACCAAAGCCGATTTGGGAACCAGAAGATTTTGGCTTTGCTTCTATTTGAAAGCGAACACGAGAGAGGCAACCGCAGGTCCTTAGACTTCGCTCAGGATGACAGATTTGTGTTAGTTGGGGCTGAATACCGAAAGCGAAAGGAGAGGATTGCAGTCCCCTCCTCTTGCTTGGTTCGTAGCGAAGCCGACTGCCCCACCGCAGGTGGTTAGTCGTTATAGTTCAGCCCTTCGAGCCCAAGGTAAACTGCCCCGCTGCCAAGCTCTTCTTCGATGCGAAGCAACTGGTTGTACTTGGCGATGCGGTCGGTGCGGCTGACCGAGCCGGTCTTGATCTGGCCTACGCCGGTAGCTACGGCGAGGTCCGCAATGAACGTATCTTCCGTTTCGCCAGAGCGATGCGAAATAACCGAAGTGTAGCCGTAGCGGCGGCCTAGGTCGATGGCTTCCAGTGTCTCCGTGATAGTGCCGATCTGGTTCAGCTTGATGAGAATGGAGTTGGCCACTCCCTCTTCAATTCCGCGTTGCAGCAGCTTGATGTTGGTGCAGAAGATGTCGTCCCCCACCAGCTGAATGCGGCTGCCCAGCTTGTCGGTGAGAATCTTCCAGCCTTCCCAGTCGTTCTCAGCCAGACCGTCTTCGAGGGAAACAATCGGGTATTGGCGAATCCAGTTGTCATAGAAATGCACCATCTCTTCGCTGGAAAGCTCGCTCTTATCGCCCTTCTTAAAAACGTATTTCTTCTTGTCCGTGTCGTAAAACTCGCTTGACGCGGGATCGAGAGCAATGGCGATCTGCTCGCCTGGTTTGTAGCCCGCCGCCTCAATGGCTTCGAGAATCAGCTCGATCGCTTCGGCGTTCGACTTGAGCGAAGGAGCAAAGCCGCCCTCGTCACCCACTGCAGTGTTGTAGCCCTTCTTCTTGAGCACACCCTTCAGCGCGTGAAAGGTCTCCGAGGCCCAGCGCAGCGCATCGCTGAAGCGCTCCGCGCCGACCGGCATGATCATGAACTCCTGGAAGTCGACGTTCGAGTCGGCATGCGCTCCGCCGTTGAGCACGTTGAGCATCGGCGTGGGCAGAATGCTCGCATTGACGCCGCCAAGGTAGCGATAGAGCGGAACCTCAAGCGTCTGGGCCACGGCGCGGGCGGCGGCCATGGAAACGGCGAGAATGGCGTTGGCGCCCAGCTTGGCCTTGTTCGGCGTGCCGTCCAGCGCGATCATCGTCTGGTCAATCAATCTCTGGTTGGAGGCATCCATGCCCTCCAATTCCGGGGCGATTACGGATTCAACATTCTCCACAGCCTGCAGCACTCCCTTGCCGAGGAAGTGTGTCTTGTCGCCGTCGCGTAGTTCCACGGCTTCATGTTCGCCGGTGGAAGCGCCCGAAGGCACGATGGCGCGGCCCAATGCACCGCTTTCCAGGATCACGTCCGCTTCCACGGTCGGGTTTCCGCGTGAATCGAGAACTTCGCGGGCACGAATAGCAACAATCTCAGTCATATCGCTCCTCAGGATGCGGTGCTGCAGCCGGACGTTCAGGGGGGGCAGTTTGGGACGGCGGTCCACGGCAAGAGTTTCTCCGGCGGCGCTCGTGATCGTGTTCAGAAGCTCCGGCACGTGGTTAATTTCCTCTCCGTCCAAATCAAAATCGGTTTATCTTCCCAATGGATTCTAACAAACAAAAGCCCGCCAAGCTGTGTGGCGGCGGTCACAGAGGCTAAGTCGTTCCATTCACGAACTCCGTACCATTCACGAACTCCGTACCATTCACGAACTCCGTTCCATTCATGAACCCGAAGACGGTGGTTGCCTGTCCGTGGTTACCTGTTTTGATTCGTGCCGTATTAGGCACACGGGCTGTCTCTATTGGCTCGAAAGCCATCCGCCCGGCGCTAATCTTAACTTGGGAGAGTGGGCGTTCGGGCGACTTTTGACACAGCTCGCGAAACTCTCCGGCCCGGTTCGGGTTTATGCGTAGAAGGGGATTTTCGCCCAGAGGAGGCACTCCAATATGACGAGTCGTTTGGTCCGGTTCAATCGGTCAATTCCTGTCGTGATCCTGCTTGTTGCAACCGCAGGCGTTCTCAATGCTCAGGATTCAAGCCAGGCGAGCCCTCAACAGGGTGCCGGCCCCTACCAGGGAGTTTCCAAGCCTCCAGCTGACGACGTCATCGTCACCACCAGCATCCCGGCGGCCAAGCCTGCAGCCGGGCAACCGATGAACGCTGAGCAATCCACGCAATCAGCCCCACAGCAGACCCCTCCGCCGCCGTCAATCGACCCCGCTGCTGCTTCCGCTCCCCAATCGGGCGACGCCCAGAATCCTCAGGGCGAACCCCGGCCCACCTCTGCCGATCCTTCCGCGAATTTCCCGGCCCCTGAAGCGGCGGACGGCACGGATGGCGGCATTGTCCGTGTGTCGCCATCCAGTCCGCAAGCCGCTCCCGAACTGAGTCAACGCACCTATCCCTCCGACCCCGACGGCGACATTGTGCATGTACGGCCGCTGCGTCCCGGCGAATTGCAGGAGGGAACCAGCATTCAGGTGCACCTGCTCAATCGGCTCTCGACCGCAATGACGGAAAAGGGCGAACCCTTCCGCAGTTCGGTGGCTTATGACGTCATGCAGGGCGGTCAGGTACTTATCCCCGCCGGCTCTGAGATAGACGGCACAGTGGTCGAAGTGTCGAGCGGTCATGCGGGCGGCCATGGCACCATGCGCCTCGAGCCGCAATCCGTCACGCTGCCCAATGGCACGCATTTCACCATTCACGCGGAGGTGACCGGTACGCACGGTTCCCATACCCGCGTTGGGGACGAAGGGACCATCCGCCCTGACTCGCGGGTCAAGCGCGACAGCATCGAATATGGCGGCGCGGTGGGGTCCGGTGTCGTTGTCGGCGCAGTCGTAGGCGGCCCGGTAGGAGCTTTGACTGGCGGCTTGATCGGCGCGGGCGCGGTTACCGTCCATTTACTGGTAAACCATCCGCAGGCCACACTTGAGGCGGGCACACTCCTGGTCTTCCAACTGACGGACCCGCTTTACCTGGCTCCAGCCGGCCAATCCGGCAACTAATCACCCAAGTCCTTCATGCCCAAAAATGCTGGGTGCCCCAGGTCTCGCGTTTGAGACCTGGGAGGCCACTACGCCACGTCTTACCGGCCTTTCGCCTTTTCAGTCCGCCTACCCTGATAAACTCCCATTTGCACTTGGGAGAAGTCTCGAATGGCCGAAATCAAAACTGTTGGCGTAGTGGGGGCAGGGACCATGGGTTCCGGCATCGCCCATGTCTTTGCACGCACCGGCTTCCGTGTCGTGCTTTGCGATGTGGAACGGCGCTTCCTCGATCGCGCGCTAGCTCAGATTCGCACCAACCTGGGCCGCGAATCCGCCAAAGGCAAGCTGCCAGAAACTGAAATCGACCGAACAATGGACCGCATCGTGCCCACGGTAGACCGTGAAGCGCTCAGCACGGCGGACTTTGTTGTAGAAGCCGCCTCGGAGCGATTCGAGCTGAAGTCGGAGATCTTCCGCGCCCTTGATCGCATCGTGCCGGAAACCGCCATTCTCGCCACCAATACATCGTCCATCTCCATCACTAAGTTGGCCGCGCAAACCAGCCGTCCCGCGCAAGTGATCGGCATGCACTTCTTCAACCCGGTACCGGTCATGGCGCTGGTCGAAGTCGTCCGCGGCCTGGCCACCAGTGACGCGACCTTCGACCAGGTGCATGCGCTGGCCATCCAACTAGGCAAGACGCCGGTTGCCGTCAACGACGCTCCAGGGTTTGTCTCCAACCGCGTCCTCATGCCGCTCATCAACGAAGCCGCCTTCGCCGTGATGGAGGGCGTCGCCACGCCGGAAGCCGTCGACCAGGTCTTCAAACTCGGCATGGCCCACCCCATGGGCCCGCTGACGTTGGCGGACTTCATCGGCCTCGATGTATGTGTGGATATTCTGCGCGTCCTGCAGGAGGGCTATGGAGATCCGAAGTACCGCGCCTGCCCGCTGCTGGTTCGGATGGTCGACGCCGGTTGGCTAGGTCGGAAATCCGGACGGGGTTTCTATGTATACGGAAGCTGACTTCACGATTCTCAATGAAGAGTTTTCCTTACGGGAAGTAAGGAGTTAGGCTATACTGGACCAGAGGATTTTCTATGGCAACCGCCTTAATCACGTCGAAAGGTCAGGTGACGGTTCCGATCGAAGTCCGCGATGAACTCGGTTTGAAATCCGGTGATCGGGTTGAGTTCGTCAAAGATGAAACCGGAAGATATTACCTCGAACCGAAAAAGGGATCGATCATGAATTTGAAGGGCATGTTCGAATGGACTGGGAAGCCAATGACGATTGAGGAGATGGACGATGCAATCGCCTCCCATCTTGCCGAGGATGACGCCCGAATTGTAAGGGAATACAACGCTCATTTGGCTGAGCGCCACGACAAATGATCGGGCTCGACACGAACATTCTGCTCCGATTTTTTCTACAGGACGATCTCCTTCAAAGTCCTCGATCCACAGCGCTCTTCGATTCGCTTTCTCCGCAGAATCCTGGCTACGTCTCCCTTGTCACGTTGGTGGAACTGGTTTGGGTGTTTGATCGGACCTATCGCAAGCCCAGGAATGAAATCAGCACACTTCTCCGGGGATTACTTGATTCGAACGAAGTGGTCCTTGAGAAACACGACGCCGTATCACAGGCTGTTCGTAAATTCGACGCGTCCAATGCGGACTTTCCAGATTGCCTGATAGAACGGCTCTGCCACTCGGCTGGCTGCACCCGCACGATGACATTCGATGTGAATGCTTCGAAGTCAACCGGGATGGTCTTGCTCTAGCGCTGCATCACCACTACTACACCGGCGCCGCCGCATCCACTACCGGCACACCCGCAGGCGGCGTGAATCGGAACTGATCCGCGGGGATCGCCGCGTTTGGCACTTCGCCGGTAAACTTGAAGCGAGTCAGCGCACCATCGGATTCTTCAATCTCGATTCCGACGATGGTCCCTTCAGCCGACACGGTGAGCGATAGCCGGCTCACACGCTTTTCCTGGCCCTTGGGTTGGCCGGAGAGCGTGAAACTGCCATTAGGCCCGGAAGCAAGGGCCAGGGTGTTCATTTCCTTTTCCAACTCCGTGTGCCCCAGCAGAAACCGCAGCGGCGACCGCAGGTCGTCGAGTTTCTTCGACTCAATGCGCTGCACCTGGGGGTCGCCCGGCGAATAGAACCAGGCATATTTGCCATCCAGCAGGAAGAGCTTTGCCACCGGAGACGTGTAGTCCCAACGCATGCGCCCAGGTTTGAGCAGCAGCAAGGTGCCGCTTTCGGTCCGCTGCATGCCGAGGCCCTCATAGTGTTCCGTGAAGCCGGCTTTGAGGGAGTGCAATTGGTTGTAATGGCGATCGACGCGCTGCGCCATCTCATGTGCGGTCGGCGCCGGCTGTTGCGCGTTCAGGCAAGGGGAGAACAGCATGACTGCCGCCCAAAGAAGGCCGCCATGCCGCAGAAGTTTACCCGCCCTCATTGCACCAGCTGCGTGCAGTTGGTGCCGCCCGTCGGGTCAGACTTGATGCTGCCAAACTGGTCGCTGCAAAAGCCGCTGTCGCCGCTCTTGCCGACAGTTTCCGGCACGGCATTGACGGTATAGCTTGTGACGCGATCGATGCCGTTCACTGTGACCTTCTGGCAGTTACTGATCGAGAGAACGTATCCGGACTTGTGGCCCGAAGTGACGTCGCCTTGCAAAATCTGAGCCCCGGCGGGCGAGGGCGCGCCCGAACTTGGATCTCCACCCAGCGCTGCCAGTGTGCAGGCATAGCCATTGGCGGGGTAGGTGGACTCGTACGACATCTCCGCCTGCTGGATGGCGCGGATGGATTGGATTGCCGACAACCGGTTGGCGCTCTTTTTCAAGCTACCGACCGTCGGAATGGCAATCAGCATGAGGATAGCGATGATCGCCATAACGATCAGCAATTCCATCAGCGTGAAGCCGTTAGTCTTCCTCAAGCTATTCGTGAACACGGACCGAGGGCTGAAGCGGCGAGTAGCGCGGCGGCCAGAAAAGAGCAGAAGTGAGCGATTCATGGGATTCCATTGCCTCGTGAAGCGGGCCTAAGTTTGAAGGCCCATTCGACAGAATGCTACAACGTACAGACGCGGAAGGGAAATGGGACGCTCGGAAAAGCAGGTTACAGATGACAGATTACAGATGACAGTCAAAGGCGAAATGTATTCGTGCCTCGCTATGCGGGCTTTTGAAACTGTCATCTGTCATCTGTAACCTGTCATCTGTCTTTCAACACACCAGCCGCTCCCGCTTCAGTTTCACCCCGTCGAGCCGGCCTAGCAGCGTACAGGCGATGCGGTTAGGGTCGAAAAGCTTTTGCGCCATGGCTTGTACCTGCGCCGCTTCCACTTCCTCAATGCGGGCAATCACTTCGTCCACGCTGAAGAAGTTATGGAAGTACATCTCCTGCCGCGCCAGGTTGGCCATGCGCGCATTCGAGCTCTCCAAACCCAGCAGGATATTGCCCTTCACCTGATCCTTGGCGCGCTTAAGCTCTTCGGCGCTGAGTAGCTCCTGCTTCAGCTTGGCAAACTCACCCAGGATCAGGTCTACCACTTCCAATGCTTTGCCTGCCGAGGTCCCGGCATACACCAGCAGCGTTCCCGTGTCGCGGTAGGGGCTCAGGTCGGAGTAGATGGAATAGACCATGCCCCGCTCTTCGCGGATGGTCTGGAAGAGCCGCGAGCTCATGCCGCCACCCAGCACGGTATTCAGAATCAGGGTGGCGTAGCGGTTTCCGTCGGTAATGGGCGGCGCGGGCACTCCCAGGCAGATCTGCACCTGCTCCAGCGACCGCTTGTTGCGCATCACAACGCGGGCCGCCGCCTCGGGAGCGGAGAGTTCGTGGAGTGTTGCTCCCCCGGAGAGCCCGGAAAACTTGGCAGCTACTGCTTCGGCAAACTGGTCGTGATCCAGTTGGCCGGCGGCGGAAAAAACAATGTTGCCGCCATGGAAGCGGTCCGTGTGGTAGTCGAACAGGCTCTTCTGGTCGAGTTTGGTCACGGTTTCGGTAGTGCCCAGAATCGGCCAGCCCAGCGGATGCCCCTTCCAGAAGCTCTGCGTGAACAGCTCGTGCACGAGCACGTCCGGATTGTCCTCGTCGATTTTTATCTCTTCAAGGATTACTCCGCGTTCCCGCTCTATGTCGTTGTCGGCAAAGACCGGATTCAGCACCAGGTCGGAGAGCACGTCAAGGGCGATCGGCACGTGGTCGGAGAGCGATTTGACGTTAAAGCAGATGGTCTCTTTGCCGGTGAAGGCGTCGAGGTTGCCGCCGATTGAATCCATCTCGCGGGCTATGTGCTGGGCTGAGCGCGAACGGGTGCCTTTGAACAGCATGTGCTCCACAAAGTGGGAGATGCCGTTGGTCTCGGCCGGTTCGCAGCGTGAGCCGGACTTGATCCACACGCCCATGGCCACGGAGCGCAGGTGTTCCATGCGCTCGGTCAGGACGATCAGGCCGTTCGGCAATACGGTGCGGCGAAGGTTTCTTTCAGGATTCGTCATCATCGATTCGAATTCGATTGTAGGGCAAATGCGCTCAAAGGGCACGCTCCCGGCTGTCTCTAAGTTGATACGACAATCGGGCAGGCGCCGTATGTTCGATACGGCTCAGGACTTTGGGAACTCGAATCCGACAGGCTCCGGGACATAAGTTGTTTGTTTTGGCAGGTCGTTTTGCGTTTTTTCGACGTAACAATATTGTTTTCATGTGCATGGGAGGAAAAGGGGGGGGAGGGGGTGGGGTATACAACATGGGTACGGACCGGGGACATGCCTGACACTTTGAACCGGAGAGACTTCGGGGAGTTTCTGAAGGCCATGAATCGATTGTGCGCGTTTCCACGAATTAAGCTGCAAACTCCGAGAAGAAATCGGAGACTTTTTTTGTGAGCAGGAATTTTCATGCGATTGCTCCTGAACTCAAATCGGCCGGCAGCAGGGTGATGACTCCAATGCACTATGCTGGACCAAGCTGTGACCGTTGATCCAATCCAACTCGTTCAATTAGACGCGGGCAAGCCTGCTGAGGAGAGCCCCGTTCCTAATGCGGACGGCCAGAAGCCGCTTTTTGGCTTGGACGGTGAGGCGCTGTCGGCGCTCATGTCGGAGATGGATGAACCAAGCTGGCGCGGTAGGCAGATTACCGAAGCTATTTATCGTCAACGAGTTGCGGATCTAAGTGAAATAACCACCTTACCAAAGACGCTCCGTCAGAAACTGGCTTCAGAAGGATGGGAAGTCGGCCGTCCACGCCTCGCTCAGGTCTTTCGATCGACAGACGGAACCGAGCGCTATTTGGTCCAATGCGCAGCCTCAGCGAAGAGCGCGGAGACGGTAGAAACCGTCTGGATGCCTGAGGGCGACGACGGCGAGTCCGGCGACGGAACGGACTCAATCAGTCCCCCCACGGACGCTGAACGGGCTTGGAACCGGGCCACGATCTGCGTATCCAGCCAGGTGGGCTGCGCCGTCAACTGCCAGTTCTGCCTTACCGCCAAACTGGGACTTCAGCGCAATCTCAGCGCCGGAGAAATCGCCGGCCAGGTAGTATCAGTACTCGCGCGTCACGGCGTCGAAGTCGGCCGAGAGCGCGTCAACCTGGTCTTCATGGGCATGGGCGAGCCGTTTCTGAACTTCGACAACTTCATGGGGGCCGTCCGCCTGCTGGTGACCGAGGTTGGCCTGAGCCCGCAGCGCATGACCGTCTCCACCTCGGGAATCGTCCCAGGCATCGAGCGATTTGCACAGGAGCCCGTGGAATTTCGCCCCAAGTTGGCCATCAGCCTTAACGCACCCAATGACCTTATCCGTCAAGAGCTTATGCCCATCAATCGCAAGTGGAACATTGAGGCTGTTGTGGACGCCGTTCGCCAGGTGAAACTCCGACCCCGTGAGCGCATCACGTTTGAGTATGTGCTGCTCGCCGGAGTGACCGACCAGGCCGCCCATGCCGGCGAAGTTGCCCGCCTGGTGCGCCGTACCGGATTGCCGGTGAAGGTCAACCTGATTGCCTGGAACCCCGGCCCCGGCATCGCCTATTCCATGCCGCAGCCGGGAGCAGTAGAGGCCTTTCGCGCCGCGTTAGCAAGCGAGGGCGTGCCCACCTATCTCCGCCGGCCGCGCGGGAGGGACATCTATGCGGCTTGTGGGCAGTTGAAGCGGACTATAGAGGGCTAGCCGCGCCTCACCTCAGTTTTTGCTATACTTGTTTTGTCCCGGAAGGGGTGGGTGTTGTAATCCTCCCGGGAGTTTGGCTACCTCATCAGTAGCGCCAGGACTAGGATAACGAGTGCCGTCACGAACCGCCAATCAACGGCGATAGTGATTGCAACCCGCATCCAGGACGATTTCTTGTCCAATCGTCCTCACCTCCTTTGCGTTAACACGGCCCGCAGGTCGCTCGATACGGCCTGCGGACCGACGGCTCACTCTTCCGAGCCGATCTTCCACCGCCGCTCCCACACACGCAAAAGAAGCCAAATCAGTCTACTGCCGCGCCGGTCCCGTGGACGACGACTTCCGTCACACAAGATCCGATCGCCGCGGTTCGACAGTCGCCTCCGGCCAGAAGGGGACCTCGGGCATGGCGGCAACGGCCAGCAGAAATGTTTGGGCGATCAGGAAATAGTAGTTCGCGTACCCCATTTCCGTGGATACCAGGAGCAGGATTGCGACTGCATACCCGGCCGCGAAGAGTGCCGGAGTTCGCCGCGAAGTCCGCACTGCCCAAACCAGAAACACAAGCAGCAGGACCGGCCTTAGTTTGAGCAGGAAGGGAAGGCGCACGGCGAAGCTGAGCGCGTCGTGCCGGAAGGGATGCATCAGGTTGAACACAACCAGGTCCCGCCAAAGGCCGTGGGAATTCCAGAGAGAAAAGGGCGCCACCGTAGCGGTGGCTACCGCGCAGGAGACTGCCATCAGCTTCAGGAGCGGCCTCCAGCGAAAGGGTTGCTCCGGGTGGATGAGGCACACGAGGAAGGGGAGGGCGAAGACGTTGTATTGCTTCGAGGCTAAAAATAGACCTAGCGTAAGAGGCAGCCATCGGGGATGCCTGCGTGCGGCGTAGAGGGTCGCGCAGAGCGCCAGCAGAACCAACGGCTCGTTCCAGGCGTGGGCTTCGATATAAAACGTGAGCGGATTGAGCAGCAGAATGGCGCAAATCCACAGGCTCCGCGCCCGGGGTTCCATCGCAAACAGGAGCCAGGCCGAAAGGGCCACAGCCAGAATGAAGCTGTAGCGGACATCACCAAGCAGGTAGCCGGGAAGCGCCCAGACGAGTTGCAATGGAGGGTAAGGGTAGCCCACCTGCACGCGGCCATCGATCACCATTCCTGGGCCGTAATAGATGGAGTTTTCAGGCGGTCCGTAGATGTCGGCCTGGGTTGCACCGTAAGGATCGCCGCCGGCAAGCAGCGTTTTGCAGGAGTCGCGCAGGAAGGTGAACGTGTCGATCCTGGCGCTGGCCTGTCGGCAGAAAGGCACGGCCACCAGGCAGTGGAGTGCAACAATCGCTGCCAGCGCTGCCCATATTTTGCGGGTAGTGCGAACGGCAAGCGGGGCTGCCACGGCATCGTGGCGCGATTGGCCAATTCCCCAGAGGCCCAGAATAATCGCGGGCAGAAGGAAACCGAGCGCTTTGGTGGGGGAGTTGCCGTAAACAAAGGTCAGATTTGCCGCAATGACAAGCGCGCCGGCACAGGCAAGCAAAAAGGCCGAGGAGTACTTGGTTCCGGTGCGCAAAAGGGCCATTGCTCTCTGCAGGAAAGAATACCTCCCAGGTCTCCAGCGGGAGGCCTGGGATTTCAGTTTCGTACAGAATCAAGCGGCCCAAGATCTGGCAATGAAGGAGTGCGACCTACTTGGCCGCCGGCATCGCCATCGGCTTCACGCTACCGCAGTCAGCGCCCTTGAAAACCGCCCTCGACTGCACCGTGATGTCCATAGGCCGCGGGTTAGAGCCCATCTGCATCGTGCCGGAAAGGTGGATTTTGGTCTGCGACGAATTGGCGTCGATATATGTCATCTCCACCGTGCCGTTGCCGGTCATCTGTCCAGTGCAAGCGATGCTCGCCGTCATTCCGTCAGGCTTTACAGACACATTGCTCACCTGGCAATCGCCGCGGGAGGGATTCGAATACGGCCCACCGAACTTGTCGATCATCTCCTGGGACACGCAAACCTGTGTAGTCCGCGGTCCGCCCATGGTGCCGCCCGCCTGTGGCGTCTGGCCGGCCTGCGGCATTTGCACTCCTGGGGGAAGTTGCACGCCTGGAGGCAACTGCACGTTGGGCGGCATTTGAGCGTTCGCCGGCATTTGGGGCATCTGCTGGCCGCCAAAGTTGAGGGTAGTAGTCACTTCCCACAATCCTGGGTGTCGTGGTGCCTGGGCCTGGGCAAGGCCGGCCAAGGTCACCAGGCAACAGGCCAACATCGTACAAAAGGGGGTTTTGCGCATCGATCCTCCTGACTTGAATTTAGTGGTCCACTGCGCGGGGCAGGGCCTGCGCAGTCATCACTTTAATTCAGGCTAGATGGGCCGGGAAAGGAAAATTTCCTGGAAAAGGATGCCTCTGTTGCCACATAATCACTAGCCAATTTCGCCGGAACTCATCAAGCAGCCGCAGGGCTATTGAGCCGGCATCGGGAAGGGCTGCACGGTACCACAATCCGCGCTCTTGAAGACAGAGGTGGAGTTGCTCGTCCATTCCATTGCTCTCGGAGCGGTGGTGAGGACATGGACACTGCCCGTGGCACGATCGGCGGTCCAGGTGGATTCCATGGTGACCTTGGCCTTGATGATGCCTGAACAGACCATCTCCGCATTCACGCTGTTCGCTTTTTTGTTGAACGAAGTGACGGTGCAATCCTGGATCTGCGGCAGAGGTGCGCCGTATTTGTCGATCAGAGCCTGGGTGAGGCACACTTCGGAGTTGTTGGGGCCGGCCGTGGTGGGGTGTTCCGCGGCTCCGTTGGCAGCCGGCGGATAGTTGACAGTGGTGGTGATAGTCCACAGACCCGGCTTGCGGCTCTGGGCCGAAGCCATGGACGCAAGCGCAACGAGGCAACAGGTCAGCGTAATCCAGAATCGGGCTGCGCGCATACTCTCTCCTCTCGTACTTTTTGGTTTGATTCACCTCATCGCTGTTCGCGTTTTCCCAACCTGCGGCATTATAGCGATGCCACGATAATGCGAGCACCTACATGACTCTGGGGACCGTGCGCCCCAGTGCCAGCAGCGCCCCGGTTACGCGGGCAGGAGCATGGCGGACCACGGTTTCTTCGCTGGCAAAATCTCCTGCTATGCAGCGCACCCCCAGGGACTGAATGCGTTCAATGTCCGCAACAATCGGCGACGCCCCTTCCGCCGCATAGCGAGCCAGTGTCTCAGGGGAAAACGCAGCCGTATTGACCAGCGCGAAGTCAAAGATGGGAGCGCGAGTATGTTCGTAGATGCGCTCGATATGTTCTGAGGCGGTGAGGCCCAGGCTCTCGTTGGCCTGCGTCATCAGGTTGCATATGTAAACGCGCACGCCGCGAGCGTTTGCCAGCGCTGCGGGGATGCCATCCACCAGGAGATTGGTAATCAGCGAGGTATAGAGCGACCCCGGTCCCACCGTAATCAGGTTGGCGCGCGCGATCGCATCAAGCGTCTCCGGCAGCGGTGCGGCGTTCGCCGGATCGAGCACCAGTTCCACGATGCGGCGCTTGCTGGCGGTAATGTTTGTTTCGCCGCGAACGATCGATCCATCGTCCATGTGCGCAACCAGGGTCGCATTGGCTGTGGTTACCGGATAGATGCGACCGCGGGTGGCCAGGATCTTCGATGCCAGTTGGATGGCATGGGCAAAGTCGCCGGTAATCTCAGTGAGGGCGGCGACAAACAGGTTGCCGAAGTTGTGTCCTTTGAGGGCCTCGCCGCCGCGAAAGCGATGGGCGAAGAGCTGTGCCAGCAGGTCCTCTTCCTCGCTGAGGGCTACCATGCAGTTGCGCAGGTCGCCGGGGGGCAGCATGTTGAAGCCCTTGCGCAGGCGGCCGGAAGAACCGCCGTCATCGGTTACAGTGACCACAGCGGCCAGGTCGGAGATGAGTCCCGGCTCGGCGGATAGCCCGGGTGCCGTCACGTGCTGGCGGAGGCCGCGCAGTAAAGTTGAAAGTCCGGTGCCGCCACCGATTGCCACCACTCGCATCGCTGCAGCAGGCGCGGAAGGATCGGGCAGTGCAGTCGATTGCTCCAACACGACGCCGTTACCAAAAGCTGAATAAGTCAAATCAAGACCTTACAGAACAAACCAAAGACAGCACAAAACAAACCAAAGACAGCACAAAACAAACCAAAGCCAACCAAACCAAAGCCGACCAATACAAAGTTAAAGCAAAACTCTACGGAATTTCAGGATACAGCAACTCGGTAAAGCGCGGATCGTCGACCATGCTTTGGAAGTCGTTATCGGCGCGCGCCTGCAGCCGGTTCCTGGGGTTCAATTCGATGGCTCGCGCCAGATTGCCGAGGCAATCCTGGGTGCGGCCGGTAATGGCATCCAGCAGGGCCAGGCCATAGAACGCGTAGTCCGCATCGGGATGGCCGCCGAGAATGCTTTCGAACTGTTCGCGGGCCTCTTCGTAGTAGCCGGTATTCAGCTGAGATATAGCGTAGTCGAAGTGTTCCTCGGGCGTGAGGAAGGTCAGCCTGCGCTGCACCAGTTGCCGCTGACAGGTGGAGATGTACATCTTGCAGCGGTCCAGCAATTCGATGGGAGCAGCAGGCAGCAGTTTTTCGAAGGCTGCCTGTGCCTTATCGAATTTGCCCTGCTGCAGCAGTTGCACGGCGGACATGTAGTTCTGGAATGCCGGTCCTGTACCCGTGGAGCCGTGGCCGCCAGTCTTCCCTGGCGGAGAGGAGTCTTTTTTGCGATCTTGCACCACTGATCGAGCCTCTTGCATCATGAGTTTGCCACGTTTTTATTGCTTGCACGCACTTCCCGGCGGGGTCGTTGCCGGCCAAATGCCTGCGCCAGAGTATAACGCTGCTCAGGCCATCTTTATACGCATTACCCCGCTTTACGTCAATGGGCAGCCCTGAAACGAGCGTTCCATCAGACCTTTTCTTTTGCTCTCTTGTCAGACCTTGTCTTTCACGAGTCTACGGTAAACGGCCGGATTCAGCGAGGGATCGTTGTACATCTTCAGTTGGCGGTAGAGTTTGAAGCGCCGCGTGCCGGCCAGGGTTTCCGACCATAACGCATCCAGGCATCCGGCCAGGTCGGCACGCTGTTCTTCAAGAATCGAGAGTCTTTCGGAGTTCCGCTCTCGGTGGCCTTCGGGCGCATTCCGCCGCTCGGTCTCTTCCCGCGTGTGATAGATCCTAAGCGCGAGAATCGACAGCCGATCGACGATTAGTCCGGGCGACTCGGAGTTGAGCGTCGTCTGCGGGTTGGGCAGGCCGCATGCTTCGAGCCAGGTTAGAAGCATGCGGTCAAGTATTTCCGCCAAGTCGTTTCGGCGCTGGTTGGTCCTGTCGACGCGGCGCTTCACATCGGCCAGCTCCGCGTCCGTTGCGCCCGGCGCGCGCGCCTCGTCTTCAATGTGCCAAAGCTCGAAGTTGGCCCGATGCTGGTGGGCGACCGCGGTGAGCCATTCACCCTGAGCAAGTTCCGAACTTTCGGATTCAGCGTGCCAGGCAATGGCTAGCTGGTCGTGGAGCTTGACAATCGCAGATGCGGAAACCATGGCGAACGGTCCTTAGAGCAAGCCTCAGCGTTGAAGTAGCAGCGTCTATGGTAGAACTATCCTCACTTGGAGTCCAAGCCGGGAACATGTTTAATCACCTGGCATAGGGTGAAGGGTATGGGCTTGAGCCCGTACATCTCAGCCAACAAGTGGTTGGGCTTTAGCCGCCGAGGGAAGGCTTTCAAGAGTTCGCATTCCCTCGGCGGCTAAAGCCGAGGCCTAAACTCGCTGCTAACGTACGGGATGAATCCCGTACCCTTCAATGCACAATGTTTTTGGACAGGTTCTAAGGGAATGCCGGCAACTCCGATTCCACAAAGCGAGGGTTCTTGTGATTGACGCCACCGAACGGTTTCTCTGTATTGCCAGCTACGAAAAAGGTCATGACTTCCTGCGCCAGTGCGCGGAGATGGGCGTGAAGCCCACAGTGCTCACCCTGGACAAGCTGCGCGACGCGCCCTGGCCCCACGAGGCGCTGGAGGAATTGGTCACCATGCCGGCGGGCCTGAGCCGCGAGCAGATTCTCAACACCGTTTCCTGGATGGCCCGCGGCCGCCGCTACGACCGCATCGTTGCCCTGGACGAGTTCGATCTGGAGACGGGCGCACAGATTCGCGAACACATGCGCATCCGCGGCATGGGTACTACGGCTTCCGCCTACTATCGCGACAAGCTGGCCATGCGTATCGGCGCGCAGGAGTCCGGCTTCCTGGTTCCGGAGTTCTGCCGCGTCTTGAACTACGACGAACTGCGCGCCTACATGGGCCACGTGCCAGGCCCGTGGCTGCTCAAGCCGCGCTCCGAGGCTTCGGCGCTGGGTATCCGCAAGATCGAGGAGCCTGACCAACTGTGGCGCGCACTCGACGATCTGGGCGACCGCCAGAGCTACTTCCTTCTGGAACAATTTGTACCCGGCGATATCTTTCACGTCGACTCGGTCGTAAGCGAAGGCAAGGTGGTTTTCTCCGTTGCCCACCAGTACGGCCGGCCACCCATGCAGGTGATGCACGAAGGCGGCGTATTTACGACGCGCACCGTCGACCGCGAAAGCAGTGACTGGGCTGAACTAACCGCGCTCAATGCGAAGCTTGCGCCGTCGCTCGGCATGGCGCGCGGCGTCACTCATGCCGAGTACATCAAAGCGCACGCCGATGGCCGCTTCTACTTCCTGGAAATCGCTGCGCGTGTTGGCGGAGCGTTTATCTCCGACCTCGTTGCAGCGTCAACCGGACTGAACCTGTGGCGTGAGTGGGCGCGGCTTGAAGTGACGAATCTGCGTGGCGAGGCGTACGAGTTGCCGCCGACTTTTGAGAGCTACGCAGGCAGCGTGTTGTGCCTGGCGCAAACCGCCGAGCCCGACACCGCGGCGTTTGACGCGCCGGAGATTGTCTACCGCATGAAAAAGCACCACCACGCCGGCCTGATCGTGAAGTCGGACGATCCCGATCGGGTGAGGGAACTGCTGGAGGAGTATAGCGGCGAATTTGCCCGACGCTTCCTGGCCTCAATGCCGCCGCCGGAAAAGCCGACGGCTTAAAACCCGCTGGCTGGCTTTGCTTGCGGCGGGTGGGCACTTGTTGACGAATGTCTTCCCAGGGCTCATGCTCAGAGCGCGGGCGCCGTTTTCGAAGATCGTCGATCTCCGGCTCGAATGCGAAACCCATGCGGAAAAGGGAATTATGCAAATGAAACGCAACAGGCACATCACGGTCTCACGAGTATTTGCCGTTGGCCTGGGGGTCTTCGTCATTGCCGGAGCATCTCTCGGCCCGGTCGATTCTCCCTTCATCCACCATGCGCCCGCATCTGTCTTTGCGGCTGTCGATCCGGATTGCAGGGTGGTTGTAGACGCAAGCAAGAAGACCATTATGACTCCGTACCACTCGTATTCCACAATGGGCGGAGGGATCTCCGGCGGTCACCCAATGAACATCGAGATGATTTACGTGCAAGGCAACACCTACTCGGGGATCGACGGCAAATGGACGGTCAGTCCCGTCACCGAGCAGGACATGAAGGACATGCTGGCCACGAAGGAGAACACAAGTACGCAGTCGGTCTGCAAGCATCTGCGCGACGAACCGGTCAGCGGAGACAATGCCGCCGTTTACAGCACCCATTCCGGATCCGAGCGATCGACGATCGATTCAACGACCTGGATATCCACGAGCAAGGGACTGGTGTTGCGCATGGAGACCGATATCATCCCCAAGAGCGGCAGTAAAACGCACATGACCATTCGCTATGACTACAACAATGTGCAGAAGCCGGCGATGTGACGGGGAAGCCAGTTTGCCGATCGCTTTCCGGCCAGGGCTCCAGCTGGCAACAGGAGTTAGAGCATTTTCGGAATACACATAGACTTTATGAGAACAGTGAAAGGTGGCTTTTTCTTGAGGAAAAAGCCACTTGAGTGTGTGCTTTCGGTCTACAGCAATTCCGAAAATGCTATAGACTGCAGACTACAAGCATGGCCCGCACGCGCACATTTCTGACCGCCGAGTGGCTTAATCTGCTCATGCTTAATTACGCGGTCGATCCATCGATGCTCCAGCGCTTCGTCCCCTCCGGGACCGAGCTCGACACATTCGAAGGCCGTACATACCTGAGCCTCGTCGGTTTTCAATTCAACCGCACGCGCGTGCTTGGATTTGCGATCCCGTTTCATCAGGATTTCGAAGAGGTAAACGTTCGGTTCTACGTACGCCGAGGATCGAAAAGAGGAGTTGTCTTCATTCGGGAACTGGTACCCAAACGCGCCATCGCCGCTGTTGCCCGTTGGGTATTTAATGAGAAGTATCAACGCGTGCCCATGGCGCATCGCATCGAAATCCGCCCCAATGGCGATGTCGCGCAGGCAGAATACTCATGGCGTGCGGGACGAGAAGAATGCGCGATGCGTATTGAAACAGAGGGTGTCAGCTTTCTTCCCGAAGAAGGTTCGGCCGGCCAGTTCATCACCGAACACTACTGGGGCTACGCAGCGCAGCCGGATGGAAGGTGCCTCGAATACGAGGTGCAGCATCCGCAGTGGTCCGTCTGGAAAGCGAGGGAGGCTGAATTCGCTGGGGATGCGGCCGCGTTGTACGGAGCAGAGATCGCATCGATTCTCACGCGTACGCCGGATTCCGCGTTTCTTGCCAAAGGGTCGGTGGTGACGGTCTCCAAGGGGATGAGAATTGCGAATTGAGGTATCGAAAGGCATCCCTCAGGGGCTGAAGCCCACGCTGATATTGCAGGGGTTACGTACGGGCTGAAGCCCGTACCCTTCAAGTCAGTTGGTTAAAGTCAGGTTTCCTGCGCCGACATGGGCCACCAGCTTGTATCTTCCGTTGCCTGACTTCTCGAAGGAGCGGAACAGTCCGCCGCGGGATTCGCCAAACGGCGCGGCCTCGATGTTGCCGGTCGTCACCGATGCGCCAACATGGAAGTAGTCCGCCGCGTCGCCCACGCCGATGGTCAGATTCCCCGCGCTTAGTTCGACGTCCTTGTTGCCCTTGATGTCTTTGATCTCAACATCGCCGGCGAAGATGCGGACTCCAAGGTCGGAATGCTTTGGAATCTGGACCGTAATGGTCACGTTGCCGTCCGGGCCGCCATTCACGCGCAGTTTGCCTGAATTGGCAAAGTGTTCAAAGTGAGCCCGAATGTCGGTTGAGTCGCTGCCTTGCCTTCCACTGGCGCTGACTACGACCTTGTCTTCATCGCTGCCCAGGATATGAATCTCGGCCGAACGGATATGCAGCTCGAGCTGTCCGCCGGAAGGAAAGTCTACCTCGATCGGGTGATGCGCCAGGTCTTCGACATCGACCCGGTTCTGTGCAAAAGCTGGAGCTTGCAGAAGAAAGAACGAAGAGAGAATCGCGATCGCACAGCGCATAAGAACACCTCACGTGTTGCCAAAAATACGCACGTCCGACAGAAGAAGTTCCAGGGCAATTGCATGAAGACAATCGTATTGGAAGGGAGGGGTTCGCCGCGTGCCCTCCGGGACGCGAAAAATGGATCGGGACGCTCTCCCAGGATTCCATCCTGATTACATGACAGCGTCGGCTCCTTCCTGATTACATGACAGCGTCGGCTCCTCCGACCTGAGTAGACTGGTTGCTGCGAAACGACCACGAGCTCGGGAGGAAAGGAGCCGAGCATGATGATTATAGGATGTGATTTTCATCCGCGGTTTCAACAGGTCGCCTTTATCGACCAGGAGACGGGCGAGTATGGTGAGCTCCGTTTAAGCCATCCTGAGGAGGCGGAGAGATTTTACCGGTCTTTGGTGGGAGGGCAGGTGCGCATTGGTGCGGAGGCGACGGGGAACTTTCGTTGGTTTCGGCAGTTGATGCAGGAACTAGGTCATGAGTTTCTGCTCGGAGACCCGAGCGCGATCCGGGCCGCCAGTCCGCGCCGGCAGAAGACCGACAAGCGAGATGCCAGGCACATTTTGAACATGCTGGTGGAGGATCGGTTTCCGGCGGTCTGGCAGCCCCCGGTGGAGAACGAGGACTTGCGGCAGTTGCTGTTGCATCGATGCCGTCTGGTTCGATTCCGGGCACGGATCAAGAACCAGTTGGACTCGATGGCCAAGAACGAAGGCCTGTTGAGTAAGCGGGTATGGTGCGCGATGCGGCGCAAGCAGATCGAGGAGCTGCCGCTATCGGGCTGGAACGTGGAGCGGCGCAAGGATCTTCTTTTCTTGCTGGAGGAGTTGAACAGGCGGATCGAGCCTCTGGACGAAGCGGTGCTGAAGGCCGCGGAGGAAAACCCTGAAGCTCGCCGCCTGATGACCCATCCGGGCGTAGGGCCGGTGGTTTCTCTGTTCTACGTGCTGACGATCGGCGATTGGCAGCGGTTTCCGAGGGGCAAGCATGTGGCCAGCTACCTGGGTCTGATTCCGGCCGAGGAATCCAGTTCGGACAAGCGGCGCCTGGGGCACATCAGCAAGCAGGGCAATACGCTGCTTCGTTGGTTGCTGGTAGAGGCCGCCAGTAAAGCTCAGAAGTACGATCCGAGTTGGCACCGGCAGTATGTTCGTCTGTCGATGAACAAGCATCACGGCGTAGCTAAGGTGGCCATCGCACACAAGCTGGCGGTGAGGTTGTATTGGATGTTGCGCTCCGGGCAGGATTACAAGCAGGTGATGGAGCGCGGTTCGCACGCGGGACAGTCCGTCTAGCCCAGTGGCAGCGGCTTAGGCCGACACCCTGATTGGACGTCCCACCTCCCTTGCAGGCTGAGGGAGTTTGAACAAGTAATCATGGAGTGGTACCGGACCGAATACATGGTTGATGGAACCAGTTGGTTGCCATCGAAAAATGATTGATTCAACGTGACGGGCTTTGGTCGTTGATGCGAAAGCGAGACGGTTTTCCAATTATGGTTCGAATCTCAGAAAGAACGTGAGATTCGAACCCAATCCAATTGTGAAGGTGAGGATTCGGGTGTCAAGGGTCAAGATGAACGCAAAGAACCGCGCCCTTGACACCCGAATCCTCACCGCCGGAGATCCCTGCGCTGTTTTCCCGAAAAACGGCGCAAAAACAGTATTGACAAAGCCGACGCTGTCATACATGGGCTATT
>JBELAI010000073.1:0-24918 GCA_049508975.1 Occallatibacter sp. | reverse complement strand
GCAGATAAGCCGGGCACTTGGCACGGCGTGGCGGCGTTTTTGCGCGGCGATCACCAGGTCAACGAGACGAAACTTCTGGGAACGCTGGGAGCCGTGGAACTGCGCACCATGCAGGCAGAAGAGTTGGAGAAATACTTCAACGGCCCGGCAGGCTTCCTCGGACCGGTGGGCCTCAAGCCTGACGCCAAGCCGCTGGAAGACGGCCTGACAGTAGTGGTGGACAAATCGCTGGACGGTCGCAGGAATCTGGTTGCCGGGGCAAACAAACTCGACTACCACCTGCGCAATGTAACACCGGGCCGCGATTTCTCGTGGACTCTGATGGCGGAGATTCGCAGCGTGAACGCAGACGAGGGCTGCCCGAAGGACGGCTGCAAGGGCAAGCTGGTTGTGGGCAAGGCAGTTGAAATCGGCCACATCTTCAAGCTCGGCTACAAATACTCCGAGAGCATGGGCGCGCGTGTGCTCGATCTGAACGGCAAGGAAGTGACGCCCATCATGGGCAGCTACGGCATCGGCATCGAGCGCATTCTCACCGCCGCCATCGAGCAGTCCAACGACAAGAACGGCTTCTGGCTCCCCGCTTCGATTGCTCCCTTCACTGTCGTTGTTACGGTGACCAATTCGTCCGATGCTGCGCTTGCCAAACCCGCAGCCGCCCTGGCCGCGGACCTCGATTCCGCAGGTCTCGACGTACTGCTTGATGACCGTGACGAGCGCGCCGGCGTCAAATTCAAAGACGCTGACCTGATCGGCATTCCTTACCGAATCAACGTAGGTAAAAAAGCCGCAGGCGGAATCGTTGAACTGGTCACACGCGCAACTTCAACCAGCGTCGACGTGCAATTGAGTGAAGTAGTAGCCTTGGTAAAAAAGCGAGTCCAGGAAGATGCCTTGCTATTGACTGCCGAAGACAGCCCCGAACTGTAGGTTCTTAACTGTCATCTGTCATCTGCAATCTGTCATCTATCCAAGGAGTAGCGATGGCGTTAAAAATTCGATTCAAGTGGCCCAAGGGCCGGAATCTCTGGGCATCGCTGCTCTTCCGCGTTGCGCTGCTCGGCTTTGCTGCCGTCGTTCTCATCGGTTTTTGCGTCTTTGGCTTTTATTACATCAAGTATCAACACATCGTCGACGAACGGCTCAAGCAACCGATTTTCGCCACTACTGCAAAAATCTTCGCCGCGCCTCGTGAAGTGCGTCCCGGACAGAAGCTCAGCGTAGGCCTGCTGGCCAATGAACTGCGCGAGGCGGGCTACTCCACCGACGGCGGTTCGCATGCTTCCCCGCTGGGAACTTACTCAGAGGACGCGCAATCCATCACCGTGCACCCCGGCCCCGAGTCCTATCATGCGCAGGACGGCGCAACCATCCGCATCGCATCAAGCGTGGTTCAATCCATCACGGACGATCACGGCCAACCGCTGTCGAGCTACGAGCTTGAGCCACTCCTCATCACCGGCCTCAGCGACGACGCCAACCGCACCAAGCGGCGCCTCATCTCTTACGATGAGCTCCCGCCGAATCTCGTGCAGGCCGTCATGGCAATCGAAGATCGCCGTTTTTTTGAGCACAGCGGCGTAAATTACTGGCGGCTGGTTGACGCAGTTTATCGCGATGTAGTTTCAGGCCAGAAACAGCAGGGCGGCTCGACGATCACCATGCAGCTGGCGCGCGGTTTCTTTCTCACGCCGGAGAAGCGTATCAAGCGCAAGTTTATTGAAATCGTCATTACTTTCCAGTTGGAACATCGCTTCACAAAGAAGCAGATCTTCGAGATGTACGCCAACGAGATCAACCTCGGCCAGCGCGGCAGCTTCTCCATCGACGGATTTGGCGAGGCTGCGAAAGCCTACTTTGGCAAGGATGTTCACCAACTCGACCTGGCCGAATGCGCCATGCTGGCCGGAATCATTCAACGGCCCAACTACTTCAATCCCTTCCGCCACGCCGACCGCACCATCGAGCGTCGCAATCTGGTTCTCGATTCGATGGTGGAGACGGGCGCTATCGCCAAGGACCAGGCCGAGCGCGCCAAGAACGAGCCGCTTCGTCTCTCGGAGGCCAGTGTTGACGCCAGCGAAGCGCCCTACTTCGTCGACCTGGTTCATGAGCAGTTGTTGCAGAAACTTGGCGAGCGCGACTTCAATCGCGAAGGCCTGCGCATCTACACTTCGCTCGATCCCGATCTGCAGCGAGTAGCAACCGCGGCTGTCGACTCCACGATTCATATCGTCGACGAGCGCGTGGACAGACTGCACAAGAAGAACAAGCCGGGCGAAAGCTACGTTTACCCGCAGGTAGCATTGGTCGCGCTTAATCCCCACACCGGCCAGGTGCTCGCACTCGTTGGCGGGCGCAGCTACGGAACCTCGCAATTGAACCACGCAGTTTCCAAACGGCCGACAGGCTCCATCTTCAAGCCTTTCGTTTATGCCTCGGCATTCAACACCTCGCTTGAAGGCGCCACGCTCTCCGGCCAGACCAGGCCCTTCAGCCAAGTTACCATGCTGAGCGACGAACAAACTACATACGACAGCGGCGGACAGGAGTACACGCCGCGCAACTTTGAGGGCGTCTATCACGACCAGGTAACGGCACGCTTCGCCTTGCAGAAATCCCTGAACAACGCGACCATCGGATTAGCGGCGCTCGTCGGATTCGATCGCGTGGCCGCGCTGGCTCGCGAAGCAGGCTTGAAAGGCGTGCGTGGAACGCCTTCGATGGCCATCGGATCCTACGATGCTGCGCCCCTCGATATGGCCGGCGCATACACCATATTCGCCAACAATGGCCTCTATCTCAACCCATGGATGCTGGCCAGCGTGCGCAATTCAACCGGCGACATTATCTCTGACTACACGCCGACCTCCAAGCAAATCCTCGATCCGCGTGTGGCATATCTGACCACCGACATGCTGGAAAACGTGATCAACCACGGCACTGGCGCCAAGACGCGCTCGCTCGGTTTCACAGCCCCCGCCGCTGGGAAAACCGGTACCGACCACGACGCCTGGTTCGCCGGCTACACATCGAACCTGCTTTGCATCGTGTGGGTGGGCAACGACGACTATACCGATATCAAAATTGAAGGCGCGGACGCCGCGGCGCCCATCTGGGCCGAATTCATGAAGAAAGCAGTGTTACTGCCGCAGTATTCCGACACTCACTATTTTTCAGCGCCCCAGGGCGTTGACATGGTCAAGATCGACAAGGCGACCAACCTGCTGAGCGATGGATCGTGTCCAGATGGCGTTGACATCGCCTTCCTCGACGGCACTGCGCCCACCGATACGTGCGACCACCCACCCGATCATCGCAACATCCTGCAGAAGATATTTGGCCTCGGCAAACCTGCGAACTGATTCGCGGGTTTTAACCGTCTATTTCCGACCCGTCCGGCATCGGCTGGCATTGCTGGCACCAGAACGTCACGCGCGCGTCCGGCCCCTGAATCCGCCGTCGAATGAGCTCTCCGCACTTTCTGCACGGTTCTCCGGCACGGCCATAGACCCACAAACTCGCGCCGGGATCAGACTCATGCGTAGTGCGGCGCTTTCTTCCACCATAGGTCACGATTGCATCGCCGGAATCTTCTAGTATGTTGGCCTTTACCAGCTTTCGCGACGTTGCAATCAAGGCAGCAACCTCCTCCGCACCCAATGCGGAGACTTTGCAAAACGGGCTTGTCGAGGTCACAAAACAAATCTCCGACTTGAACACGTTGCCCACGCCCGCAATCACTTCCTGATGGAGGAGCACATCGCCGATCTCTTCGTCGCGGCACCGCAAAAGCCGCGTTGAAACCTCCGCTGCATCAAAGTCGTCACTCAACACATCGATCGTAGTCGAGGGAATTCTCAACGCCCGTTCCAGGTTGTGCGGCTTCAGCATCTTCGCTACCGGCACGCGGAATCCCACCGTCACGTACTCCGCATTTTCGAGCACGATGCGCATATTCTGGCGAGGCTGCTGCCAGCGTTCCCCATGCCGGTAAATGTGCCAGCTTCCGCTCATGAGCATATGAGTAGCCAGCGTGTCTCCATTCGAAAAATGAATCAGCAGCCATTTACCGCGCGACTCCACTTGATCCACCGTTTGCCCGGCGAGCGGTGTATCGTCGTCGAAGCGCGTGAGCAGCGGATAAGTCGAGCGAAAAAGGGTGACCGATTTACCGATCAGTGCGCGCCCCATTGCCCGCGCAGTGCGAAAGATGGTATCGCCTTCAGGCACGAGTTACTGCACCTCGCCTTGCATCGGTTCGCGTGCGGCAAGAGCCATAGGAATGCGCCGCAGATGCATCCCCAGCGGGCCGGGGTGAAAGCCCGCGTCCATCAGGAACCGCGCCAGGGGATGCGCCGCTACCGGTTGGCCGTTGATGGTGGTGATCAGCACGCCCTGGTGGCTTGCTCCGCGCAATCGCTCCTGCCCGCGCGAACACAGGAAGTGCGCCAACCCTGACGCAGCCTGCGTGCGCTCCGGTTCCTCGGCGGGCAAGAACACGAGCAGATTTGGATTCCCGCGCCTGAGCCACGCGACTAACTGCCCATTGCGCAAAATCACCTCCGCGTAAGCTGCGCGCGTAAGCAGGCGCGGCGCAGTCTCGGCATCCTCCTCAGCAACGGGCAACTCGGGCCAACGCAATACCGAACCATAGGGATTCGCCGGATCTGTCGCAGCCAACTGCACAAACTCCGGCTTCTCTTCAGGCGGCGCAGTGCGCAACTGGCGCAGCAAATCCACAGCAGCCGGCAATGCAAACTGCGTGGCGCCCAGTCCAGCGACAAAATAACCGCGCCGTATGCGCCCACTCTCTTCCAGTGCTTTGAGCACGTCGTAGACTGCTGAAAATCCACCGGGCACATTTTCCGCAGCCACTTGTTCACGCAGCAGCACACCGTAACGATTCAGCAGTTGCAATGCCAGTGCATGGCTTGCTTGTGTTCGCGTCGGGCCGCCGTCGTTCGCCTTTTCCGGTCGGACCGGCAACAGCGACCACCGCCCCTGTGCGGTTGGGGGCGTCGTCCGTCGCGAGCGAAACACGACCCCTGTTTGCAGCCGCCGCGGCAAGCGAGCACTCTCCGGTTTTGCGATGTACGCACGCAGCGCGTGCAGAGAATCGTTTGTGATCAGCCCGCGCCATACAAGGCTCCAAAGCGCCTCGATTGTTTCCCCCGGATATCCGCCGCCGAGCGCCTGATGCAACGGGTCAAAGAAGCTCGCTCCCGTCGACTCCAGCACAGCGATCAGCTTCTCTTCGTTTTCGGTGAGTGGCTCAACCAGCGGTCTTTGTACGGCGAGCAGCGGTAGCTTGTCCGCAAGAAAAAGTGCGATGCGGCCATCGCGTTCGCCAATCGGTTCCACTCCTGTCCATGCCACTTCGCCCGCCGCAATCAGCGTGTCGAGCCCAGCTGGCGCATACTCTGCAATGCGCGCCGGCAGAATTGCCGACTCGACAAGCGATGCCGGCAGTGGCGCACCCTGCAAGCTCTCGATCGCGTCCAGGAGGCCATCCAGATTTGCATGACCGGTTCGCCGCGGCGTCAGAATCCCCTGCCAGTGCGTGAGGAAGCGCGCCAGCGTATGCTGCTCGACAGGCTCAACCTCCCGCCGCAGCCTGGCCAGCGACTTGCGCCGAATCAGCCGCAGCATCTCCGCATCACACCACTCGCGATGCAGACCGCCTGGCAAAAATCCCCCTTCGAGCACGCGGCCTTCCGCGGCTAATTGCCGCAAAGCATTTTCCACCACCGCGGCATCCAGAGCGAATCGCTGCGCCGCTTCACGCAGCACGAATGGCCCATGTGTGCGCGCATAACGGCGCACCAATTCGAGCACTGGATTTATCACCGGCTCCAACAAAGCAACGGCCAGCCCCGGAGGCAATGGGATTCCGAGCCCATCGCGATAGCGCGCCGCATCTTCGGCCGCAATCAATCGGCGCTCACCTGCAATGCGCAACTCGAGCAACCGTCGCGACCGCACCAACCGATCTATCGCTTCGAGCAGGGATGCATCGACAACCCGGCGGGCTATTTCTGCACGCGAAAGATCGCCCAGCCGCAAACACAGATCGTGAATGCCATCGGCCGAGCGCGCGCGATGCGTCTCAGCCAGGCATTGTGCAATCTCTTCCACTTCGGCAATCGCATCCGCATCCAGCAACTCGCGCAGATCGGCTTCACCGAGCAACTCGCGCAACTGCTCTTGATCGATGGTCAACGCCTGTGCGCGGCGCTCGGCCAGCGGAGCATCGCCGTCGTAAAGGAAATTCGCCACATAACTGAAGAGCAGCGAAGCCGCAAACGGCGAGGGCTTGCGCGTCTCCACCACATGCACCCGCAACTGCCTCTGTTCAATTGCGCGCAGCGTTTCAATCAACGCCGGCATGTCGAAAACATCCCGCAGGCACTCGCGATAGGCCTCAAGCAGCAGCGGGAATTTCGGATAGCGCGAAGCCACACTCAAAAGATCGTAGGAGCGCTTGCGCAGTTGCCACAGCGGCGAACGCGCATCGGCCCTGCGACGCGGGAGCAGCAACGCGCGCCCTGCCGCCTCGCGAAAACGCCCCGCAAACAGCGCCGTTGTGCCCAGCTGACGCAACACCAGCGCCATCGCCTCGGCAGACTCCACAAGAAACCAATCCGGATCGGGCGGCTCATCGGTGTCTGGAAAGCGCAGAACAAATCCATCGTCGCCCCAAAGTGTTTCCACTTCAGGGCCGCCGGCAGCGCGGATGCGGGCGCTCACCGCCATGGCCCACGGAATATGAATGCGGCTGCCAAACGGGGTCAGCACGCATACGCGCCAATCGCCCAGCTCATCGCGGCAGCGCTCAATCACTACCGTGCGATCATCTGGCACCGACCCAGTCCCGTCCTCCTGATCGGCCAGGAATTTCAATAGATTTTCCGCGGCACCGGGATCGAGATCGTGATCGGCTACAAGCCGCGTGAGCGCAGCCACTTTGGGCAGCGCGCGCAATTCGCGCACCAGCGCGCCGATGCGGCGTCCAAACTCCAGCGGCCGTCCTGGGCCATCGCCCTTCCAGAACGGCATCTTCCCCGGCTCACCAGGCGCAGGCGTAACCAGCACGCGGTCGTGCGTGATCTCCACAATGCGCCACGTCGACGCGCCGAGAATGAATGTCTCTCCGGGATGGCTTTCGAAGACCATCTCTTCATCGAGTTCGCCAACACGAACGGCTTTGCCTTCGCTATACGCGAGAAAAACTCCATATAATCCGCGGTCCGGAATTGTTCCCGCATTCAGAATCGCCAAGCGGGCCGCACCGTCGCGGGCAGTGACCACATTGCGGACGCGATCCCAAGTAAGCCGCGGGCGCAGCTCGGCAAACTCGTCTGAAGGATACCGGCCGCTGAGCAAATCGAGAACGCCCTCGAATGCGGCACGCGTCAACGCCCCAAAGGGAGCCGCATGGCGAACAAGCTCGAATAGCGCATCAACACTCACTTCGGGCTTCGGCGCGTCAGTATTTTTGCGGGGAGAATCCAAGTCGTCAAACTTCAATTCCGCCGTCAGATTCTTTGCGCGGCGCGCAGCCTTCAGAACCTTGTGCTTGCCAGGCGGCGCGGCGGCTGAAGGCGGATGCGCAACAATGGCTACCAGCTGCTGCGCCAGCACATCCAGCGGATTGCGCGGGAAACGCGTCGACTCGATGTGTCCCTCATGCATCGCACGAGTTACAGCGGCACATGCCACCAGATCGGCACGATATTTGGGAAATAGAATCCCTTCGCTCACCGCGTCCACGTGATGGCCTGCTCGCCCAATACGCTGCATACCGCTGGCTACCGAAGGCGGCGCTTCAATCTGGATCACCAGATCCACCGCGCCCATATCGATGCCCAACTCCAGCGTCGATGTTGCGCACAGCGCGCGAATCTGCCCGGCCTTCAATTGCTCTTCAATCACTGAGCGTTGCGCCGCCGCGAGCGAACCGTGATGCGCGCGCGCAATTGCCTCGCCGGCCAACTCATTCAGCGCGCCGGCCAGCCGCTCGGCCACTTGTCGACTATTCACAAACAGAATTGTCGAGTTGCGCTCGCGAATGATTTCGAGCAATCTCGGATGAATTGCGTTCCAGATGGAAACCCGCTTAGGCGTCTGCGACGCGGGGCCGCTGGGCAGAAACTCCTGCTCGCCCAGGCGCGTCATGTCCTCGACTGGAACTTCGACGCGCAGCTTCAATTGCTTGCGCGCACTTGCATTGACGATGGTCACGGGGCGATAGCGGAGGGGAGCGACTTCCGTGGCGTCAGAGGACCAGGCAAGTTCTGCAGGTTGAGAGGGCAGTGCCTCAGGGGCTAAAGCCCCAGACGAGTCTTGCTGCTCAATGTACGGGCTAGAGCCCGTACCCTTCACCAAACTACTGCCTATGGCAGCGTCCGGAGATTCCACGCCGCCCAGGAAGCGGGCCACTTCTTCCAGCGGCCGCTGCGTCGCGGAAAGCCCTATCCGTTGTAACCGCCGCTTGGTCAGTGCTTCCAATCGCTCCAGCGAGAGCGCCAGATGCGCGCCGCGCTTGGTGGGAACCAGCGCGTGAATTTCATCGACGATGACCGTATCGACAGTGCGCAGCGCTTCAGATGCCTGAGACGTGAGCATCAAGTAGAGCGACTCCGGAGTGGTGATCAGAATCTCTGCAGGATTCCGCGCAAACTTTGCTCGCTCCCGCTGCGGTGTGTCTCCGGTGCGCACGCTGATGGTTGGCTCACGGAATTCAACGCCTCTGCGCCGCGCCATGTTGGCGATCCCGGCAAGCGGCGAACGCAGGTTGCGCTCCACGTCCACGGCCAGAGCCTTCAGCGGCGACACGTAAACAATCCTGCAGCCCTTCTTCTGGCTCGCAAGGGAAGGATGCAGCATCAAGCGATCGAGGCACCAGAGGAAGGCTGTCAGCGTCTTACCGGTTCCGGTGGGCGCGAGAATCAGCGCGCTCTCCCCGCGAGCGATCACAGGCCAGCCCATCCGCTGCGGGGCAGTCGGGGCATCGAATACAGCACGGAACCACTCCGCGGTGACCGGGTGAAAACAGGCGAACGGGTCTCCGGACAAAGCCGAAGTATCGAGTACTGTTTGGGGCGGGTTGGGAAGTTCCGGCAACACGATGTTCTGAAAGAATAGCGCACCCAGCAGCGAAGAGGAAGCGAAAGATATGGCGCGCCTGCGTTCAACCCAGCCCCGGTGCTACAACCCAACAGCCCTACTCAGGATCCATTCCGATAAACAGCATCAACAAAACCAGCACTTTAATCGTTCTGTCATGCCCCGAAAAAGAAAGTGTCACAACCGGGCTAAATCCTTATGACAATCCTGTTTTTATCAGGAACAAATGGCCCGGTTCTGCATCCAACAAGCTGAACCCGGCGGAGCGACCATGCGCGACCATTTGGCCACACTCCTCGACGACTTCCGCGGCTACAGCCGCGCAATTGCCGTGGTCCGCTACCAGGGCAATCGACGACGCGTCACCACGTACGGACAGATCGCCGAGCTGGCCGCACGCTTCGCCGCCCTGCTGGCCAAGCGCGGCGTCGGCGCGGGTGATCGCGTGCTCATCTGGGCTGAAAACAGCGCAGAATGGATCGCCGCCTTCCACGGCTGCCTGCTGCGCGGAGTGCTCGCTGTTCCCCTGGACGCTAGCGGCACCGCCGACTTCGCCGCTCGTGTGGCCGCCGACGTGAACCCCGCGCTAGCCATCGGCGATCTCCCCCTCGTCAGCCAATTGCCCGTCGGCATTGCGCGGATCGCCTTCGAGGATTGGCTTTCCGCACTCCCTGCGGAAGAAGCCGGCCCCGTTCCCGGCCTCTCCGCCGACACGCCGCTGCAAATCCTCTTTACTTCGGGCACCACCGGTGATCCCAAAGGCATCGTCCTCACGCATGGAAACGTGCTGGCCAGCTTTGGACCCATAGAGCAGGCGTCGCAGCGCTATCTGCGCTATGAGCGCCTCATTCACCCACTCCGCATTTTGCACACGCTGCCCCTCAGCCATGTCTTTGGCCAGACCATGGGCCTTTGGGTTCCATCCATCTATCGCGCCGAACTGCACTTTGAAAACCGGCTGGTCGCGCCGCGCATCGTTGAAACCATCCGGCGCGAGCGCATCTCCGTGCTGGCTGCTGTGCCGCGGGTCCACTCGCTGCTCAAGACTCATCTTGAATCCACGCTTCCCGGCCTTCAAGAGCGCGCCACCGGTCCATTGGGGACTGCAAAAGGCGTACCGGTATGGCTGCGCTGGTGGCGGTTCCGCGACGTGCATCGCGCGTTCGGGCTCAAGTTCTGGGCGCTCATCTCCGGCGGAGGCGCGCTTCCAGGGCCGCTGGAGAAATTCTGGAATGCGGTCGGTTTCGTCGTGGTGCAGGGCTACGGCATGACTGAAACCACCGCGATCATCACCCTCAACCATCCCTTTCATGTGGCCGAGGGAACCATCGGAAAGCCGCTCCCCGGCCGCGAGGTGAAGCTGGGTCCGGACGGCGAAGTGCTGGTGCGCGGTGCGTCTGTCTCGCACGCCACATGGTCCGGCGGCGCATTGCATCCACGGACCAGCGAGTGGCTGGCCACGGGCGATCTGGCCAGGACCGAGCCGACCGGCGAACTGCGCTTTCTAGGCCGCAAAAGCGAGGTGATCGTCACCGCAGCGGGGATCAACCTTCACCCGGAAGACCTGGAAGCGGCCATCGAGCAGGAACCGGGAGTGGCTGGATGCGCCGTGGTCCCCATTGAAACACCCGACGGCCCCGAGCCGATTGCAGTGCTGGCGATGCGGGCGCAGAATGGCCACGCTGAGGCGGCGATTGAGCACGCCAATACGCGCCTGGCTGAGTTTCAACGCCTGCGCCGCTGGGTGCTATGGCCCGAACCCGACCTGCCGCGCACATCTACAGGGAAGGTCCGCCGCAAAGTTGTAGCCGCATGGCTGGCCGGCGTTCAAGCCGCTGCGGTTAGCAATGGAAACAGCCAAAACGGCCATCGCAACGGAAATGGCCATAGCAACGGGAATGGTAAGGCCTTCTTTGGAGCTTCCTCAGATTGGCTGCTTAGCCTGATTGCGCAGATCTCCGGAGAAACTCCTCACGACGTGGGAGATAAGTTGCGGCTCACCGAGGATCTTCACCTCGACAGCCTCGGGCGCGTGCAGCTGGCCGCCGAGTTGGAAGAACGGCTCGGCATTGCAACCGAGAATGGCCTTTGGGAGCGGGCACAGACGCTTGGAGACCTGCGTCGGCTGATCAGCCTGGGTGCAGAGAGTGCGGTTGCTGTTCGGCGCCAGCCGGATGCATCTTCGGAGGCACAAATTGAGGAACAATTCGCAGAGAGGTCGGACGCCGACGAACCGCTACCGACGTCTGTCCCTGCGCCGCCACCTCCCGCAAAGTACCTCTATCCGCATTGGCCGTGGTGGCCGGTATTCCGATGGCTGCGTGTCGCTTTTCTTGAGTCCGTCTCGCGGCCGCTGGTCTGGCTCCTCAGCAAGCCGAAAATCGTCGCATCCATACCGCTCGTTGCAGCCGAACCCATGCTGATCGTCGCCAACCACGTTACCGCATTCGACGGACCGCTGCTGGCATACGCGCTCCCGCCCGCAATCCGCCGGCGGATCGCAGTCGCCATGTCAGGCGAGATGCTGGAAGATTATCGCCATTTTCGCAACCCGGATCGCAGCCCAGGAAAAGTCGGTTTCTTTCTTCCTGGACCGCTGTTCTATTTCCTTGTTACAGCCCTGTTTAATGTCTTTCCGCTGCCAAAGCAACGCGATTTTCAACGCAGTTTTGCCCATGCTGGTGAAGCGCTGGACAAGGGAATGCACGTGCTGCTTTTTCCTGAGGGTGTGCGTTCTCCTCAAGGCCAATTGGCTCGATTCCGGCCCGGTATTGGAATGCTCGTGAAGCAGTCCTCGGCGCCCATACTGCCCATGGCCATTCGCGGTCTGGGAGAGTTGAAAACCCGTGGGCGCGGCTGGTTCCGTTCCGGCACAATCGAGGTACGCATGGGTGAGCCCATGCGATTTGCATCTACCGACAACGAAGCCAGCATAACGGCGAAGCTTCACGACGCGGTGGAAACGCTTCTCGACTCCTGAAACACAACTCTCGATAATGTCGGTAGGAAATGCGGCGAATCCATCGTGTCGCTCATGCGAAGCGGGTTGTCGCAGTTCCGGTTCTCAAGCGAGCTTGCGGTGCATTCGCTCCCGACAGAGCGTCAAAAAGCGTGCGGTAGTGAATCATCGCGTTGCGCAATTCTTCGGTCGTAGCCTCGTTGCGCGCCGCACGGGACTTGACGACAGTTGCAAACCGATAAGGCTCAACCAGCGAAGAGTTGGTCGCGGAAATGTCTTCCGCTCTCTGGTCGATTCCTCCCGCGGGATATCCGCGCGCCAGGAGCAGAGAATTTACCAGGTCGTCGGCTTCGGTAACTGCTCCTCGCGGGTGATCGATGAAGCGCGACTGCACCAGCTCCCATTCCGAGAGATAGCGATCGTGTTCAACAGGGGTAAGATCGCGAATCTTCAAGACTTCCATTCGCTTGAGGCGAGCGGATAAAACCTCTTCCGTCTTTTTCCTGGATCCCGTTTCGCGAAGAAGCAGATCGTATTCAGATCCGAAACGGCCGCGAAGCTTCGCAGTCTTCTTCCTTTGCAGTCCGACAGCTACAGCAATGCCGATACAAATCAACAGGATGACAACCACCGCACCAGCGATCACCGCCGGGCTCGAAAAGTCAACATTCATTGAGCTCATAGAAATCCTCTCCTACGCCTCAACATGGGATGAAATTCTGGCTGCCGCTGTTGCCTTGACCAAAGGAGAAGCCGGCCGGCAGCTTTCACAGCGCCGAAGCAGCGCAGGTATTTGGGAACTCGCATGCCCGCTGAATCGCTAGCTCGGCTGCCGTGGCCGGAAGTAGCATGTGCCTCCGGCAAGGACCGCAGTCCAGATCGATGGATCGGCCGGTTGCTCGCTCGATCCCAGGAAAAGTATCCCGTCGGGCGCCAGTACACGATGAATGCCAGCCAGCAAAACCTTGCGCGTCTCCTGCGAAAAATACAGCATTACGTTGCGCAGAAAAATAACGTCGAATCGATCTTCAGAACGGTTGAAAGGTAACACCGGCCCGCAAAGATTGGCTTGGCGGAAGTGGCACACCTTCTTCACCTCCGGCTTCACCACCCAGTCTTCGCCAAGGTGATCGAAGTAACGCACCACGAAACGCGCCGGCAACCCGCGGTTGATTTCAATGCGGTGATAACATCCCGCCTGCGCTTTCTCCACCACTTCCGCGCAAATATCTGTGCCCTCGATACGCAGGTTCCACCCCACCAGCATGGGAAAGTGTTCCTGCATCATCATCCCCACGCTGTAGGCTTCCTGCCCGGTGGAGCAGGCCGCGCTCCAGAACCGCAGCCCCCGCGCATGACGCCGCGCCTCAATCACTTTGGGAAGTAGCTCCGTGCGCAAAAGCTCAAAAGGGCGGCTGTCGCGAAAGAAACTGGTCTCGTTGATAGTCATGGCTTCGGCAATCGACCGCTCCAGCACTGGATCTCTTCGCAGCTTCAATTGCCGCACCAGATCTTCCAGGTGAGTCATGCCGTGGTTCCGCAATAGCTTTGTCAGACGCGTCTCAAACAGATAGTCGCGCGACGGATCAAGCACGTTTTGCGAGAGCCCGAATACCAGCTGGCGAAGGTAACCGTAGTCCACGCTCCTTTCAATTTGCATGACTAGACCACCCGTTCCCGAAGCTCGCGGGCTTCGCTGTGCGTTCGGCTTACAAGCCGAAGGATTTCGGGTGCAATGTCGGTGAGCGCGAGCACCTTGTTCGCCAGCCCGGCATTCGTCACCGCGCCGGGCATTCCCCAGACGGTGCTGGTCGCCTGGTCCTGGGCCAGCACCGCACCCCCATGTTCACGAATCATGCCGCAACCCACCATCCCGTCGGAGCCCATCCCCGTCAAAACTACCGCCAACACGCCCGAGCCATACACCGACGCCACCGTGCGAAACAGAACGTCCACGGCGGGACGGCAATGGTTTTCAAGCGGTCCCTGGGTCAAACGCATGGTTGGCGCAAGGCCGTGGCGCGCCACCGCCAAGACCTCCAGGTGCCAGTTTCCGCGCGCAATTGAAATCGTTCCAGCACGCACCGGATCGCCCTCCGCCGCTTCTCGCACGCGCAACTTGCAGCGGCTGTCCAACCGTTCCGCAAATAGCCGGGTAAACAACTCCGGCATGTGCTGGACAATGAGCACCGGCAACGGAAAATTTGCCGGCAGCGCCGGTAGCAGCACGTCAAGCGCAGCCGGACCGCCAGTTGAAACGCCAATCGCCAACACCGTCGGGGTGGAAGAAATGGGCTGTGCACGGGGCAGTGGCGGCATGGGCATAAACAGCGGTGTTCGTTGCAAAGCCGGAAGAACCGGTTGCAGCCGGCCTTGCGTCTGGACCTGGCTCGGCCTCTGGTGCTGGCCCTGGTACTGAGCCGGACATTGATCCGTCAAAGCATGAATCTTGGGCGTCAGGTCCTGGCCCAATGCGAGCGTCGCCGCCTCCCGGTTAGCCTGTCCAGCGGGCTTGGCCACATAATCCGAAGCACCCCCGGCCAATGCCTCCAGGGTTACCTTGGCACCGCGCTGCGTAAGCGAACTGCACATGATCACCGGCATCTTGTGTCCTCGTTCCCGCAACGCGCGCAACGTCGCCAGTCCATCCATAACAGGCATCTCAACATCCAGCAGAATCAGATCGGGGCGCAACACATCGATGCTGCTCAAAGCCGACGCCCCATCCACCGCGGTCCCGGCTACCTCCAGGTCCCCATCGGCGCATACCACCGAGCGCAACAGGCTCCGCATGACTGCCGAGTCGTCCACAATCAGAATCCGGGTTCGGCGGCTCCGCGCCATCGCTCAGACCTCCACAAATCCGAGCATGGCCAACTTCTCGCGCAGGGCTTCCGCGTCGAAAGGCTTCATCAGATACTCGTCCGCGCCCGCATCCAGAGCGCGCACAATGAAATCGTTCTCCGCCTCGGTGGTCACCATCAACACCTTCACTTCCCCGAAACCCTCCGCGCGCAGTTGTTTCAACATCGTCAGCCCATCCATCACCGGCATGTTCCAATCCACCAGCGCCAAATCGAAAGGCAAACCTTCGTGGACCTGGTCGAGAGCAGCCTGACCGTCACCGGCCTCCATGCACTCGATGCCCCGCTCCTCCAACATCCCGCGCAGAAATCCCCTCACAAAGCGAGAGTCATCGACGATCAGTGCTCGCATGTTTACCTCCAGACCAAAATGGACTCAGACCTGCTCAACTCAGGCCGCCTGTGCCGCGGGGCGCCGTATTGTTTCGGCTTGCGCCCTTTCAAGTTGCGTTGCTTCAAGCAGTACCGGATCGAGCCGCACCGGATCGAGCCGCTCAGGATCCAGCATGATCATCAGGCTGTCCTTGAGTTTGTACGCGCCTACAAACAGGGCTCTCCGCCGCTCATCCAGAATCGAGGGGTTCGGTTCGTAATCGAGCGACGAAACCGTCAACACCTCGCCTACCGAGTCCACCAGCAGCCCGAAACATCCGCCCGAGCTTTCCAGTACCAGAATGTCCTGCGGCCCATCCCTGGGCGGCAGATCGAGCAATTGCCGCAGGCTCACCGTTGTCAGCACATCGCCGCGGTAGTGAACCAGTCCGCCTACGAAACTGGGAGCCAGAGGAACCGGCTGCGGCCGCGCGCCGCCTACGATTTCCAGAATATGCTTGATCGGCACCCCGAAAAGAGTCGTGCCCAAACGCACTGAACACATCTCCACCAGCGTTGCCGCTGCTTTTTCCTTGCTATTGAAGCCCACATTGCTCATTGCGCCGCCTCCACCATTCCGTTGGTCGATTGTCCCCACTCGCTGTTGTCACTTTCCTCAACCGGCAAAGGCGGAACACCACCCAGGTCCACTACCCCCGTCACACGATTTTTCAGCAGCGTCACACCGCCGGCGCGGGCCTTTGTGCCGGCCTCGAACAAGTCTCCGCCCGCAGCCACATCCAGCACATGTGAAACCGCAATGCCAACGTGCCGGTTGCCTTCCCTGCACACCACCACGATGATCTGCTTTTCTGAATCGCCCTCTGCTCCGGGCTCGCTCTGTGCGGCGGCTAACACCCCGCCCGTATCCTCTACCGGCAGCAGTTGCCCCTCGAAGTTCAGCACCGGCCGGTAGCCGATGTACTCGATCCGCGAAATTTTGACCTGCTCAATTCGCAGCACGTCGGCCAAGGGCACTGCGGCCTGGCGGTCGGCAACTTCAACCAGCAGATACTCCGGACTCTTTGCGGCTTCGCTCTCCGTTTCAGCGTCGGCTCCGCGCCCAGTCTTTTCATCGCTGCTCATGGTCACGCCGGCCTTCAACGCGATCGATCCGGGATCCAAAATCAACGCCAGTTCCGCGTTGCCCAGAACTGTCGCCCCCGAGTACAAGCCGATGTTCTTGAGCACAGCCGATAGCGGCTTCACGACAATCTCTTCCGGGTCCGCCAATCCATCCACCACCAAGCCGAACTGGCGTCCGTCGGCGTTCAAGACGGCAATAAAGTTTTCCTTCTCCGTCGACCCCTTGTGCGCCCCCTTCGGCATGAGCAGTCGATCGAGAAACACCAGTGGGAGAAATTTGCCGCGCAAGCGGTAGAGCGGCGCGCCCTCCATCCACTCAATTGCGGTCGCCGCTAGTTCCGCCGGCACATGAACCAGTTCCGAAAGCGCACCCTGCGGAAGCGCAAAGCTTTGCTTTACGCTGTGCACAATGAGCGCCGGAATAATCGCCAGCGTCAGCGGAATCCGCAACCGCAGCGTGGTGCCCTTGCCGGTGCGCGAATCGATCTCCACCTTGCCGCCGATCTTCTCCACGTTGGTGCGGACCACGTCCATGCCCACCCCGCGCCCGCTGACGTTGGTTACCGCGGCAGCCGTCGAGAAACCGGGCAGAAACACCAGCTGCAACAACTCGCGCTCCACCATGTGCGCAGCTTTTTCCGCCGTTATCAGCCCACGCTCGATCGCTTTCTGGCGCACCTTTTCCACAGCGATGCCGGCTCCGTCGTCGGAGACCTCAATCACCACATGGCTGCCCTCCTGCACGGCGCGCAGGCGCAGCGTTCCTTCCGGGTCCTTGCCCGCCGCCAGGCGCACATCCGGAGGCTCAATGCCGTGATCGAGCGAGTTCCTGACCGCGTGGGTCAAAGGGTCCTTGATGGCCTCAAGAAGACTCTTGTCCAACTCGGTTTCCTGGCCCTCCATCTGCAGGCGCACCTTGCGGCCCAGCGACTGCGAGAGGTCGCGCACAATCCGCGGCATCTTCGAAAAGATATTCGATACCGGCTGCATCCGCGCCTTCATCACGCTCTCGCGCAGGTCCGCCGTCACCATGTCCAGCCGCCGCGTCAGCAACGTCAAGCTAGGATCCTTCGCAGTGGCCTGCAGCACCTGGTTGCGCGTCAGCACCAGTTCGCCTACCAGGTTCATCATCCGGTTCAGCAACGTAACATCCACCCGCAGCGTGCTCTCGGCAGCCGTCCCGGTGCTCTGCACCCGCGCCTTGACGCCCTCACCCTCGGCCTCGCCCGGCCCCTTGTCCGGACTCTTGTCCCGACCAGGCTTCGGTGCCGCGGCCACCGCGGAAACAGGCGCAGTTGGCGAAACCTGCTCAACGGATGGTTGACCTGGACTGCTTAGGGGCGCTGTTTCCGGCGCGGCAGGATGCTGTTCTTGAATGAGGTTGGCAACCGCACTCGCATGCACGAGGACTGGGGTCTGTAATTCTTCCAGACACTCAATCAAAACCGTATCCTCGCCGTCGCCTTCGGTGCCCTCCACCTCAATGGATTTCAAAATCGAACGCAGGCCGTCCATAAGCTGCAGCAGCCCTGTCGTAGTCGGCGTGTCCGCAGTCACCTTGCCCTCGCGCAACAGTCCCAGCAGGTTCTCACCCGCGTGCGCCAGCTTCTCCAGCCGCTTGAAGCCAAGGAAACCAGTCGTACCCTTGATGGTGTGCACCGAACGGAAGATATCGCCGATGAGTCCCGCATCCTCCGGCCGTTCTTCCAATTCGGTCAGGCACCGCTCCATGCGGTCCAGACCTTCCTGGCTCTCGATCAGGAATTCTCTCGTCAATTCATCCAATGCCATCGCGCCTGCTCATCCGCCCGCCCGAATTACGAATCCACAACCCAGCGAGCACTCATGACGTTTATCGGAGAGAAGCTGCGCAACTTGAGAAATGGAGACTTCTGGGCCAAACGCCCAGGCCAAATTGAGTGGCCGACAACCCGTACGTCTTGTTCTTCACAATCGGAAAAGGCGCTGGAACAGCCAGCCTCCGTCTGACATCTATTATTTCCCGGATGTACAGCACCCGGAGCAATGTTTTAGCCTCAAGCTTCATGCCGAACTCGAACACAAATCTCGATCCCACCCTTGAAGACATGCTGGAACAGGCCCTCCAGGCCGCCCTCCACTCCTACTCGCCATACTCAGGTTTCCGCGTGGGCGCCGCTCTGCGCCTCACCAACGGCGCAGTCGTAACCGGAACCAACGTCGAGAACGTAAGCTATGGCCTCACCATCTGCGCCGAACGTTCCGCCCTGGTCACGGCAGTTTCCCAATTCGGTCCCGACATTCGCATTGACGCCGTGGCTGTCGCCAACCTCAACGAAGCTGCCAGCCCACCGTGCGGCGCCTGCCGGCAAATGCTCTCCGAGTTCATCCTGCCCGACGCCCCGGTCATCTTCCCGGCCGCCGACGGCGAACGCACGATGCCTTTCTCCGCAATGCTCCCGCTCGCCTTCGACATGAAACTAAAATCGTGAAACTGAAATCATGAAGCAGAAATAAGGACCCGATCCAACGCCATGCAACCAGAAAACCAACCCTCCCAAGGTCCGATCCACGTCATCGACCTCATCTGCAAAAAGCGCGACGGCGGCTCGCTCGACCGGCGCGAAATCGCCTTCCTTGTCTCCGGCGCAGCTTCCTCCACCATTCCGCCCGAACAGCTCTCCGCATGGCTGATGGCCGCCTGGATACGCGGCCTCTCCCTCGATGAAACCAGGGCTCTCACCCTTGCCATGCGCGATTCCGGCGAAAAGTTCGATCCCACGCCGCTCGGGAAAACCGCCGTCGACAAGCACTCCACCGGCGGTGTCGGCGACAAGACCAGCTTCCTCGTCGCCCCCATCGCCGCAGCCTGCGGACTCGCCGTTCCCATGATCAGCGGCCGCGCCCTCGGCCACACCGGCGGAACGCTCGACAAGCTAGAGTCGATCCCCGGCTATCGCACCGCCCTATCCCTGTCCGAATTTGAGACAGTCCTCGCCCACTGCGGCGCATCCATCGTCAGCCAGACACCGAAGTTAGTTCCCGCCGACCGCGTCCTCTACGCACTCCGCGACCGCACTGGCACGGTCGAAAGCCCCGGCCTCATCTGCGCATCCATTTTGAGCAAAAAACTCGCCGCCGGCCTCAATGCCCTGGTCCTCGATGTAAAAACCGGCTCCGGCGCATTCCTGCGCAAGCAGGAAGACGCGGAGTATCTCGCCGCCCTGATGGTCGCCACAGCAGAAGCCGCCGGAACCCGCACCGTAGCCCTTCTAACAGACATGGGACAGCCCCTGGGCCGCGCCGCCGGCAACTGGATTGAGTTAGTCGAATGTGTCGAACTCCTCCGCAACCAGCACCCCGCCGAGAGCGAAGACCTGCGCGAGCTGTCCCTCATCCTCGCCGGCTGGATGATTCACCTAGGCGGCAAAGCGGAAACTCCACTCATTGGCCGCCAACTCGCTGAGTTCGCCCTAGAAGACGGAAGCGCTCTCGCCATTTTCTTCAAGATGATCGAAGCCCAGGGCGGAAACATCAGCATCTTTTCCACGCCAACAGATTTCCACAACCCAGGCGCATTGCGGTTGCTCAGTTCCTGGGAAACCGGTTACATCGCGGAGATGGACACCACAAAAATCGGTTGGGCAGTTCAGCGCACCGGCGCAGGCCGTGAGAAAGCCGGCGAGCCCGTCGATCCGCATGCCGGCATCCTCTTCCACGCACGCCGCGGCGCTCATGTTGAGAAGGGCCAGCCCATCGCCACTCTCTACGCAACAACCGAAGCAATGCTGCCCGAGCCCATCGAACTTCTCAAAGAAGCAATCGTCATCGCCAACGAAGCGCCCGAGCCTGTACCACTCATCTCTCGCACGTTCACCCGAGAAAATGCAGAATCCCATCTGCGCGATAATGTAAGGTAGTTTTCAGTTATCAGTTGCACCGGACTCTAGGATTCTCCTCGCACCGCATCGATCAGCGGGCAACCGATCCCTGATAACTGAGAACTGACAACTGTTCCTCAAGGAGGAACTTTGGATCGATTCACCGGAATACTGGGAATTCTTGCCGTGCTTCTAGCGGCTTGGCTAGGCTCGACAAATCGCAAGCGCATCCGCTGGCGCACCGTCGCCTGGGGCCTTGCCCTGCAAGTTTGCTTCGCGTTCCTCGTCCTCCGCTTCGACTACGGACAGCGCGCCATGACCTGGGCCGGCGGCGTAGTCAACAACATGCTCTCCGCCACATTCGCAGGAACCCGCGTGCTCTTCGGCCAGCTCGGCCTGCCCAACTCCGGCGCATTCGGCAACCTCCTCCCTCCAAACTCCGGTTCCATCTTCGCGTTTCAAGTCCTGCCCACCATCATCTTCATTTCCGCATTTTTCGCGGTGCTTTATCACATCGGCTTCATGCAGATCATCATCCGCGCCATGGCATGGGTCATGCTCAAAACCATGCGCATCTCCGGCGCTGAGAGCATGAATGTGGCTGCTTCAATCTTTATGGGTCAAACCGAAGCACCACTTACAATCCGCCCCTTTCTTTCGAAGGCCACGCGCAGTGAGCTAATGGTCATCATGACCAGCGGCATGGCCCACGTCTCCGGCGGCATCATGGCCATGTATATCTCGCAAGGCGTCGAGGCGCGCCATCTGCTCTCCGCCGTCATCATGACTTCGCCAGGCACCATCCTCATCGCCAAGATGCTGGTCCCCGAAGTCGGCATCCCCGCTACCGAAGGCCGCGTCGTCATCCCCAAAGACGAACTGCATCAGGATGAAAACCTGATCGGCGCCATCGCCCGCGGCACCATCGACGGCGGCAAGCTGGCCATGAACGTGGCCATCATGCTGATCAGCTTCCTGGCGTTGGTTGCCCTGCTTGACAGCCTGCTGATATGGACGCACGGCCTGGCCTACATGCATTGGGTCCCCGGCTCTCTCGGGCAAATCCTCGGCTATGTATTCGCGCCCGTTGCTTGGCTGATCGGCGTTCCCTGGCACGACTGCCTGGCCATCGGCAACCTGCTCGGCACCCGCATGGCTCTCAACGAAGTGATCGCCTACATCGCCCTCGGCGCACAGAAAGCAACGCTGGCTCCGCGCTCCTTCACCATCGCAACATTTGCCCTGTGCGGCTTCGCTAACTTAGGCTCCATCGGTATGCAAATCGGCGGCATCGGCGCATTAGTCCCCGAGCGCCGCAACGACCTAGCCAAGTTAGGCGTTCGCGCCATGTTAGCCGGCACCATGGCAAATCTAATCAGCGCCTCTATAGCCGGAATGTTCCTCGGATAACATCCCGGACCGGTCGAAGAGGTCCCGTGCCCCGTTCATGCGACTTTTTCTGTCGCATGGGCGGGAAACCTCAACTCTCCATCAGCCCGGATTCGGGCCACAATCACTGCTAACTAAGATTTCGTAATTAACCAGCTACTTCTCCGCAACACTCCAATCAAAGCTCAACCCATTGATCAAATCTTCCAGCTTTTCCGTCGCCGCCTGTTTCTGCAACTCCAAATCTGCTGTCTGTTTCCGTGTCGCCTGCAGCTGATCTTCCGCACGGTTCAGCTCATCCACAAACCGTTTCGCCGCATCGTTCCCCTTCAGCGCCGTAAGATTCTCGCGGTCGCGTGCTTCATCCGCCGCCGCCGTTTCTTCCGCCTTCTTCGCATCGGCAATCTTGGTTTCCAAGTCCGACACCACACCCGCCGCATCGATAACAGGCTTGACCTGCGCCTCCGCATCCGGAACATTCTTGATCAGCTCGATCAGAAACCCCTCCTGGCGCGGATTATTTCTCAAGTCGACCGTGGTGTACTGCGGCCCGCGTTCCCGCACTTCAAGCTTCGCAGTCGAGTGTGCCGTCACCGGAACCTTGAACCGATAGAGATTCGGTGAAGTCTCTTCCGCCTTCAATCCATCGTCAAGCGTCCAGCCGTTGTTTCTCCGCGCATGCTCCAGCAGCACCACCCGATCCACATCCGCCGAGTTAGTCGCCGAGTAAGTCTCGGAAACAACATTCATGTGCGTCTCCACAATCACGCCCTTCTGGATCGACACATGATGCAGCGTTTGCTTACCATCGCGATTGGTCACCTTCACCCGCACCGCCTGGTCCGTCGCATAACTCAACAACCGCTTCTCTCCAGGATGAATCGGGTCCAGCAGCCCCTCGCCCGCAAACTCGCCGCTCTCGAAAATCGAGAAACTCCCCGAGTCAAGCGTGAGTTTCGAAGTATTCTCCAGCCACACCGCCCGCAGTGGCGTCGGCTCACTCTCGCTCCAAAGCGTCACGTGGTCCGCCGGTAACTCCTGCTGCAGAATCGGGACCATTGCTGACTCGTTCTTATGAATCGTCACCGGCGCAGCTAGCGCATATTCAAAGAAATCGTCGAATGCGTTGGTGGAAACGTCGCCCTCTTCGAGAGCGTCCGAGGCCCTGTAAACGCCGCCTCCACCGCCCCCTCCGCCACCGCCTGCCAGTCCCGAGATCAGTCCGCCTCCGAAGCCCGAACCCGTGCCGCCATTGACCGGTTCCGAGTTAACGGTAACCGTCTCTGAAGCGGACCCAGGCGCAATCTTGGCCAAGCTCGCAAAATTCCGGTTTCGCGCTGAAGGACCTCCAACGGCCATCGGGGCCGACGCCTGCGGAGCTGGCGTCGCCTGCATCTCCGCCGCCTCATGCGTCTGCGGCGTAGTCTCCACCAGCGTTGCAATCGGAATCTCCGGCCGCCGCGAATACAACGGCTGACTCAGCGGCTGAATAAAGCTCTGCGGCGCACCCGCCACCAGCGATAACTGCACATTATCCCAGTCCGCGCCCACCGTGTTATCCACCACCGCCCAGCCCTGCATCGTAGCCTTCCCATTCGCCTCGCGCGGAAAGACAATGCGGTAAGTCGACTTCCACACAGGCACTTCGCTGATGTAACTCACCCGTAACTCGCGCTGCCCTGTCCCGAGCGAGTTCAGCGTCAGGTGCCGCAGCCCCGTCGAGTGCGTCGTACTCAGCAACTCAAGGTACCGATCAAGTTGCCCTTGCAGGTTTCCATCCAGCGGTCGCACGCTCAAAGCAGGCGTCAACTCAATCACGCGCACCGCGCCCGAACCCGCCACCAGCGTCAAATAAAACTTATCTACCGTTGCATCGCCGGTTCCTGACTTCTCGCTACGCGACTCAATCGACATCAGCCTTCCGGTAATCGTGCCGCCCGGCCCGCCCAGCACTTCAACCCGCTGCCCGCGCAGCGCCTGAAACAGCTCTGTCGAAGTAGGATCGTCCGTCATCCCCAACGACAGCGTCTTCAACTGCTCCGCAAGCGGTGTAGTCGAGTTGTAATTCACCCCGGCGATTCGCCCGCCGCCCTCATCCAGCACAGTTAGCGATTGCAGCACGTCATTCAACTGCGGAGAAGTGAAATCGATGGTGACGCGCTGGTTCCCGCTCACCGTCCCCGCGTGTTCAAAATAACCCACGCCGTTTTTGTACAGCACGACTTTTCGAACTGGAAGATCCTTAATGGCCGCAGGAGTTGGAGCCCCCGCAATCGAGGGCTCCGAGGCCTTTGCGCCTCCTTTGGTTTGAGCCGAAACTCCCGGCGGCAACTGGGCAGCAAAGGTCAGCGTAAACGCAACAAAGCTAGAGACGGCAAGATTCCGGCGCATGAGTCCTCCTCGGACCATCGTTGGGAATGCTATTCCCTTGGACCCCGGCGCAGTGAAAATGGTTCTCTGATTACGCAAAATCGCCGCGGCCTATAGTTTATGAACGAGGACCGTACCGAATCTTGCATGAAATCGTGCCCCTGGTCTCGCTCTTGAGACCAGGGAGACCACAAATCTACACGGTCGTGGTACCAGCTGGAACGGAGAGCTTCTTCAATTGTCCCAGGTGATTCAGATCGTGCCCCGCCATGGTCTCCACAATGGTGAGGAAGGTCATCGCTCCCCGCTCCGGGTGCGTGAGTGCGTGACCGGCCGCTCCGCCGCTTCCGGAAGCGCCAGCCCGATCAGCCGCAAATTCCATCCGCGCAGCGCGGCAAACACCTCCAGTGCCTGCTTCGCCGGAACACCCATGTAAGTCGCCGACCACTTATCCTGATCGAACGGCTGAATCACCGGCGCATCCTCAGCCAGTGTCTGGCGCAACCGAAACCCGAACACCAGCTCACAGTCAGCCAAATGAGCCACGATCTCCGCCGCACTCCACTTACCGGGCGTCGGCGCAGTATTCTCATTTCCCGGACCAATCGCCAATATCAGCCGTCCAATCTCCTCCGGCGTGGCAGCCAAAATAGTATCCAGCGCCCGCCCATCCAAAAACTTGTCATAAGGATTCAATTCACTCATCGCACGACCCTCCCAAGGCTGTCACCCCTAATCCCTAACCCCTAATCCCTAACCCCGGCTTTACAGATACTGATCCACCATCCGCATCCACGTCGGCCAGTCGTGCGCGTTGTACGAGTCCCACACAAACAACTTATGCGGAATCCCCTTGCCATTCATAACTCCGTCCAACCGCTGGTTCTGC
>JBELAI010000072.1:0-24741 GCA_049508975.1 Occallatibacter sp. | reverse complement strand
GTGAACGCATTGTCGGAGGAGTATGCCAATGGGCTACAAAGACTACATACATTGCGCCAACCGGAATTGCGAAGCCGAATGCGGAACCGACCACGCAGCCACATTCAGCGACCCGGGCTACGTCGACCTCGACGACGGCGCTGTAGTTGATCACCGAAACAGGGACGTGTTCTGCTCTCAGGAATGCTATGACGAATGCCATCCTGTCTACTGCGTTGACTGCGGTGACGAGAAGGTAGGGAACGTGGGCGACCGGTGTACTTATTGCAAAATCATGGCGGAACAAGGTGAGGATGCGGCCTTTGGATGGTACTGCTCGCAGCATCCAGAGCGGCTCCGCAAGCCCGTGGCTTCGGTTTCAGCCACTGCGGCATTTGCAACCGCCAGCAAGAGGGTTGGATAGAGCCGCAGCATCATCGTATTCGAGGCAGGCGGATTTCGCGTAGTTTCATTGATTGCAAAGCGCCATGAATAGGTTCGAGACATTCTCCGATTTATCAAACAAGGACGCACCCGTTCGAGGATACTTATATCCTTCGGCAGAGTCCGGCGCGAATTGTCTGATTCTGACGCACGGTGCAGGAGCAAACAGCCAATCTCCGCTGCTGATGGCGCTGGCGGATGCGTTTTGCTCAGAAGGTTGGACCGTCCTTCGCTGCGATCTTCCCTTTCGGCAATTTCGGCCTCACGGGCCTCCGCCCCGCGGAAGCGCGGACCACGACCAGGCGGGACTGCGGGCGGCCGTTACAGCGATGCGCGGGCTGGGCGCCAGCCGGATCGTTTTAGGCGGTCACTCGTACGGAGGGAGACAAGCGTCCATATTGGCTGCGGCCGAGCCGTCGTTGGTTGAAAGTCTTCTCCTGCTCTCTTATCCTCTCCATCCGCCGAAGAAGCCAGCGGAGCTACGCACCAAGCACTTCCCATCGCTGGAAGTCCCGGCCCTGTTCGTACAGGGTGTGCGCGATGAATTCGCTACTATCTCAGAAATGAACTCGGCGCTGAGACTGATACCGGCGCGAACCGACCTGTTGCCGATTCCCGGCGTCGGGCATGAACTGCTTTCGAAGAGCAACCGCGAGGCCTTGATCGAAGAGGTGATGTCAAGGTTCAAATCCGGGTTCCAAGCCTGATGGCGCCACGCGACAAGAAGCTCTCCGATCCAGCAGCGGCGGTGGACCGCCAGCTTGCGCGCTATCGCGCCATGCGCGATTTCAAGGTGACCGCAGAACCGCGTGGCGGAGCGACACGCCATCCCCTGAACCCTTCAGAACGATTGCCGTTCGTAATTCAGAAGCACGCCGCGAGACAACTTCATTATGATTTCAGGCTTGGCTGGGAGGGCGTGCTCAAGAGCTGGGCCGTCGCGAAGGGACCGAGCTACTTTCCTGGTGACAAACGACTCGCCGTTGAGGTGGAAGACCACCCTATGGAATACGGCGGCTTCGAAGGAACCATTCCGAAAGGCCAATACGGAGGTGGCACCGTGATGGTGTGGGACTTCGGAGATTGGCAGCCACTGGGAGACCCCGATCGACAACTGGAAAAGGGCGATCTGAAATTCATCTTGAACGGGACCAAGCTGAAGGGTAAGTGGGTTCTAGTCCGCATGCGTCACCGAGACACCGACCGTTCGGACCGGCCAAACTGGCTGCTGATCAAAGAGCGAGACGAGTACACCCAGCCGGAAGGCGCGCCAGCAATCACCGATCTAGCTCCCGATAGCGCGCTCACGCAGCGAACGATGGAGCAGATTACACAGAGCAACGACCATGTCTGGGATTCAAAGCAGGGCCTGCTCGTGCCGAAAAGCGATCGCGAACCGCGCTCGGAAACTCGAACTGGAAGAACCAGAGCACGAAAACATTCTGCGGTTGGCCGAATGTTGGGTGCGGTGTTGAAAGAGGACTTTCCCGGCTTCATCCCACCGCAACTCGCCGAAGAAGCACGATCGGCGCAGAATGGCCAGAATTGGGTGCATGAGCTGAAGCTCGATGGATACCGGATCCAGGTGCACGTTCAAACCAAACCACAAGGCAGAGGCACAGTTGCGAAAACTCGCTTGCTTACGCGCAAAGGATTGGACTGGACGGCGCGGATGCCGACGCTCGCGCAGGCTGCGGCGGGGCTGGGCGTTGAGAGCGCCATTCTGGACGGCGAGATCGTTGTTCTCGATGATTCAGGAAGAAGCACCTTTTCGGATTTGCAGGCGGCTTTTCAAAATGGAAAGAACGCAGACATGATCTACTTCGCGTTTGACCTGCTCAATCTAAACGGCCACAATCTTCGCGGACTTCCATTGATCAGGCGAAAGGAGATTCTGGAAAATCTCTTGTTACAAGCCGGGCCAAGTCCGGTGCTGAAATTCTGCGAGCACATCAAAGGCAGGGGCGAAGTGGTGTTTAGGAAGGCCAGCGAACTCGGAGCAGAGGGAATCGTTTCCAAGCAGGTGGGGGCTCCGTACACCTCTGGACGAGGCAATACTTGGCTCAAGATGAAGTCGAAGATTAAACAGGAGTTTGTGATCGCGGGCTTCAGTCCGTTGGCAAAAACCGGCCGCGGAGTCGGCTCTCTTCTGCTCGGGTATTACGATTGCGGCAAGTTGCTCTACGCCGGGCGATGTGGAACCGGCTTCTCGAATGAACTGGAACGTACGCTACGTATCCGCCTGGATGCGCTGGTTCAACAGGCGACGAGTTTCACCGAGACCCCGCGAGAGGCGAGACAGGGAGCAATTTGGGTAAAGCCTGAGTTGGTTGCGCAAGTAGCGTTTGCAGGTTGGACCAAAGACGATCTGATCCGCCAGTCATCCTTCAAAGGCCTGCGTGACGATAAGCCACCAACGGAGGTGGTGCGCGAATTTGCGTTGATGGAAGATGTGTCATTGCCTCAAGCCGGCCCTCGCGCGCAGTCGGAGGTCAGCCTGGCAAAAGCCAAAGGGGATCACAAGCAGAACGTCGCACTCAGCATCACGCACCCCAGGAAGGTTCTGGATGAAGAAAGTGGAATGACAAAGCAACAACTCGCCGAGTACTACCTGGCTGTGGCCGAGAGGATGCTGCCTCATGTTTCGGACCGGCCGCTCAGCGTGTTGCGTTGTCCGGATGGCATCGGCAAACAGTCTTTTTTCCAGAAGCACGTGAGTGGCAGATTGCCGAATGGAGTTCACACGGTCTCGATTTTGAATCGGAAGACCGGGAAGCACGAGGATTTTTTGACGCTGAACTCCGCCGAGGGGCTGGTGGGTATGGCGCAGATGGGAGTTCTCGAAATTCACCCATGGGGATCGAAGAACGGCGCAGTTGATCAGCCAGATCGCGTCATCTTCGATCTCGACCCCGATGAAGCGATCGCGTGGCACACACTGGCCGATGCCGCGAAAGAGCTTCGATCGCGCCTAAAGCAATTGAAGCTCACGAGCTATGTAAAGAACACAGGCGGGAAAGGCTTGCACGTTGTGGTGCCGATCGAGCCGGAATTCGATTGGGCTGTAATAAAGCAGTTTTCACATCGATTGATGCTCGATATGGAAAAGGGGAGTGCGAGACTCTATACGACGAACATGTCGAAAGCAGTTCGCAAGAATCGGATTTACCTCGACTACCTGCGCAACGATCGAGAAGCAACCGCCATCGCGCCATTTTCGACGCGGGCGCGCCCCGGCGTCCCAGTCGCAGTTACCTTGGATTGGAAGGAACTCGAAGCCGTTGTCAGGCCCGCGTATCACGTTTCGGATCTGGACGGATGGCGACAACGTCTGCGTCGAGATCCGTGGCGCGGCCTTCTCGAATCCCGACAAAAGCTGACACAAGAAATGCTCGCTTCGATGGGCGTGAAGTTTCGTGACTGATCTGAAGTAGTCGGTTCGAACTCGCGATGCGGAGATTCACACCACAAGCGCAGTTGCCAAATTAGCGGAATTGCCAGCTTCTTCGGACCCACGATGTAGCGGCGAAGACAAGGCGAATGAACCAGAGTTGGTGCATTTTTCCTTTTCTAGCAACACAAAGTTGCGGTAAACTTCAGACTCTGCAAATCGGGTAGCGCGTGGAACTGAATCGGAGGATCGTATGGCACGTCCCTATTGGACTGGGAATATTCAGATCTCGCTGGTCTCTTTTGGCGTCGGTCTATATGTTGCGACCGAGACGAAAAACCAGATCAGCTTTCACCAGATCAGCCGCAGAACTGGCGAACGCGTTCGTCACCAGAAAGTGCTCGAGAGCGCCGCGGAGAACAATGAAGCAACGACCGTGGTTGACAAGGACGAGATTGTAAAAGGGTACGAGTATCGGAAGGGTCAATACGTCCTCATCGAGCCATCCGAACTGGAGAACATCCGGGTGCCCTCAAAGCACACAATCGCGGTCTCGCAGTTTGTCGATCAATCTGAATTGAACCCCGAATATATTGAGAAGCCATACTTCGTGCTTCCTGAAGATGACTCCCAGGCCGAGTCTTTCAATGTTATTCGGGAGGCGCTTGCAAAATCAGGCAAAGCTGCGATTGGCAAAGTCGCATTCTCAGGCCGGGAAAGCATCATCGCTCTGGCGCCGGCGGGCAATAGTGACCGCGGCATGATGGCCTACACGCTGCGCTATCAGGGTGAAGTGCGGAATCAGCAGGACTACTTCCGTGACATCAAAGCCACAGCGATCGAACCCAGTGCTCTGCAACTAGCCGAGACATTGATCGAGCGGATGAGCGCTAAGCTTGACATGAGCAAGTTCCAGGATGGGTACGAGCAGGCGCTCAAGGCTCTGATCGACGCGAAAGTGAACAACCTTCCCGTCCCGACTGGGGAAGAACCGAAGATCATGCCTGGCAAGGTCATCAACCTTATGGATGCTCTGCGCAAGAGCATCGGTGAAGAAGTGCGAATCGGAAAGAAGCCGCCTAAGAGCGAGAAAGAACCGCCGGCCAAGAAAATTGCACTTGTCAAAGGGCAGAGCCGGCCCGCCGGCAAACGCAAAACGGCATGAGCTTGCCCTGTCAGCGTGATCGATTGATCCTGGTACCACAAGTAGATGACTCCATTTACATGGACGCGCCCAGGAAGATCATCATTCATGAGTGCAAACATTCGGGTCATCCAGGGATCGGAGTTGCGGTGTAAGCCATAGTAGACGCCGATCCAATGCGCAGCACAAATAGGACGTCTGTGTCGATTCTGTTGTAAACTGCGTTGATGTCACCTTCTGTATCCGTGGATAGGCGGGCGCAGATCCGTCCGCTCGATCGCCGGAACAATTCGGCGATGCTCGAGATACTGCAGCAGTCGCCCATAGAGACCGGGGGGCTTTCGATCTGCTTCGACAGGCAGCCGGACATATTCGCCATGGCTGACCTGAAGTATGCGCCGGCGGTATGGAGAGGCTTTTTTGAAGGCGACACTCTAGCAGGATTCGGCATGGTGGGATATCACTCTGCATATGTCAACGGCTCGATTACTCCCGTCATGCACATCACCGATTGCTACATCCGGCGCGATTCGCGCGGCCGCGGCTATCTCAAATCCGCGCTCGATTACTTCTTAGATGAGGGCGCCGACCGTGCGCAGGTTGGGTACGCAGTCGTTATGAAGGGAAACCGTGCCGCGGAAGCGCAGATTGGCGACCGATTCGCCGAGAGTCCCTGTGGTCTGAAGAGCAGGATCATCGGTGATCTGATTGCAAGGACCATCGTGCTGGCGTATCCGCGACGCGCCTCCGCACACTTAACGGTCCGTCGTGCCCGTCTCGACGATATCGATGATGTAGTCTCGCTGCAGCAAGCCGAGCATCTGCAACGCCTGTTCGGCCTTGTCATCGATCGCGAGGAGTTTGCTGCTCAGTTGGCGGGGCGCCCTGGGTTGTCGATCGACGACTATTATGTGGTTGAAAGGGCAGGTAAGCTGGAAGGCGTTTGTGCAGCCTGGGATACATCCGCTTTCAAGCAGAACCGCGTTGTCCGATACGGCTTCGGGCTGAATTTGGTTCGCGCAGCCTCTGTTCTTACCGCCAAGATTGGCGGTCTCCCGACTCTCCCTCGGCCGGGAGAAGCGTTCAGAGATGTGTTTCTCACCGACTGGGCCGTTCGAAACCGCTCTGAGGAAGTGATGCACGCATTGATTGAACACATCTATAGTGAATATCGAGACCGTCGCTACCACACCATGATATTTGGCTCCTGCGCGCAGGATCCGCTACTGCGCGCGGCGCGCAGATTTCCAGGGACAGACCTTGTTTCACATATCGCGCTTATGTCCCTCGATGTGAACGGGCTGGAATATGACGCACGACTTCCATTTATCGATCTGGCGCTGCTATGAGGCAGATGTTCGGACGAACTCGAAATCTCGCGTTGGATGTGTTTGTCTTCACTGAGATGCTGGTTTATTGGCCAGTCGCGCTTCTGATCATGAAGCCCGCGCAATGGTGTGACCGTCGATTCGGCACAAACATGTTTCGCGGTTTGGACCGCGCCATGCGGAGGATTGCCGATCTGTGACGATGACCGTCGTACTCACCATGGCCTTTGGCTTTTTCGTGCTGTTCGCAGCTTGGCGATTCCTTTTCTTTTTCCGCAATCCAAGCCGAAAAGTGATTGCCGATGACCGCCTGGTGTTATCTCCGGCCGATGGATTCATCATGTATGTCCGCCACGTACTGCCTGGCGAGCCGGTGATTTCGATCAAAGAAGGGCATCCGATTCTGCTGGACGATTTGATGACTCTCGATGATCCGTGTTTACCGCGCCAAGGGTGGCTCGTGGGCATCTACATGTCTCCATTCGATGTGCATTACAATCGTGCGCCTATCCGCGGTTTTGTCCGCAAGATCAGTCACGGTTTTCCGGCGCGTTCAAGCGGTGTGAACCGAAACATGTTTCACGGCCAGAGCAACCTTTTTTTCGATCTTCGACCGTATTGGCGTGATTGCGACTACCTCGTGCAAAACGAGCGTGCTTCCTTCGTGTTCGCAAATGAAACTCTGTCCGTTTATGTGACCCAGATTGCCGACCGATGGGTGCGGAAGATCGTCACCTTTCGAGACCAGGTGTGCGTCACACAAGGCGAGGTGTTTGGGCTTATCCGGATGGGGTCGCAGGTGGACTTGTTTGTGCCTGACATGGATGGGGGGATCGAAGTTCTGATAGCGGAACGTGTCCATGTTCGAGCAGGTATGGATGCCTTGTTTCGTTGCCCATAGCGGGTCCTGATGTGGGCTGGACTATAATCGTCGCGTGATTTCCTCATCCCCTGAGTTCGCGGAAATGCTAGGCTCGCCGCTGGATCTCGGAGACGTTCCCGGGCCGGACACACTTGCAGAACTTGTCTTCAGGCCCTATCCAGGGGAAGACGACGCCGAGCCAATCATCCTCGGAACGCTCGGCGATAGACAACTCATTGTGTCGCTGCGTTCATTCCGTCACGCGGCGGTTTTGCTGAGTCGGCGGTTTACGGACTTGGGCCTTTCTCCAGGAGACTGTGTCTGCCTGGCTCGGCTGCCGCGCACGAGTGAGTCGCTTGCCGCAGTGCTTTATGGCGCGCTTGCTGCAGCCGGATTGCGCGTTCTCTTTCCCATGTATCTGGAAGCGGATGCTTTTGCGGAGTGGCTAACATCCACGGAGACCAAATGCGTGTTCTGGGCGGTCAGCGAAGTACGGGACGGACGTGGCCGCGATGGAGACCTTGCCTTGTTGGGCACATTGGAGGCAGTAGCGCGAAGTGTCGGGGTTCCGGCATATTGCTTTGAGAAGGATCTCGGTTTGGCTGCGCTGTTGAGTGGTCCGGCAATCAGGCAAGATTTCGATGCGCCAGAAGTGCAGCGGCTCTGTGGCTCCTCTACCGGACAGGACATGACTCTACTGCTGACGACATCCGGCTCGAGCGGCCGCGCCAAACTGGTCTGCTACAGGCAGAGAGCGCTCCTTGCTTCTTGCCGGTCCTGGTCTGTGGCTGGATTCTTCTCGCCGGAAAAACTGGGCGGACGCTGTCTTTGCCTGCTGCTTGCGCATTCAATGGGACTGCGCGCGTTTTGGAATGCAATTTGGACTCGGCGGCCGCTTTGTTTGATACCGCCCGAGTGGTTTCTGGAGCACCCCGATCGCGTCAAGGCACTCTTGTTGGAAATGAAGCCCGAGCATGTAACTGGCGGTCCGGCCGCATTTCACACGCTTCTGGAACTGGGCCGAATCTATCCGGAGTTGAAGGATACGTGTTTTCAACACTTGCGTTGCGGAGTTTCGAGCGGAGCATCGTTTGATCCGGCGCTATGCCGACGGGTGTCGGATTCGCTGAGGCTTCACATGGAAAACGGCTTCGGTATGACAGAGACGATGCAAGTGCTCTCTACGTTAGTGGACGGTTCGCTATCTCGGGCCCCAGGAATGATGGGCAATCCGTTGCCTGGTGTCGAAGTCGGACTTGAATCAGCCTCAAGCGGTAACGCTTACAGACTCTGGTTGCGAAGTCCGTTCTCATTCGACAGCTATCAGTCCACCAAAAATGGCAATTGGAATTCCGGCCGGCAGCCAGATGGTTGGTTTTATACAGGAGATCTAGTGCAGCGGACCGGTGACGGACTGAAGTACCTGGGACGGGAGTTGGGTGATTTCAGCAAGGATGGATTCGGAGTGAAGGTGCCGCACGCGCTCCTGGCTGAACGGTACCGGGATTTGGACCCCTCGATACAGCATATCGAGTTTTTTCCGCTGACACAGGAACCGGGCCTGGCGGCGCTGGTGTTCCTCCAACCGCACTCTTCTAACAGAATGCAGGCGCCGCGAGGCGATGGGACAACCGCAGACGCTGGCCGAAGGTTCGTCCGTCGTATCAGAGGCGCCATTGAATCACGACATGAGAAGCTCCTGGGAAGTCTTGATGATTTTGAATTGCGGCATTTGACGATCGCGCGATTTGTCTGCATCGGCGATCGGCCGCCAGTGACGGCCAAGGGAAACGTGTCCCGGCAGCAGATTGAAGACTGTCATCGGGGAGTCCTGGAGCAACTCACGGGTCGAGTGGTGCGAGTAGAAGGCATTGTGGAGATCAAGCGGGATCGATTGCTCAATCGTGCAGGTCCGCGGCTGTGCAGCCCGCATCATGGCGAGATGTTGGAACTCGCCGGTCTGGACAAGAACTACGTTCAAGCAGAAGGCGATTACCTGTACTACGACAGGGACGGCAGGCGAACGCAAGTTCTCGACCTGGTCGGCGGATTCGGAATGGATCTGCTCGGTCATCGTCACCCGGTCCTGGTTGGGGCTGTGCAAGAGTATTCCGCAGGGCTGCTGCCGTGGATTGGCGATCAGGGTTCTGCGCGCCGCCACGAAGGCAAACTCGCCCGCCTGCTTGTGGAAGCTGTGTCAGAAACCACCGGCCAGTCTTACGTTGTGCGGTTTGGATCGACCGGTGCGGAAGCTGTAGAGATCGCCATCGCGCATGCATTCCTGGAACGCCAGGAACGGTGGGAAAAATTCAAGCGCTCGCAGCAAAGGCAATTTGGGGGCCGAGCGCCACAGCTGCTGGCGAGCGTCTTGGCTGCCGCCGACGCGGAATTCTCCGCCGCGCTGCCGCGGGTGCTCGTTTTCGAAGGTGCGTTCCATGGTAATAGCCTCGGTGCACGAGCCCTTCGCGGGGGGGGTAACAGCTCTATCTATGGCCCAATGACACGGCTTACGCGAATGGAGCTGCCGATGGACGGCGATCCAGATATCGAGGGGCTGATTGCACAAAGTGAATTAAGGCTCCCCGCCCTGGCGGAGGAAGGAGGCATTGTTCGAGAAATCGAGACGCGATTCTCTTCGATCCTTGCAGCCATCTATGAACCGATCCAGGGGGAAGGCGGTATCCGGGAACCAGCAGCTCGCATTGTGCAACAACTTCAGAACCGGGAATTCCCGCTCATCGCCGATGAAATCCAGTGCGGTCTTGGCCGCGCCGGAACCTTCCTTGGGTCTGCGGGAATCCACGCCAACTATTACTTGTTTGCCAAAGCGCTTGGGGGTGGGATTGCAAAAATCTCGGCGGCCCTGATCGAGCGATCAAGATATGTTGACCGCTTCGACGAGCACTACTCGACGACTTTTGGTGGGGACGGCTTCTCGTGCGCGATCGCATGCTCAACCCTGGAGTTGCTTAAGAGTGAGCAGGCTCCGATGCGTGCCGCGAACCGAGGTGCAGAGCTCAAAAAGAGGCTTGTAAAAATAGCAGCCGCGCACCCCGACGTGATTTGCGGAATTTCTGGAAAAGGTCTCATGCTGGGAATCCATTTCCAGCCGGCAATCGGAGAGCGGATGTTCAGCTTCAGAATGCTGGGGCGGCACAAACTCCTTGGAGTCGCGATTGCATCCTATCTTCTCAACCGGCATAACCTGCGGTTGCTTCCCACACTCTCAGCCACCAACACGCTCCGCATCGAGCCCAGTATTTATATAAGCGATGAAGACATCGGCCAGCTGGAGCGTGGCCTGGAAACCTTCTGTGCGGCGGCGGAACGTGCAGACTCAGCCGAGTTGTTGAGCTGCTTTGTCGAGGAGGAACTGAGCCTTCCAAACGCTCAGTCCAGCGAACCGGATTTGCCGCGGTTCTCCTGTGCAATCGAGCCCCCTGCTCCTGGCGCACGCCGTGTCGCTTTCTTGGGCCATTTTGTGCTGCCCGAGCGCGAAATCGCCATGCTTGAGCCGGCCCTTGGCGCTCTTTCGAGAAGTGCACGGCGGAGCCTGCTGCAGAAGTTTGCCGCGCTTTCGGAGATGAAGCCGACGCCGCTCATGGCGCGAAATCTCTTCAACGGCCGCATCTGGTTCTCGTTCATCGTTGTCGGTGCGGATACCGCGACGATCGAAGAGATGAACCGTAGCGGAAAGCGCGACCTGCTCATTCAGCGTATTCAAGACGGCGTAGACCTGGCGGCTCAACAAGGATGTGAAATTCTCACGTTAGGTGCCCATACCAGCATCGTTTCAAGAGACGGAATGGCACTTCAACCTCCATCCGGTCTTCGTCTCACGACAGGCAATTCACTGACGGTAGCAGTTGGTGTAAACAGGATTCTTCAAGCGTGCGCCGAGTGCGCGATGAAGGGTGAGGAGCAGCGGGTTATCGCGGTCATTGGCGCGACAGGAAATATCGGTTCGGCGCTGACTCGTCATCTATTCCACCAGAAACATCCCTTTACGCGAGCGGTTCTGGTGGCGCGGGATCGCCGCCGACTGCAATCTCTGGCCGATGCTTTGGTCGAAGTCAGCCCAGGAATAACAATTGAAATTGCGACCGATCTGGCGGCTGTTCGGGACGCGGATTTCATCGTAATCACCACCAGTACGAACGAACCTCTCCTTTACCCCCACCATGTTCGTACTACGGGCACTGTGGTCGTGGCGGATATATCCGCACCGGAAGCGATATCACCATTGGCAAGGAAACTGGAGAACCTGCGCGTGATTCCCCTCGCTGGAGCTGTGACATTACCGGGAGAGGCGGATTTCGTCATGGCCTCGCACATCCCACCAGGAACAGCCTTCGGTTGTGCGGCTGAAGGCATGCTGCTGGGGTTGGCTTCCCGGTCCGCTTTAGATGCGTGCAATCTCTTCGGACCTGTTTCGGCAGAGAACGTCGAAGTTCTCGCAAGACTTGCCGTCGAACACGATTTTCTTGTTCCAGCCGCCTGGGTCGAGGATAGCCCAAAGGTTGGCGCATGAATCCGCTGTTTGGCTTTGGATTCTCGCAGGAGGATGAACTCACGGTTGCATCGATGCTCGACGTAACAGGGCAGACGGTCCTTTGCGTGGCCAGTGGCGGAGACATTCCCCTATCTCTCCTGGGCCGTGGCGCCCGCCAAATCATCGCCGTTGATATCAGCGAGGCGCAATTGCACCTCTGCTGTTTGAAGGCGGCAGCCATACAATCTCTCGACCAGGAATCCGCTGCCAGATTGCTAGGCTTCATGCCCGCTTCGAAATCCCAACGACGGAGTTGGATGGCCGCCTGCATTGAGAATCTGCCGGAAGCAGCAGCCGCATTTTGGAGGCTCCATGAAAACTCATTGCTTAATCGCGGAGCGATCTGGTGCGGGCGGTATGAGCGGTTTATCCGAAAACTGCAACTGATTGTTCGCCCCCTGTTGGGCAGTGCCTTCATCGAACTGGCGCGCTGCGCTACGACGACGGAACAGGAATTGGTATTCGATCTGCGGATCGGTCGGCCGTGGCTGAGAGCCATCTTTCGTTTTGCCTTCAGCCGCAATGTCTATTCCGGTCATGGCATCGATGAGCAAGGTCTCGCTAATCGGCGCAGTAAGGTTCCACTCGGTGAGCAATACTGGGCGAAACTGCGCTCCCTCTGTACTACGACGTCCGCCCGGGAGAATCCATGGCTGCAACTCCACACGATAGGCCGTCTTCTTTCGCTGGAAGCTGTTCCGCATTATCTGGGGGATGGATTCTCATTGGCTAAACGGCAAGCAGGCTGCGTTAGGTGGGTGCAAGGAAATTTACTGGATTATGCGAAAGAGCACCTTCCCGCTGAGGTAACGCGAGTTTTCCTTTCAAACTTACCCGATTGGTGCAGCCCTCTCGACTTTGAGGAGTTGCTCTGTGAATTGGCCCGGAAGTTGCCAGCGGAATCCAGAATTCTTTGGAGTTGTCTGCACACCGACTGGCAATTGCCGGCGCGTATTTCGTGTTTGGTTATTGAAAGCAATAATAGCTCTTCGTCAAGCGACTTGGATCGTTTCCCCTTTTACGCATACACGTGCGCGCGGGTCGCAGGCCACGTAGATTCGGGATGTGAAACAACGTGACTGAGAGTGGATACTCACGTGAACTCAGTGTATGTTGACCGTAGGTTCTCCATGGTGATTTCAGACGTCGATGAGAAAACCCGCGCCGCGAGCCACCGGTTCTGGCTTGCGATGTCTGGATTTGTTGCGGCTCTCCTGCTGGTGCCATTTTCCTATAGAGTGGAGCACCGTCTTGAAACCGCTGTCCACATCAGAGGTGGAGAGGCAGAGGCCGTTGATCATGAACTGACGGAACGCTTCCAGTCTCCATACGCACACCGTCTCGTAGTGGTGATCCAGGGTCTTCCGGATGCTGACTCGCCAGGCGGTGAGGAAATCCTGACATCTTTGACGAACACCCTGCGTTCTGTACCGGGAGTCTCCGGCGCTGTCTCTAGTCTGGATTGGCCTGATCCGCTATTCACGGGAAAGAACGGTGGCGCCCTGATTGTTATCGGCCTGAGCGCGCAGGGGCAAGAGTTGGAGGGTTTGATCCCGCAGTTGAGAGCGCGAACTGGCGCGATAGAGAGTCAGCTTCGTCCAAAGTTTCCTGCGGTCAAGCTCCAGATCACCGGCGAGACCCCGCTGAACCTCGACCTCCGCAGGGTCAGTGCGAATGACGTCAATGACGCTGAGGGGCGGGTGCTGCCTGTGACTCTCATCCTGTTGTTTGTGGCTTTCGGGAGCCTGGTGGCTGCAATGTTGCCTTTGGGCGTCGGGGTTCTGTCGATTTCGATGACGATGGGAGCCGCTGCCCTTCTGGCGCATTCGTTGCACCTTTCAATTCTAGTGCAGAACCTGGCGACAATGCTTGGCTTGGGATTGGGCATCGATTATGCGCTGCTTATGGTGAGCCGTTTTCGCGAGGCGTTGGCTGATGGCAATAGTTCGGGAAAGGCAGCTGACATTGCTGCCCGGCAGGCAGGACGCACCCTGATGGTCTCTGCCGCAACGGTTGCAATTGGATTCTCAGCACTGCTGACCGTGCCGATCAGTGAACTGCGCTCGATTGGGGTCGCAGGACTGCTTGTGACAGCGATGAGTGTAATGCTCTGCACCCTGATTCTTCCGTGGGTGCTTGGCCTTCTTGGCCACCGCATCAACGCAGGCAGATTGCGGCTTCCGGAAAGATGGCGTAAGAGGACAAGTAAAATCGGCACCCCCTCACGAGAGCGCTGGAGGTGGTGGGGCAAGATCGTGACCGGTCGTCCGTGGACCGCTCTGTTTGTCGCCGGGATTCCGCTGCTGATTCTCTCATACCAGGCGCATCGGATCGTTATAGGGCTGCCTGCGAGCGACTGGCTCCCCGCCCAGGCGGAGTCGGTCAAGGCGTTGTATTCGCTGCGGGACATGGGCCGTACGGGCATCGTGCAATCGCTGCGTGTGGTCCTGGAGTTGCCGGCCAATTCGCCACCACTCTCTCAGAAAGGCTGGGTGGCCGCGACTCGACTGACACGCCATCTACAGAGCGATGCGCGCACCGATGAAGTGATCTCTCTTCCCACGTTGTCAGGGATGGCGGAAACCCCGGACGCGGCTGCAGAAACACCCGACGCGATACGCAAGAGCTTTCTGCGCAGCGACAGGCTGGCGACCCTGATGGAAGTATTGCCGGCCCCAGCAGTTTCGCCTACCCAGCAGATTGAGTGGGTGCGTGAATTGCGCGCCTCCGATGTAGCTGCGATAACCGGGGTACCTGGGGCTGTCCTGCGCGTAGGCGGTATTCCTGGACTCAACGCCGACTACGACTCAGCGGTGAAAGAACGGATTCCCAAGGTCATAGGTGGTGTCGTGATAGGCGGATTCTTCGCATTGCTGGTGGGATTGCGTTCGCTCTTTGCCGCGGTAAAGGCCGTTATCCTCAATCTGCTCTCCGTTGGAGCATCTTTCGGAACGCTGGTTCTGGTCTTCCAGGAAGGACATGGCAGCAGGTTATTCGGTGTTGGCCCGCTCGGCGTGGTGTTTCCGATTGTGCCTATCCTTTCGTTCGCCGTAGTATTCGGGCTCAGCATGGATTACGAGGTCTTCCTGGTGGTGCGGGTACTGGAAGAGAGGCGGCGCGGCTTGGGTGAACGAGCAGCCGTCGTGGAAGGCCTCGCGAGTACCGGCGGCCTGATCACAAGTGCGGCAGCCATTATGATCACCGTCTTCGGGGCGTTCACGATGGGAAGTTTTCTGGTCGTAAAGATGCTGGGCTTTGCCCTCGCTGTGGCAGTGTTCATCGACGGGACGGCCGTCCGGATGGTGGTGGGGCCGGCATTGCTGAAACTCGCGGGCGACTGGAATTGGTGGCCCCTTGGCTTGTACGGTGCAACTCCACGGGCAAATCGTGAGCAGTAGACTCTGGCCGCCGACTTCTTCCAAGTGGCGAGCGCCAGTCTGCATCTCCTCTATCTCGAACCCACCCCCACCTGCGAGCCTTGGTCAGTGAGGATAGAGAGGTTCTTGAAGTGAATCCCGCCAAAGTCTCGTGATTGATTGCGAAGGGCTCCGATTTGGGTGAGCCTTTGATGGAGGCTTTCGTGGCGCGCCGCCTCGCGCGACTCAGCGGCTGTGACCTACTTTCAGGCTCGGGAAGAATCGGGGAAGAGAAGCCGACTCGCAAGGAACATCAACCGTTCTCTGCGTGAATGACCCGGAAACCAAGTTAAGGAGCTAAGCCTGCGCAGGCGATATTCGGCACGCCGGATGGTTTCAGCTTGGGACTTGTGAAAGATGCTCTCGTTGTAGGCGTCCTTCTGCTCAACAGTGGAACAGAATTCGAGCAAGTCTGTGGGCAATGAAAGCGATTGAATGAGACCTGCCGAGTTTGCAAGTGATACGGCGGAAGAATTCACCCAGGTTATCTTTGGTCGATGCAGTAATTGACCTCCTCGACTATGGCATTTTCAGCTAGCCAACTGGTGCGTCCAACTGCAAAGAAACTGCGCGGTCTTGTCTGGCTTCATTACGTTCGATTTAGTTGTCACAACGAACCGTGCGACGGGCAATTTGAAAAAGTGGACTGGAATCGCAAATGTCTCCGCCAAGGATACCAGGCGATCCAATTGATTGGATCTAGCTCGGACCGCCCGCAAGAGGTTCGCCACCTCGGTAAAGTAACTCGAACAACGTCCAGTCATCGCTTCGTTCCAGGTCTCCTTGAAACCTCGAAACATGTTCGAAAACAGACTCCAATGTGTACAGGTGAGTTCGGCAGTCGAGAGCTGAGTCTCCAAACTGCTCGCCTTGAGAATTCTCCGCTTCGGTGATGCCATCGGTAAAGATCAGGATTCGGTCCCCAGGTAGCAGTTCGCAAACCTCCGATTTGTATTGCGCCGCTGCGATGAGGCCTACTACGAGGTTGCTCCCTTCCAACCGTCGTGCACTGGAACTGTTCACCAGAACCGGCGAAACATGACCGCAATTCACATACTCGGCCGTTCCGTTTGCATGAACCTTTAGCAGGACCATAGTTGCGAATTTTCCTGTTGCCCGTGAGCAGAGAAACTCATTTACCATCCCCGCGATTGCTGTCAGGGGTAGATCGGTCAACATCTGGGAATGAATTATTCCTTGAAGCATGGCTGCCACAATCGCGGCGGGCGCTCCTTTACCAGAGACATCCGCCACGACTGCACATAGCGCATTAGTCAATGCGATTGCATCGAAAAAGTCTCCACCTATCGCGCGGCATGGCAGCGTCTTACCATTCAGACGCGCGTACGAAACATTCGGCAGTCTTATTGACATGAGTTCTGAATGAATGAGGGCGGCAAGTGCGAGTTCTTCGGCCGCTATTTGTGTGTCTAACTCTGCTTTGCTCGGTGTTACGTTCCGATGCAGTTTTGTAGCATTAGGGGCTGATGCATTGGCGTGTGAACCGCTCTCACCGATGGACATGGGTTTCTCGAGGAGAGCAGCCCAGCCTGAAACTCTCCTGGGCCTTCTGAGATTGGCCGAGATGTGCGCGAGAGTCGTCATAATGACATCCAGGAATGATGCATTGAGGTTGACATTGGGAATGCCGGTGGTGCGTGAATTCGAAGTACAAAAGATGTATGGCTAAGGCCTTCGAGAGAGACGGGCAAGCCAAAAGTGACCATGCCCCGGAAGTATTTTTCCCCAGGTGCATGGCCACTCGGCCGGAACATCACCTCGTAGCAACCAATATCTCCTCGGCCCTGTAAGTCTTTGCCTCAAGAGAGCGGGAGCGTGCCTTCCTTGCAGCCGCCCCTTGCGGGACATCGAGGTTCAACGAAGCGATGGAGGGGCACAGGACACGGTGGAGGAAGTACTGATCGCCGTACTTGTCAAACACCAGCTTGCTCCCCGAATCAGATTCGTTGTGGCTCTGGGTGGTCACGACCGTTGTGGTTCTGGCGAGGTCGGCGCTTCGAATTTCGACGAACCGCCCCATTGGCGATGAGATTGTGTATTCTCCGGCCGGCATCCAATTATTGCCGACGGTGAAGTCGAAAGGGATGTTCGCTTTGATAGCTGGCTGCTGACTGATTGCGCCAGTACACGCTGCCATCGAAGCAATGGCGAGCAGGGCAAGTGCAGAGATCCGTTTCATGTGAGTTTCTCCTCTCGGTGAAGCGTCATGGGTTCGACTGCCTTCTCTCTCTATTGCGGAACGCCCCTCAAATTCAGGACAACATTCAGATACTTTTTGATATTTCCGTCCCAGCGTCTGCCCCGCGCTTGGGAGGTGATGACGGTGTTCTGAGCCTGAGAGCAGGTCCTAACATGATCTCCCAGCTCTCCTTTCCCGCAATGTTCATTCGGCGTGTCACTTATCAACGGGACTTCTCGCAATAACCAGCAAAGGCAGTCGAAAGGAAGACGCCTCAAACGAAGGAGACAATCTCATGAAACGGATCAGCGCAATGGCCCTATTCACCATAGCTACCCTCGTGGCGGCCACTGGACTCTTAGCCCAACAGCCCGCCTTGAAGGCCGACATCCCTTTCAACTTCACCGTGGGCGATACCTCCATGCCTGCAGGTGAATACACCATCACTTCCATCGATTCGCGCATGGTAAAGATTCAGAGCGTAGACAAGCAGCATGTAGGGTGGGTGGCCGCCTTACAAAGCCACCAGGAGTCTGAGTCCGGCGCCCAATTGGTCTTCGACAGGTACGGTGAGTTCTACTTCCTTCACCGGATTCTTTCTCCAACAGCCACCTCGCTGAATCTGAACGTCGCATCCGGGAAGATTGAAAAGTCAGTCCGGACTCGCGAGGCACAGCTGCGAACAGGAGAGCCAACACTCGTTGCGGCACGATAGGTCACTCGATCGAGCCTGCGCCCGGGAACCGATCCCGGGCGCAGGCTCGTGTGCGCCTGGCTTGTTTGACACCCTGGGGCGCGAGTCCCCTTCAGACTTTATCGACAATTCGTGCAGGTGGATAAACCGGCATTCGTTGCGGAACTTCGTGGATCCCGCAAAAAGGACAAGAAACCGATGTATCCGCACAATCCAATAACGCATGGCGATCCAGCCCCCGAACATTCGAACGCTTTCTGTGCATGCTATGTTACTCACAAGGCACTTGCCGCCTGCAATCCCCGGAGGCCGCCCCTTGACAGGAGACCGTCAACCTCTCTCGCCAGAGAAGTGGGCCAGAGCGAGGGAGATCTATGCCAAGTTGATGGATTCACCCGAGACAGACCGTCCAGCATTGATGCAACATCTATGCCATGGCGAAATAGAGATCGAGTCGGAGTTACAGGGCCTGTTGTCAGCTCATGAGAAAGCTGGTAACTTCCTGCACGAACCTGCCGCCATTCCGTTGGACGGTGTTTTGTTCGAGAGGGCGGGAAGGGATCTAAGCGGTGGGACGGTTCTCGCTGGCCGCTTCCACATCCTGCGCCTTCTGAATTCGGGTGGAATGGGTACTGTTTACGAAGCCTGGGATCTAGAGCTTCAGGAAGCCCTGGCCCTAAAGACTATTCGCCCGGAGATCGCATCCGAGCCTTCCGTCATCGAGCGCTTCAAGCGAGAAGTGAGCCAGGCTCGCCAGGTAACACATCCGAATATCTGCCGCGTCTACGATCTTTTCAACCATGACTTCGGTCCCGGTGATCGGATCTGGTTCTTGACGATGCAATTGCTCAAGGGGCCAACTCTCCTGGAGCGAATCCGTGAGAAAGGCCCGTTCACCAGTAAGGAAGCACTAATGCTTGTCCAGCAGATGGTCGCGGGTCTGGCCGCGGCCCACGAGCACGGGATCGTTCACCGCGATTTCAAGAGCGGCAATGTGATGCTGGTTCAGAGCCCGGAGAATGGTATACAGGCAGTAATTACGGACTTCGGATTGGCGAGTCAGGCGACTGCCGCCGATGCAATCTGGCGCGTGCAGGCGGGACAGGGCACCCCTGCTTACGCGGCTCCGGAACAGTGGCTGGATGGGGTGGTGACTCCTGCGGGAGATCAGTACTCGCTCGGCGTGGTGATGTGCGAAATGCTCACTGGAGAGCGGCCTGCTCACGCAGCGCGCCATCCTGGTTCTGCACTGAGCCTGCCCCCAGGCAAGAAGATCGAAGCGCGCTGGGATTCCGCTATCCGCCGCTGTCTTGAAATTAAGCCGGATAACCGGTTTGGCTCGCTCGATGATCTTCTTGCCGCACTGGATCCTACCCACCGGCGCAGGCTCGTCCTTAACTGGGTCGCGGGCGCTGCGGTCGTGTCTCTTGTCACAGTGACAGGTCTGATGGTCAGCAGCAATTTGAATAGACTACCCTCGTTAACTGAATTGAAATTGCTGACCCCAGCGACGAACTTCTCCCAAGCCCCTAATCTATCAGCAGACGGCAAGACGATCGCTTACGTCTCAGATCGTGCGGAAGCTGGAAACCTCGACGTGTGGCTACAGCGGCTTCCAGACGGCGTACCCAAGCGGATTACTCGAGACCCCGCGATAGACGAATCCCCCTCTGTTTCCCCCGACGGACATCTCGTTGCATTCGAATCGTCTCGTAATCCCCCAGGGATCTATCTTGCCGACGAAGACGGCCGTAGTGAAAGATTGCTGGTTCCCGGTGGACACAATCCCGCATTCTCTCCTGGCGGCCGATTAGTTCTCTATTGGACGGGAACCGAATATAGCTTACAGCCGACAGGGAAGCTATTCCTTTTGGACTTGAATACGGGGAGATCGATTCAGCTGGCATCGGGAATGAAGGACGCAAGGACGCCAGTCTGGAACTCCGATGGGCGCCATATTCTCTTTGCGGGTTGCGCGGATACAAAGCGCCCATTTCCCGCCTGTAAGGATTGGTGGATTACCAGCACGGACGGAGAAACACCGCGAGCAACTGGCGCAATCGAAGTTCTCATATCGCAAGGACTAAGGCCCAGCATTTATTTCGGGGGTTGGCAAGGAGACGCAGTTGTCTTCAGTGCGGCGCATAACTCCTCGATAGGCCTGTGGGAAATTGAGTTGAATGCTGCGAAGGCTAAAGTCCACGGTATTGCGAAACAGCTGATCTCAGGAGATAACCGCGACTTCATTGTTTCATCCTCCATTGTGGGGAATTCCCTCGCGATCGGTCAATGGAATCCTGCGGTGCATATATGGCGAATCGAACATGCAGGAAGCCCTGCAAGAGCGAAAGCCACCAAAATCACGAATGATCCGGAGTTCGACCTGGGTCCAAGCGTCTCGCACAACGGGCGATGGCTGATTTTTGCCCGCGGCTATTCGAATGACCGGGAAATCCGGGTAGAAGACACCAGCACGGGAATGGAACGCTTTCTTCGTTTTGATGAATCGACCAAATACGCGCCAATTATCGACGATTCCGGAACGACAATAGCATATGAAGCTTCAGAAAACGGGGTGCCCGGCATCTGGGTTGCAACTTTGGGCGGTCCGCATAATAAGCTTTGCAGCGAATGCGGAAATCCGACTGGATGGCTAGGTGACGGGAAAGCGATTCTTTTTGGTAACGCCGCACTAACAGAGGTTAAGGTTCAGGACGTTGCTGGAGGAAGAGCGCACACGATTCTTAGTGTCCCGGGCGGTGCTGTTCGGGATGCGGTGTGGTCGCCGGAAAACGGATTCATTCTTTTTACAGTTTTGAAGCCCGACACCAATGGACAGATATTCGCTGCCCGCATTTCGCCAGGAGCGGACGCCCCTGATGACCACTGGGTTGAGATCAGTGCTGCATCGGACTTCAGCAGAAAGCCACGCTGGTCCGGAGACGGCAAAACCATCTATTATCTCTCGAAAAAGGATGGTAACTGGTGTGTCTGGGGCCAACACTTCAACTCAGTCCTGGGCCGTGCCGCAGGCAATGCATTTCCAGTGCAACATTTTCACGATCAGAAATTCAGCCCAGCGGCAATCAACGCCGCTGGTCTGAACCTTTCTGCGGGAGGCGATTCTCTATACCTGAACGTGTTGGAAACGGGCGGAACGATCTATCTGGGTAAATTGGCAAAAACATCGCTCTTTTCGGGATCCAGATAAATTCCTGTTCGTATCTGGCTGTTTGTCAGGTAGTATTTCGGTTAAAAGGGGGGATCATGGGAACCAGGGAGTCGGCTGCAAAGGCAGATAGCAAGAGAGCTCCGAAACCGCTTACCATCAATCTCGGGGAGAGCTTTACCCAAGAAGATCTACTCGCCGCGATCACGAGGATTCTCAAAAGTCTCCAAGTCGCGCACAAAGGCTGCAACAAGGTCACGATCTCGATTGATCAGGAGATTCCAGGCAAAGGTCCAGCTCCACTTCCCGGTCCAGGTCCAACTCCAGGTCCACAGGGGACCACTTGAATTGGGTTTTGACTAAGAAAGTTCCGTGTCCCTCGCCAAGTTCCCGCAAGAGGAGATGGCGCAGAAGCTAAAGGACTGTTGCCCTGCCTGTCCCATTTTTTCGTAGAAGATGGAGAGTCGCGGGAGCGCGTCTGGTGTTCCACTTCCCGATAGACCACCCGCAATCCAGTAGGTGTCGGTTCCGATCGATTCCTTCTTTGTCGGAAAGTTGGCTACAAAGGCCGGTCTTGAGTAATCGAGTTATTCCAGGCTCGAGCTCGTTGGGAGGTCTTTTTTGCGAATTTGCTTGATCTATGCTCCTACCAGCGGCGAGTTTATCGATCCAATTGAGTTCAATAGCCCGCTCATTCGTCGCGAAAGTTGTTCGCCCCAGCTTGGGATGCTTGGCCTCGCAGCCATAACGGAAACTCTTGGTTGCACTACTACTATCTACGATCCAAATCGAGCGTTTTTCCGATTTGCTGATGCCGAAGGAGAAGTTCAGATCCTGGACTTCGCTGAGTTTGCCGCGCGGCAAATTGGAGCCATTGATGCCGATGTGTATGGCTTCGGGTCGATTTGCAGCGCCTACCCACTCACGTTACGCATTGCCAAGCGCGTCAAAGAGATTTGCCCGGACTCGACCATCCTGATCGGGGGGCCGCAAGCCTCTGTTGTCATGGAAGCTACGCTGAAAGCTTTCCCTTTTGTAGATTTCATTCTGCGAGGGGAGGCGGAGAATAGCTTGCCGTTGTTCCTTGACGAACTAGCAAGCAAGCGCAGATTCGAAAATGTGTTCGGCCTTGCGTACCGATCCGTCTGGGGGGTCCAGCGCAACCCGGATGCCCCCATCATCACAGATTTGGATGCTCTTCCTCTCCCAGCCTATCATCTGACGGGCGAACTGCGAGGAGAGCGAACAGCCGCACTCGAGTTGGGACGCGGATGCCCATTCGCGTGTACCTTCTGTTCCACCAATGACTTTTTTCGGCGCAGGTTCCGGCTTCGCTCACCGCAGCGGATCATCGATGACATGTCTGTGATTGACTCGGAGTATGGCATCTCCGATTTCGATCTTGTCCATGACATGTTCACAGTCGATGCAAAGCGGGTGCGTGCATTTTGCCAACACATGATCGAATCGGGGAAAGGCTACACGTGGGCATGCAGTGCGCGCACGGACAGTGTGGACCAGGAACTGATCGAATTGATGGCTGCGGCAGGATGCAGGGAAATTTTCTTTGGCGTCGAAACCGGCTCAGTCCGAATGCAGAAAGTTATCGACAAGCATCTCGATCCCAAGCGCGCTCACGAAATCATCGACATTGTCGAGCGCGCCGGAATCCGGTCCACTATATCGCTGATTACCGGTTTCCCGGAAGAACAATGGGATGACCTGAACGAGACGGTGCAATTCTTCCTGCACTCCGCGAGGACTCCCAAATCCAAGCCCCAGATCAATCTGCTGGCACCCCTGGCCAGCACGCCGGTGCACCTGAAGTACAAGGGCGATATGACACTCGAACCGCTGTGTTCAGATGTTTCTCACCAGGGGAGGTACCAGCATCCCGAGGATATTGAACTCATCAAGAGATTCCCCGATATCTTTTCAAACTTCTATCTTCTTCCGACGCCGGAACTCGATCGGAATCTCCTTCTTGAACTGCGCGAATTCCTGCGGATGGCCACGCTCCGCTTTCGATGGCTGCTCGGTGCGGCAGACCAGGCCACCACTAGTTTCCTTGATTTGTTTGTCGCGTGGGCGGGTCACCGTAAGGCAATTTTTCAAACCGTAATCGGGTCCGATTTGCGCCACTATTACCGGACTCTGGAGTTTCAAATGGACTTCATCGCGTTCCTGCGGGGTCATCAGGTAGGGAAAAGCCGGAAGGTGAAGATTTTCATGAACTTTTACGAACAACTGGATGCTGCGGAATCTCCGTCAAAGATTAGAGCATTCAACGCGAGTGAAACTGCATCTGGCGAGCCGATCGATCTGGGCGACATCGCCATGCGAACTCACGAGAGCCGCGTAGTTGAATTACAGGGCGACTTGGAGGCAGCCATTGATGCTGTTCGGGAGTGCAGAGCTTATAAGGCGCGCGCGAGTGAGCACTTCTATGTTGTTTCTCAGGTCAATACCGATCAGCATCCGGGCTATGAGGTATCAAGTTATATTGCTAGGGTAGTCGCACTGTGCGATGGGCGGCGAACGATTTCCGAAATTCTGGAATGCCTGGGAGATGTCATAGCCGTTACTCCACAATCGGCACGCACACAGGTCTACGAAGTGCTTATCGAGGAGGCGCGTTCTGAAGGACTCGTTGCGATATATCGCACAGCCTCGGCGGCGGAAGCGAGCCAAGTTGGGGGTCTTGCTTTGCGGAGCAGGGCGAGATCGGCGCGGAACAATCCCGGCTGAGCCGGTCTTGAGTGCAGGTGGAATAACGCCTCAACTCGACAATCGCGCAGGTTGCGTCCACCTCGTCCCCACCCCGAGAATCTTACCTCAGGCTCACGATCCAGGCGACTCAGTTCCGAGTCATCTCCCGATAGAGCCAATCCCGTGCAAATTGCCAGTCCCGCTTCACGGTCCTCGCGGATAGATCAAACACTTCGGCTATTTCATCTTCAGTCATCCCCGCGAAGAACTTCATCTCGACCACTTTGCTCAAACGTGGATCCAACTTCTCGAGTCGATCCAGGGCTTCGTTCAAGCTGAGCAGCGATTCTGCCTGACGCCACTCGTACATGAGACCATCGTCGAGCGAGATTTTGTGAAGGTCTCCTCCTCTCTTTGCTGCCCGATGCTCACGGGCGTGGTCAATAAGGATGCGCCGCATTATTGTCGAAGAAAAAGCAAAGAACTGAGCACGGCTCTTCCATTCCAGGCACTCTCTCCCAATCAGACGCATTAGCGCGTCGTTGACCAGCGCAGTGGGTTGCAGGGTATGGTCCCCCCGCTCGCGGCGAAGGAGTGCGCGCGCCATGCGGCGCAACCTGTCGTAGACGAGCGGAATAAGGTCATTCGCCGCTTCCGGGTTGCCCAGGCGCATTTCCAGCAGCAACCGCGTTATCTCATCCGATTGAACAATCGAAGCCATGCGGGTACGCCCTCAACATGTGATTGCGGGGATCAGTTGACTGCACCAGATTACGCCCAGTTAGGAGCGAGGGAAACTACGATTTCGGAAATTCTTGCAGACCTCAGCTTCACACTGCCTCGAATTCAGTTC
>JBELAI010000071.1:0-25237 GCA_049508975.1 Occallatibacter sp. | reverse complement strand
TGAACTCCGCTGCCGCCGGGCCGAAGTCGACTGCGCCGATCTTGCGGCCGTTGCCCGAATGCCCGCCGATGGTCACCAGCAGCTTCTGTCCGTGGCGCGCGGCGTCTGTGCTTCCGTGTGCCTTGATCCCCATGTAATTGCGCAACGAGCCGCCCTGAAAAATGTCGTACCACGCGGCAATCGTCAGCGCCGGCACCTGGATATTCTGGAAATTCTCCTCGATTGACCACTGTTTCCAGTAGTCGTCATAGGTGGGGTGCGCCAGCCAATCCAGAAAGTAAGGCGCCAGCACGCCGGTCAGTTCCGATGCGTTCTTGGGCGCGGGAATATTGAACACCGGATATTGATTGAGCGGCAAAACGGTGCTTCCGACCCGCGGGTTAGTATTGTCGCGGATCACATGGTCGAGTGTGTCTTGCGCCAGTCCTGAGGTCCATGACTCGTTGAACCACTGCTCGAATGCGCCGCCTTGATAGGTCCAGTTCTCGTGGTAGTTGCTGGCGGTGACGACGGGGCAAATTCCCGCCAGGTGCGGCGGATGCCCGATAGCGGCAAGCATCTGCGTCGCGCCTACATAAGACCCGCCAAACATGCCCACTTTTCCATTGGACTGAGGGAGCGCCGCGGCCCATTCCACTGCATCGTAGCCGTCTTCGGTCTCGTGTTTGAAGGGATACCATTCGCCGTCGGAGGTGTAACGGCCGCGCACATCCTGCACGACAACCAGGTAACCGCGCACCGCGGCCTGGCTGGCGAAGTCGGCAGCGTTGCTTTTGTTGTAGGGCGTGCGCTGCAGCAGCGTCGGATATTTTCCCTCCGCGGCCGGCCAGTAGATATCCGCACGCAGCGTCACCCCGTCGCGTGTCTTCATCGGGACGCCCTTCTGCACCATGATGTGCGTGGGCGCCTCGGTGGCCGCCGGAGCGGGCTGAGGGAGAGCGAGGTTGCACGATACGAAGGGAACGGCGAAGGCAAGAAGGTAAAGAGATTTTTTCAGCACGGACTTCTCCCGGCGGCGATGGCCGAGATCATTCTAGAGCGGTGTTCCCCAAAGCTTGTAGCATGAGTTCCTAAGGGCAAATGCAGATCCTTCGGCTCACCACCCCCAAACTGAAAAGCGTTTGGGGGCCCCGTTCGCTTAGGAAGACAGCAACAGTTTTGTCGTGAGACGTAAGTCTTTTGTTTTGCAAAATGGTCAGGAGGGCATTTGACGTAAGTTGTTTGTTTGAGGGGTAAAAATGGGGCATTTAACACGTAACATGTTTATTTTCAATTAGATGAAAGAAAATCCGGAAAATGGCATGATTTTTGGGGTCGGGATGGCATATTTTTCATCCGCGAAGAGCTTTTCTTGTGGGTCTTGCTGGATCTTCCTTGATTGTGCTCCCAAGCGGGGAAATGGACTGCAAAATGGCGCAAGAGATTTTCGGGGTTGCTGCCAGAAATACAGATTCCCCGTTTTCGCCATAGCATTCCCATACACGTAGACTTTCTCAGGCGATTCCCTGCAACGGCTCAAAGGTCTCCATTTCTTCCGAGACTGCGAAACCCAGGATCCCTTTCCGACCGGGCCAATCGCGCAGGAAAGACGCGAATTCCGCGGAGTGTACCGGGCGCTGAAAGAGGTACCCTTGCCCTGCCTGGCAGCCGATTTCCTGCAGAGTTCGCAGCTCACCCGGCTCTTCAATGCCTTCCGCCACCGAGTGCATTTTCAACTGGCGCGCCATGGCCACAATGGTCTGGCAGAGGGCGCGCATGTCCTGAGAGCGGTCAATGCCCCCCACGAAGCATTTGTCGATCTTCATAGCGGTAAGCGGCAACCGCAACAGGACGTTGAAGCCGGTATAGCGGGTACCGAAGTCGTCGATGGAGATCCGTACCCCAATCTCCCTCAACTGACGCACCCGTTTGGTGAACAGTTCCTCGTCGTCGAAAAGCACAGATTCGGTGACTTCCAGCTCCAGTTGCACGGGCGCAATCGGCGCTTCCGCCAGAATGCCGCGCACGGTGCGTGCGAAATCTTCCCGGCGCAGATCGATTGCAGAGATATTCACTGAGACGATTGGGACGAATAGACCTTGCCTGCTCCACTGGCGCGTTTCATCGAGCGTTGAACGCAAGGTGAAGTCGAAGATGCGGTGAATCAGTCCGCAGCGTTCGGCAATGGGAATGAACTCGCTGGCCGCCACCGAGCCCAGATCGGGATGGTTCCAGCGAATCAGCGCTTCCGCACCCAGCACGTCTCCGGTCACCAGGTCGATCTTGGGCTGATACGCGATGCTGAACTCACCGCGGTCCAACCCGTTGCGCATCTCCAGCTCCAGCTTGTACTCACGCATGATCAGGTTGTTCATCCCACAATGGAAGTTCATCACAAAGGGCCTGGGGGTATTCACGCTGCCGGCCCGCGTGGCAGCGAGGGACGCAAATCGCACCAGTTCTTCCGCCGAGTTGGTATCCGCGGGATAGAATGCGACGCCGGCGGCTATCTCCGGCTTTTCCTCCGGACCGTTCTCACCCAACCGGGACAGAGCCTCCGCGATTGCCTGAATGCGCCGTTTTCCGTTCTTGTCCCATTTTTGCGCGCGTATACCGATCAGGAAGCATCGGCCGCTAAACCGGCACAACAATTCATCTCGATCCACAACGGAGCGCAAACCGGACGCAACATGCCGCACCAGCGTTTCCGACCCATTGAATCCGCGCAGTGAAAACTCCCGGCGCAGATTCAGCAGATCGATCCAGATCAAAGCAATTTCCTGGCCGGGCGGCCCATCGCGCAGCAGATCGGCCAGCGCCTCCTGGAACGATTGGTAGTTCATCAACCCGGTCTGAATGTCGCGCCGCAGCCCGTATGCCGCCATTTGCCTGCGCAGGTCATCGTCGGCTTCGCTGTGCTTCAACATGCAGTTGTCGCAAAACAGCATATCCAGAATTTCTTTGGTGAATTCGCGATCAGCTCCCTTTTCGATGGAGGCTCCCGGTTTGTAGCGGGGTTTGATTGTGCGGTGCAGGGGCTCGACTGTCCGGTGAAAAGGGAGAACGGGCGGCTTCTGTGGGCCGAAAGATCCTTTTCCTTCAGTTGAAGTCAGCCGAACTTTGGGGATAGGGCTTCCAGCAGCGGTCATGCGTTGCCTCCGAAATGCAGTTTGAATGCTAAAGAATGGCGAGTCAGCTAAGAAACGGAAACTTCGAGCGGACGGAGGGGAAAATATGGCTTGGACTGCTTCGATTACCTGTGATCTAACCGATAAATATGCTGCGGAATATGGGCTGGAGTGACTTCGACCGGGAATGCCGAAGCCTGTAGATCATCGACGTGTTCGCCGCGCCCCATCGGCATCTTTTCCTTCCGAGCTCTTGTTCTGGCAGCGACGCCTGGCTCTCGTGTACCTGAGAAGTCCAGCAGCAACTGCGATGCCAAAGCTATCGACATGATTTTTAAGTTGGCGCTAACCCACTGATTTTATAGCTAAATAAGTTGAGAAACGCATCCATTTTTCGACTTCGCGACAGGTTGGACGCCGTCGTGCGAAGTGCGAACTATTTTCGCGTATCGTGTAATTCTTACTGGAGGAGGGTTGCTCGGGCGACTGTATTTTTCCCGGTATTCGCCCGCCGTTGGGTGCGCAGCCTTTTCAGTTGTGCCTGGAGCGCATTGTGATGGCCAGTTTCTTGAAGTGAGCGCGCAAACGATGGGGCAGACCAAATGCCCCCTCGTTCCTATGATGGTCCCTACTGCGTGACGAGCGGAAAGAGCTCTGCGTGGCGGAATGCTTCGGCTTGATTCTCCAGCTGCGGATCCCAGTTTTTTGGCTGATAGATGCAGCATGGCTCCTGCGCCAGCGGATCGCCGGTGATGGCGTAGGCCCTGGCACGCGAACCGCCGCAGATCTCTTTGTACTCGCACGCTCCGCACTTGCCTTCGAGCTTGCTGGTGTCGCGCAACGACTTGAAGATGGGCGCTTCGCGGTAAATCTCGGCGAGCGGGGTTTCGCGGACATTCCCGGCGTGAATGGGCAAGAATCCGCTTGGATAGACATTGCCCACATGGGAGATGAACATGAAGCCCTTGCCGTCATTGACGCGGCGGGTGGCCCAGCTCGCGGTGCGGGTTTGCGCATCGGCTGTGGGCGCCCCGGGCTCATACTTCTGCGCAACTCCATGCGGATGGCCGCTGCCGTGTCCCATTTTTCTCTCTTCGAGATTGTGCTGGATCAGATAACGCCGGTAGTGCATGGCTTCCGTGGTTTTGATCTGGAAGTTCACCCGGTGGCTCAACTCATATATCTTGCCGAAAACTTTCTCGAAGTCCTCGCCGGAAAGCAGGTCGGCCTGTTGTCCGCGGCCTACAGGAACCAGGAAGAAGACATTCCACATGACAATGGCGAGTTTCTCAAAAAGTGCGCATAAGTTGTCTAGATCGTGCGCGTTGTGGCGGCTGATAGTGGTGTGAACCTGGATCGGCAGACCGGCGTCGTTGGCCCACTCAATGGCTTGGATGGTCCGCGCCCAGGCGCCCGGCAATCCGCGAAATGCGTCGTGAATCTCGGGGGTCGAGCCGTCCAGCGAGATGCCCAGGCGCACCAGCCCGGCTTCCTTCAACTTGAACATGGCGTCGCGCGTCAAAAGCGGCGTCGCACTGGGGGTGAGGGCGACCTGGACGCCTTTGCCGGCGGCATAGCGGATAAGCTCGAAAACGTCTTTGCGCTTCAGCGGGTCTCCGCCGGTAAAAACAAAGATCGGAACTCCCATGTCGGCGATCTGGTCGATGAGTTGCTTGCCTTCGGCGTTGGTCAGCTCGTCGGGGTGGGCAATGGGCTGGGCCGCGGCGCGGCAGTGTTTGCATGCAAGGTCGCAGGACTGCGTGACCTCCCAAATAGCCAGAAAAGGGGTTTCGTCAAAGTTCAATCCGCCACGTGCGGGAATATTGTGCATCGGCTGCATAAGGCCTCCTATCGAATGGCGGCTTCGGGCGCGGGAACAAGAAACTGCGCCGGGGGTCGATTGGTTCACCAAGAACTCGAGAACCCTGCCGAAAGATCGTCCCCGGCCAAGTATTGGTGAACCGCACGGGATCGCCGCGATTCCGCTCTAGAAGAGCAGCCCGGAGGGGACCTCTGCTGTGATTGGGATCACCTCACCTTACTGAAGTGTGGGAGGTATTTTGAATTACATATGCAGCCTCCGGAAATAAGCGCACAATCCATCTCATGCGAACGATTGCACTGAAACCTTCGTCATTACTGGTAGAAAGACAATTCTCCGGTTGGCTGAAGCTGCAGCTTTTGTAATCGTACGGTGATTTAACTCACTCTGACTTGTGCCACCGGACACCGAAACCCGATGGCGATCCTGCTAACGTTTTTTGCACCTTCAGGAGGTTCCCATGGCAGCCGTAATCAAGCCGGGTTGGAGCAAACCCTCCACCATCCTCTTTACCTCCGAGATTCCCGTCAACGAAAAATCTTTCGCGTTTGCTCTTGCGCAAGCGACCGAGTTTGGCGCCGATCTCATTCTTTTTCACGCATATGACACCCTTGTAGTGGCCGCATCGGAGACCTCGGGTATCCGCTATTACGACTATGCCGCCGCTGCCCAAACCGAAAAGAAAACGCTTGAACCGCTGGCGGAGCGCGTTCGCGCAGCCGGTTTGCGGTGCGAAGTCGTAGTCAGACCAGGGCTGCCCGCCGACCAGATTCTGGCCTTCCTTCGCGAACGGGAAATCGACCGCGTGGTCATGGGCACGCACTCCCCGGGCCCTATCGGCAAGCTGCTGGTTGGCTCGGTGGCTGAGGCTGTGCTGCGGACCGCCCGGGTGCCCGTTTATATTGTCGGCCCGGAAACGGTCGACGGCGACTACCGGAAATATGCCACGCGCACCATTCTCTGCGCGGTCAGCATGCAGGAAGCCAGCCACATAGTCGCCGAATTTGCAGCGGAACTGGCCGCTCAGCACAACGCGCGGTTGATTCTGCAGCATGTGATCCGGCCGCAGGAGCGGCACGAATTCCTTGCCGGGCGCACAATCGATCAAGTGGAGGCTGACCTGCTCAAGCTGGTTCCGACTGAGTTAATGGAGAGAATTGCCGTGCAGACGATTGTAGTACCCGGCGATCCGACCGAGGAACTGCTCTATCAGGGCCGAGCGCAACTTGCTGATTTGATCGTGCTCGGCGCACAGGGAGCATCGGCTTTTGCCGCCATCACGCGGCATGGGATTGTCTACAAAGTGCTGGCCCATGCGCACTGCCCGGTGATTACGCTCTCGCCCGCTGTACTGGCCGAGTGCGGGGTCGGCGCGGAAAAGCATCGTTCAGCGGAAGTCTACATGGCCGGCGTTTTTTAGAACGGCTGTAACCGGGATGGGGCGCCTTCTCTATCCCGGTTACCTTGCGCTTTTCGATAGCCGCCTTTCTTAGCTTGATTTCTTCTGGACAGGATGCGTCAGCGCGGGCCTCGTTGCCTTGGGAACCGGCTTGCTCAAGCACGGCTGGTTTGCGCAGAGCGCCCCGGTGATGCCTTTGCCTTCCGTGATGGTGAATATGCGGTCTTCGGCCGGCAGCTTCACGGACTCCACGGCGCCGGAAGGCCAGTGAATCTCCGCTATCCCCGCGTCGGTTGCATCGCCCAGTCCAAAGTGCGGCCTTTGATCGTTCGACGAGATATAGCTGCCGCCGCTCATCACGTCTTCGCGTTGGCGAATCCCATTGGCTTTCAGATAAACAGTGGCTCCCACGGCGTCGCGCGGACTCTTCTCTCCCCCAATCAGCTTCAGCTCAACCCAATGGTGATGATCGGGATTTACATTCTTCAATAACACCGGCGGGCCATCGATGGGATTGATCACGACATCGATTTTGCCGTTGTTGAACAGGTCTCCAAACGCGGCTCCACGCCCCGAGGTCAAGGTGGCAAGGCCTGAACCTTTCACCGGCGGAACGTATTCGAATTTGCCGTCGTGAGTGTTGTGGAACAGAAGCGCCCGTTCGGCGAAGGTCGTGCCCCAGTCGTGCTCGTCCACCTGGGGATAGACGTGTCCGTTGATCATCATGATGTCTTTCCAGCCATCGTTGTCGTAGTCGATGAAGCCGTCGCCCCAGCCGACAAAAGGAACGGCCATTTTTGTGATCCCCGCCTGGTCGGCGACTTCGGTAAAGCTGCCTTCGCCATCGTTGTGGTAGAGGGCTTTGTAGTCGTCGGAGAAATCGGTGACCAGCAGGTCAACCAGCCCGTTGTTCATGTAGTCGCCCACGGCCAGGCCCATGGACGCGATCTCGCGGCCTTCGTTGTTCAGCGCAAAGCCGGAGACATAGCTCCGATCTTCGAATGTCCCGTCGCCCCGGTTGATGTAGAGGTAGTTGGGCTCGGAATCGTTGGCTACCAGCAGATCTACCTTCCCGTCGTTATTTACATCTACAAAAATCGCAGTGAATCCGTAGTAGGCGTTCTTGTCGGCGACGCCGGCTTTCTCGCTAACGTCTGTAAAGGTTCCGTCGCCATTGTTGTGGAAGAGATGATCCGGCTCGCCCTGCAGACCGTGCGGGCCGCACATTACGGGCGCTCCGTGTAGCTGGCAGAACGCGAAGGGAACCGAGCCGTCTGTCGCGGTGGGCTGATGGTTAAGGTCGTAGTGCACGTAGCCGGAGACGAACAGATCGAGCCGCCCGTCGCCGTCATAGTCGCCCCAGGTTGCGCCGTCTGACCAGTTGCCGAGAGTTATCCCGGCTTTTTCGCCAACGTCAGTAAATGTCCCGTTGTGGTTGTTGCGGTAGAGGCGATTCTTGCCGTAGTTGGCTACGAAAATGTCGGGCCAGCCGTCGTTGTCAAAGTCGCCGATGGCCACGCCGAAACCCCAGCGGTCGTTGGTTACGCCGGCCTTGGCAGCCACATCGGTAAACGTGCCGTCGTGGTTGTTGTGGAAGAGCGCTGCGTGGGGAGGCGTCTTTTTGCCGCTGAGGGCATCGTAGGTTGAGCCGTTGACCATGTATATATCGAGCCAGCCATCGTTGTCGTAGTCGATGAGGCCAACGCCGGACCCATCGGTTTCGAGGATGTACTTCTTGTCCTGCGTTCCCATGACGTGGCGCCAGTTGGAAAGGCCGGCTGACTTGGTATCGTCTTCGAAGACGATGGTTCCGTGGTCCTTGTCGACAAAGCCGCCGGCAGTGATGGGACGTTTCTCGGCGTCGTAGACCGGGGCAAAGGTCCCGGCTGAGGAGATGCCTCCCATGCCGCTTTGAGGAGGTGGTGTGGTCGGAGGTCGCTGCTGTGCTCCCGTGATCGGAGCTGCAAGTTCCACAGCCAGAGCGAGATTGAATAGGGAAGCGAGTGGGCGTGCCAGACGGGGCACTATCGTCCGCCAGCCTTAGGTGATGTCGCAGCAGCGGCCGGATTCGCAACCGCACACGGTGTTCCGCCGCACAGGGCTCCGGTGATTCCCTTGCCTTCGGTAATCGTGAAGATACGGTCTTCGGCCGGAATCTTCAATGTCTCCTTGGCTCCCGACGGCCAGTGAATCTCGGCTGTTCCCGCGTCTTTCGCATCGCCCAGCCCGAAGTGCAGACGGCGATCGTTCGATGAAATGTAGCTGCCGCTGGCCAGCACGTCCTGGCGCATGCGCATTCCGTTTGCGCTCAGGTAAACAGTGGCACAGGTGGCGTCGCGCGGGCTTTTCGGTCCGCCCACAAGCTGCATTTCAACCCAATGATGATGGTCCGGATTCACGTTGCGCAGTAGAACAGGCGGCCCGTCGATCGGGTTGATGATCACGTCGATTTTGCCGTCGTTGAACAGGTCGCCAAAGGCAGCTCCACGCCCCGGAATGACCACTGCAAGGCCGGAGCCTTTTACAGGAGGAATGTAGCCGAACTTCCTTCCTTTTCCGGTGGCGTCGGGAACATTGTGGAACAGCAACGGCCGCTCGGCAAAGGTCGTGCCCCAGTCGTGCTGATCCACCTGTGGGTACACGTGGCCGTTCACTTCCATCAGATCCAGCCATCCATCGTTGTCGTAGTCCAGGAAGCCGTCGCCCCAACCCACAAACGGAATTGTAGTCTGCGCAATGCCGGCTTTGTAACTCACGTCGGTAAAGCTGGCGTCGCCGTCGTTGCGGTAGAGAACCTTGTAGTCGTCGCCAAAGTCGGTAACAAAAAAATCCACTTGACCGTTGTTCTCATAGTCACCGGCGGCAATGCCCATGGAGGCAATTTCGCGCCCATCCTTGTTCAGCGCGAAGCCGGATTCATAGCTCTGATCGTCGAAGGTTCCATCGCCTTTATTGATGTAGAGATAGTTCGGCTCGGAGTCGTTGCCTACCAGCAGGTCGGGTTTCCCGTTCCCTTTGAGCGAAATGAAGATAGTCGAAAACCCGTAGTAGTTGTCCTTGTCTTCCACGTGAGCCTTTACCGTGACGTCGGTAAAGGTGCCGTCGCCATTGTTGTGGAAGAGGTGATCGGGCTCGCCTTTCAATCCTCTTGGACCGCAATTTACCGCCGCACCGCGATACAGGCAATTGGCGTATCCGACGGCCTTGGTTCCGGAAATAGGCAGGTTGTCGCGGTCAAAGTGGACGTAGCCGGTTACATACAGGTCGAGCAATCCGTCGCCATCGTAGTCGCCCCAGGCCGAACCCGGCGACCAGTTGCCCAGCGCAACGCCGGCCTTCTCCGCAACGTCCGTAAAGGTTCCATCGTGGTTGTTGCGGTAGAGGCGGTTCTTGCCATAGTTACCCACGTAGATGTCTGGCCAGCCGTCGTTGTCATAATCGGCCACGCTCACGCCATAACCCCAGCGGTCGTTGGTTACGCCGGCTTTCGCGGCTATGTCGGTAAAGGTTCCGTCGTGGTTATTGCGGAACAGCGCCGCATGCGGCGGCTCTTCCTTGCCGTCGAGCGCATTGAATGTCGAGCCATTCAGCAGGTAGATCGAGAGCCAGCCGCTGTTGTCGAAGTCGATCAGACCCACGCCCGAACCGTTGGTCTCAACGATGAAGTTCTTCTCCGGCACGCCCATCTTGTGCACCCAACCGGAAAGTCCCGCCTGCTTGGTGATGTCCTGAAAGACGACGGTGCCGGTATCCACGAAACCGCCTGCGGTGATGGGCCGCTTCTGTTCGTCATAGACTGCGGCCGCACCCAGGCCACCGGCGATTCCGCCCATTTGGCCCTGAGGGGGAGGAGTTTTCTGGGGAGCGGTCTGCGTTCCCGGCGCCGCTGTGACCGCCGTGGCGACCAGAACGCTGGAGACAGGTGGATCATTGCTCGCCTTGCTTTGTTGTTGCGGCTGCAGCGCCAGGCAATCGCCGGGTATGGAGAGAACACCGATCAGAGTGCAGGTAAAAACTCGACGAACGGGCGACAGCAACGGAAGTCCTCCACGGGTTGAAGTGTATCGTAACCGGGGTTCTCCCCGTCGATAGCAATGTTGCCCAATTGCGAACAGCACCGGGCAGCAGGTGCAACGTATTGTCGCGTTGGGGATATCAAAGGAACGGAAGGAGGTATCAATGTCCAATCGACCCACCGAAGCGCAGACTCCGACGGTACACGACCATTTCGGCCGATTCGCCGCCTCGGCTTCCGCCTGGCTGGGATCCACCTGGGCCTTTTTGTTTGCGGGACTGGTAATCGTGGCTTGGGCCGCCACCGGCCCTATCTTTCATTTCTCCGACCGTTGGGCGCAAGTCATCAGCACGGCAACGGCGCTGGCTACCTTTCTCATGGTTTTCCTCATTCAAAGCACGCAGAACCGCGATTCCCGCGCCATCAATCTGAAGCTCAATGAACTGATCCGCGCCATAGATAGCGCCCGCAATCAACTTATCGATATAGAAAGGCTTACAGACCAGGAGCTTGACGAGATGCAGGCAATGTTCGAGCGAGTCAAGGCCAATTCGACTCGCCGTCAACAGCGTATTCCGCTCACCACCAACGAGAAATGAGCACCGGCGGCAAACCCAGGAAATCAATGGTCGTTTCTGAACAGCAATCGGACGATGCTTCGTGAGTAACTGGAGGTCAGGAGCGTGAAGCGATGGACAAGCAAAGAGTAAAAGGCGCGATCGACGAAGTCGTGGGAAGCACCAAGCGCCATATCGGGAATCTGACCGGAAACACCAGGACCGAGGTGGAAGGCGCAGCTCAGCAGGTCAAGGGCAAGGTCGAGACGGCGGTCGGCAAACTGAAGGATGGCGTACGCTATGCGAACGCGGATCTGGACGCGCAGCATAAAGCTCAAGCGGATGCCGACCGCGATCCCGCGTAGTCACAACCAGCAACTAATAACTGAAAAGTAACAATTCGGACCCCGAATTGTCATGGCAAGTATCACGCTATCCGGGTATACTGTCGCCAAGGTGGCGCGCAAACAGCCCCGCCACCTTGAAGTGAGGTGCGTCTTCCGCAGGGACTCCGGTTCACTGACGTTCGACGTTCCACCATCGGAGGTTTCGAGTTGGCGCGCCATCGCGCGCGTCCTCCGAAGTCCCATGGACGCACTGGGTTGCGCCCTCTTTCCTGCCTCCTGTGCTCTTTGCGGCTCCCCTCTGCCGCAGCTTTCCCCTGTGCCAATTTGCGCTGTTTGCTGGACGGAGTTCCCCATCCAAGCCGGTCCCGCTTGCGCCCTCTGCGGCGACACTCTGGATGTTCCAATCTCCGACGAGAATCCTGCAAGTTATTCACTTTGCAGGGCTTGCCGGCTGGCGCCGCCGCCGTATGTCCGCGCCGTCTCCTATGGGCTGTACCAGGACCGCATGAAGGCGGCCATTCACGCGCTGAAGTATGACCGGATGCATCCTGCCGCCCGTGGGTTGGGCCGGATGCTGGCTCAGGCCATCGCCCAATTTGCGGATCAGGCACCGGCTGAAATGCTGGTGATCCCCATCCCGCTGCATCGGTCCAAATACGCGCAACGAGGATTCAATCAGGCCCGCGCTCTGGCTGAGAACGCACTCGGCTTTCTCCGTAAATCCCATCCTCAGTGGCATTTGACGCTAGCGAATAGCGCCCTGATGCGGCACCGTTCAACTGAAAGTCAGGCGGGGCTCACTCTTCGTGGCCGCCGCATGAACGTGCGCGGCGCCTTCACGGTCTCGAACCCGGCTGCCGTTGATTCAAAAGACATTCTGCTCATTGACGACATCTTCACCACCGGCGCAACCGCCCGCGCCGCGGCGCAGGTGCTGGTACGAGCCGGAGCAACCTCCGTGTGGGTTGCCACGCTGGCCCGGGCCCGGCGCATCTACGAAATCAACCAAAGCGCCCATCTGGAAGGCGCTCAGGACGATATCGGACTCACCGGCAATGGGCCGGCCGCAGACGGAACGCAGGCAGGCATCTATTCATCGCACCGTTCATCGCAAGACCAACCATCTTTTTGACGAGGGGTTAAAGGATGTCGCTGGGAAAAGCCATGATTCATGCACGCAAGCAAAAGTCCATCGCCAAGGCTGCGGCCTGCGCAGGCGATTTCGCAGCCGTCCAACCCGTCCACATGCTTCAGATGCCGGTGCTGGTCCTCAACGCATCCTACGAGCCCATCAACATCTGTGGCGCGCGCCGCGCCCTGGTGCTGGTACTCAAAGGCATTGCGCGCACAGAGGAGGAGCACGGCCTCATGCTCCATGCCCAGCGCAGCCGCATTGCCATGCCCTCGGTCATCCGGCTTTTGGAGTACCGGCGAATCCCCCACCAGACCCGTGCCCTCTCGCGCAAAAACATCCTGCTGCGCGACCGCAACTCCTGCCAGTACTGCGGCGTTGTGCTGCCTTCGAGCGAGCTCACCCTGGACCACGTCATTCCCCGTTCCCGTGGGGGCAACTCCACGTGGGAGAATCTCGTTGCCTGCTGCCACTCCTGCAACCGCCGCAAGGGCAACCGCATGTTGCACGAGATCGACGACATGGCCCTCATGCGCGACCCGCGTCCCTTTTCATTGCACACCAGCCGGCAGATCATGCGCATGCTGGGGCGCGGCGACGACCGTTGGCGAAAGTATCTGTTTTACTAGGGAACAGGGAATAGGCAATAGCGTCATGACTCTAAAGCTCTTATCCATAAATGAGCTGTCATCCTGAGCGAGCGTACTTCAGCGGAGTCGAAGGACCTGCTTTTCGGAACGGTGGCTCTATAGCCGTCGAGGATGGCTTGATCTCTGTGCAATCATGCACGTAGAGGCCTTCCCACTTGTTCACAAACGCGATCGTACGCACCCCCGCAACTAATTTCGACGAAGGACTTACTACGGTTTCTTTGGGCGCGCCTTCGTTTGAGCGGGTGCTCGGGCAACACCTTCGCTATTGCCAGGCGCTCGTGGAGTGCGGGCTTGCGGTGACAACGCTCGACGCCGATCTGCGCTATCCAGACTCGACTTTTGTTGAAGATACAGCCATTCTCACCACGCGCGGCGCGGTCCTGACGCGCCCCGGAGCGGAGAGCCGCGAAGGCGAGGTCGACGCGATCCGCGACACAATTCTAAGGTTCTTCGCAGAGCCGCTCACGATTGAAGCCCCTGGAACCGTCGATGGCGGAGACATCTGCGAGGCGGAGGACCATTTCTTCATAGGCCTCTCGCAGCGCACCAACGAGGAAGGCGCGCGCCAACTGGCTCGCCATCTCGCTACCTTCGGCTACACATCCTCGACCATCGATGTTCGGCCGATGACCTCCATCCTCCATCTCAAGAGCGGCATCTCGTATATTGGCGACAACACATCGGTTGTCATGGAAGAGATGGCGGAGAACTCTCAGTTTCAGAATTTCCAGCTCATCCGCGTCTCAGAGGAAGAAAGCTACGCCGCCAATTGTGTTCGCGTGAACGGCCACGTTCTGGTGGCCGCGGGCTTTCCAAAACTCGCCGCCGAACTTCGCGCGCACGGATTCAGTCCCCTGGTGCTCGAAATGTCGGAGTTCCAGAAGATGGACGGCGGCCTCAGCTGTCTTTCACTGCGCTTCTAAGGCTCGGATGTCACTGTTTCGGTTTCGGATCGGGCTGCTTGTCCGGCGTCGAAATATCCTTGCCTTCGTAGATAATCTTGAACGACGAGCCGAACTGCTTGTAATCGGAGTACTTGATTGTGTCCCGCATGTGCACGTCCTGCGCCAGGTAGCCGCTGCCACCGGCAAAGTGAAGAACGCCTTCGCCCTTGGTGTAGACCGGAAACCAGAAGTGTCCGTCCACCTGTGCCCGCCACGTCATGAACGGGGGATGCAGGTCTTCGCTGCCTTTCCGTGTATCGTCGGGAACCATGCGGCCATTCGTGACCACGATCTGCATGTCTGTGGTATCGACCCAGATGCGGCCCAGCAGGTAACGCTTCTTCTTCTCGATAACCTTGGGGCTCACGTCGAAGACATAGCAATCGATCTCGTCCACCTTCTGCCGGCCCACGTACTTCACGTCGTATTGCCCGATATCTTCGGCGGTGAGTACAAACGGATAACCGCGCTGAATATCCTGAAGATCCGAGGGCGACATCTGCACCCGCTCCAGCGTGTTCTGCGGCGCAAAAACCACCTTTTCCGTGCGCGCGCCGCCAGGATCGAAGATTACGTCGTCCACTTCGTAGTATTCGCCATCCACCTTGTTGTCATCGTCAATGGTCTGTACTTTAGCGGTCCGGCGATAGGTATAGTGGTTAAGCGCCTGCTGGAACTCGCTCTCCTTGGCCGCAAACTGCTTGATAATCTGCTCTGCGGGAACCGGCGGCGCGGTGATGTCCATAGCGCCAAAGCCGGAGTCCAGGGCCATGGGTGTAAACGTATCTTTATTTTGCGCACTGGCGGCCAGCGCGCATCCCGCAACCGCCACGATCGCCAACCATAGGTTTCGCACCCGCGTGTATCTCCTTTGCATTGCTCTCCTCATCCAACCCAGGAATGGAAAAGGTCCCGGATGCTCCACCCGTCTACAACGTTAGACGCATGGACGAACCCCGCAGGTGGTCTCAGAATTAAGGGGTTGGGGACCCGCTTACGCTTGCATTTCCCGCCCGTACAATCATTGTTTGGACTCTCGAAAAAGCGTAGTGTTCTGATTACGCCCCGCGGAGCCTGAACTTAGTTTGCCGCTTATGCGAAGAATACCCGGTCTGCTCCGGCAAGAGTCAAGCCGCAAGCGTTTTTGTTCGAGACACTGAAGGAGAATTACGGTTTTCATGCCCGACTCGTACCAGGCGCCCGCTCTCATCCTCACTGCGCTCTTATTGCCTGCGTTTGGATATATTTCGCTGCGCTTCCGGGATGCACGGACTCTGCTCTGGTTTCTAGGTTTCCTGTTTGCCATCGTCCGCATGCTGCTGATCTACCCAATCGGCCCCTGGCATTTTTCCGACGGGATGCACCCCTGGCTTACCGCAGTCGGCCAAACCTCCATCCAGATTAGTGCCGCGCTGTTCGTTGCCTCGCTATCCCCGCTTCGTTTCCGCGTGGGCCGATTTCAGGTTCTCTACGTCATCCCCTTCACCATTCCGCTTATCGTGTATTCCATTCTGCTGGAAGGAGTGTTTCGCGGCGTTTTGCCCGCAGGCCCTCTTTTTTGGCTATGCCCCTCGCTTGGAGTCATCTCTCTTGTCGCCGCTTTCTTTTGGGGCGTCGCCAGGGGGAGCATGCCCAGCTGGCTGGGTGCTACAGCCTGTGCGGTGCTGGGCTGCACAGGGTTATGGCTCTGCTTCGCAACAAACGGAACGTGGCCCCTGACTTTTGTGGAGTGCGCCAACCATTTCATGATGGTGCTGCTGCTGTTTTTTGTGTTCCGCCGCTTCTCGCCGGGCGTGGTTCTCAGTGCGCTCGGTTTCCTGGCCTGGTCACTCTTCATTCTCGAGGCGCTGCCCTTCATCGGAACGGACTCCCCGCTGGCCACCGACCTCGATCGCATCGTCGTCCTGGGAAAGGTGGTTGCCGCACTGGGCCTGATCCTGCTGGCGCTTGAAGACCAACTCGCCGTCAATCAGACGGCTCAGGAGCGCGAGCGGCGCGCTCGCCGCGAACTCGAGGCTTATACCAACCTGATCCTCTCCCGCCGCCGTCTGGAAGACTTCGATCGGCAGGCCTCTGAAGTCTGCCAGACCGTTACAACTCACAGCCGCTTTTCACAGGCTGCGCTGCTGCTGCAGTCCGCGGGGCGGTATCGACTCGCCGGCTCTGCCGGCCTCGATCCAGCGATTGTTGCGGCGCTCGACGAACTCGCCCTGCGCCTCCCCATCAAGAGTTTCCTCGCGCCCGGCTCCGGGCCGTCCGCGATCGATCAAAGCCATACTCTTTCGCTCGACCTCACTCCCTGGCTTCTCCCAGGCGACGACCTAAAACGGCTGAAATTCACCACCGCCCTCGCAGTTCCCATGACCGGACGCTCGGTGACTGAGGGAGTCCTGCTGCTGGCGCGCATGCGCAATGCTCCGTCCCGCTCAGCGCCGGGGAGCCTGCCCAATCCCAACGAGTACCCGCTTCGCAGCGACGATCTGCTGCCCATCGAAATGCTTACCACGCGGCTCCAGGCCACACGAAGCCAGACCATGATGCTCGAAAAACTCATCGACTCAGAGAAATTCGCAGGCCTGGGCCAGTTGGCGGGCAACGTAACCCAGCAATTGAATAACCCGCTCACTGTCATCCTGGGCTACGCCTCACTGCTCGACGAAACGTCTTCGCTCGATCCTCAGGAACGCAAGGGCATTGAGTCCATTCTTGTGGAAGCACGGCGCATGCGCGACACGATCGAGAGCCTGACGCGCGTCTCCCGGCCGCAGAACAGCCAGTTCACCACCGTCTCGGTAGCCGAAATGCTGGTCGATCTGGAGCAACTGCACCGCTCAGAATTTCTGCGCCGCTCCATCGAGTTTCACCTCAGCGTCGCTCCCGGACTGCCCATGGTTTTGTGCCATGCCCAGCAATTGCGCCAGGCCGTGCTCCACTGCCTGCAGTACGCAATTGAGGCTGCTGAGACCCAGCCGGCGGACGGTACCCAGCCAGGCGGGACTCAGGACGAGCTCAAGACAGTCCGCCTCGAGGCTACCGCCGAAGGAAACCAGGTGCAGATACTCATCGCGCATTCCGGTTCCGGATTCCTCCATCCCGACCGTGCCTTCGATCCCTTTGTTCCCACGCAGGCGCGCGGCGAGACAGCCGGACTCGGCTTAAGTCTCTGCGCGACGATTCTTCGCGATCACAACGGCCGCGCTACGGCCGTCAACCTCGAACCGAATGGCGCTGCTATCCTTCTGGAACTGCAGGCGGCCTAGGGCGAGCCGGCCCTTCAGCTTTCGCGCATATCGCCTGGGCCTACTCTTTCCCCAACCCGATCCGCCAGGCCTTGATGAACTTCCAGTGAATATAAACCGAGTGATTGATATGCAGAATCAAGCCCTCGCGCCCATCCAGAAAACCCAGCCGGAAAAAGTAGTTATAGAGAAAAGTCGCCGCAGGATTCGCCACCGCATTCCAGACAAATCCCATCCATGACTTACTAACTCGCCCCTTTTTCGCCAGCAGTTGCGCAATCTCCGAGCTGTAACGGTTCATGTGTTCGAGATAAATGCCCATGGTGGGATAGGCGTAATGCAGCATGTCGCCTTTGAGCTTGCCCCGTGGTCCCGTGAATTGCGGAGTCGAATGCGGCCCAACGCCCTCGCTCAGCCGCGCCTTTCCGCGCCGGAAAAGCCTGAGCTTGTGGTCCGGATAAAATCCCCCATGCCGAATCCACCGCCCGAAATAAAGGTTCAGCCGCGGAATCCAGTAAGCATCGAACTTCGGCTCGCCCGCCAGCACCTTTCGAATTTCGTTCTGCAACACCGGCGTCAAAACTTCATCCGCGTCCAACAGCAGAATCCAGTCCGAGGTGCACAGATCCAGCGCCACATTCTTCTGCTCGCCATGCCCGCCAAAGGCGTGAAAACTGGTCTTCGCGCCAAAGGATTGCGCAATTTCCAGCGTGCGATCTTTCGACCCGGAGTCGACAACGACGATCTCGTCGGCCCAGCGAACGGACTCAAGGGTACGAGGCAGGTTCGCCTCCTCGTTCATGGCAATCATGGCTACGGACAGGGTCTGACGCATCGATAGGAAGAATAAATCAGCCACCTGCCGTGGAGCAGATGCGCTTCGCGCGGCAAGGCGTGGCGCGGTCAGCGAATGTCGGCAAGAACCGCAGCTGGTATGCCGGAGTGCAACCAGCCAAACACCTGCGTGCGCCCATACCGATCCAGCAATCGCTGCGCATACCAGCCGGCAGCATGATGCGCCACCTCAGACTGTGCTTCCGTACTTGCGTGTGCAAGCCGTTGGTCGACTTGATCCAGCTTTAATTCCGGCGAAGCCAAGCCGCGCGGCGAGCCCGACCAGGCCTCCACCAGCCCCTCGCGCAACCACAGGGGCGTACTCGTCGCGGCCTGCGCCTCCACCAGCGCATGCAAAAACTCGTGCCGCATCACTGTGCCCAGAAGTTTCCGCGACGCCAGCGTTGCAAGCGGTTGCGTGCCGATCCAATTGCCCTCAGTAAATGCCGCGACCCATCCGGGAGCGAGTGTCGCGTCGCGAAAGGCAGGCGTGGAATGAAATGCCCGAACCGTGATGGTCTCCGCAGGTTGCAAACCCGAGCGTGACTCAGCGTCCGCAAGCGCCAGGCTCACCTGGGTCAAGTAAGAAGCATCGCCAGTACGTAATGTTTGAAGTCTGAAACCCTGTCCGTTAAGAGTTTGCCAGGCCAAACCGGTTGCCTCGTCCGCAGCGTTAGCGCCGGGAAAGTACTGTCCAAGTATCTGCCCGTAGTCGTGTCCAGCAGCGGACATGGCGGCGGCTCCAGCCTGGCAAAGGCCTACGCCATGCCCCGAGCCGCGGCCGTGAAAAAAAAACAGATCTCCTTGCGCCGACACCTCAAACCACGTACTGAGAATCTTGCCCCAGCCCATCGCCCGCCCGACAGCCAGGCGAAAGTCTTCCGCCGAAATTTCCGTGGAACCAATCCGCAAAGAAACCGCTCTTCCCGATTCCCCGCGCGCCGCGACCGCAAGAGACTGCCATCCCGGCCTCACCAGCCCCGCATTCGCCAGCGCCGCGGTCAAATCCGCGCGAGAAATACTTGCAGTCCATTCGCGAGCGCCACCAGCAGTGCAATAAGGATCCACACGCGAAACCAGCCATGGCATGGGCCGCCGCTCCGCTTCTTTCCCCTTCGCCGGCCATACCTCAGCCGGCGAAGCAGTCCGCCCGCCGCAGTTCTGATGAAACCATGCCGCCGCAGGCCTATTGTGAAACCAAAGCGTTTCTCCAGCCGTGGCCAAAGTCGCCGCATGCCCAGCCTGGCGATTGCCCCCACTCCCCCAATGCAGCAACTGGCAATGCGTTGAATCGCAGAGATCGTAATCGCCGTGTCCATGCGCCTTATGCAGCGCGAACGACCGCACCACCACCGCCAGCGCCTTCAAAGACTCCGTGCTATCCGCCGGTCCGCTCTCGCTTGCCACCACGCGTTCAACATAAGTCTCAATCGGCAGCGTCACCGCCAGCACCATTTCCCCGTTCCGTGCCGAAACTCGCAATGGATTACGCAGTGTCAGCGTCTCGCCATGAGCACTCAGCGTGATCGGGCCCACAATTTCAATCGAAGTCGCATCTGTCCCCTTTCCAAGCGCGAGCCGACTCCCCGTAGCACGAATCAGTGTTTGCGTAGCACGCACCGCCGTAGCGCACGCATTCGGTTCGCCGCAAATCCGCACCGTAGCGGCCCCATCCGGTGCGGGAGAAAACGTAAGCGCCTTGTCGTGCCACAATGTCCACAGCCCCACCCTCAACGTTGCCCGCGAATGTGCCGAAGGCGTTTGTCCAGGAAGGAATGCGGAAGTGAAGACCGCGATGAAACCCAGCCGGCGCAATCCTCTCATCATGGCCGAGGATTCCTCATCGGTGAGTGAGCAAGCAGATCCGCCGCAACCTGTGCCGCATTCGCCCCATGTCCCGCAGGAAGGTAGACCACCACCACCGCCCTTGGCTGCTCAGCAGGCACAAGCCCCGCGAACCAGCCATGCGAAGGAGTTCCAGGGCCCAGGTTCGCAGTGCCTGTTTTGCCGGCAACCGAGACACCTCCCAAAGATGCGGTAGCAGCGATCCCAAAGCTGGCTGAGTCCGCAAGCCCGGCCTGAACCACCTTCGCCGCTGCCGACCCGCCATGCGCCTCAAGCTGTGACGCAAGCCAGCGGTAAGCCAAGGCGAGTTCCAATGGCGATACTTGAATCCCATCCACTCCAAGCAGTGTCAGGCTAGCTTCGTCAGGTGTCCGCGGTTCGCGGAATGCGGCAGCCGCTTCGTCCGCAGCCAGTCCGGTCTGTCCAAGAATACCGGTAGCTGCGAGCAGCCGGTGCATCTCCCCATTACCCAACATCGCACCCACCGTTGCGAAATATGTGTTGCACGACCACGCCAGCGCCTGCCGCGCATCCATTGGATCGCTGGCTGGATGTGAGCAATTGAGCGAGCGGCCGGCGATGCGCAGATTGCGTGTACAAGCGATGCGCCGCGCGGGGTCCCAGCGGCCTGCAGCCACCAACCCGTAAAGCACCAGCGGCTTGAGCGTCGAGCCGGGCGTAGCCAGCGTCAACCCTGCTTCGCGCAGATGAGTTGCAGCGAGCAAGTGTCCGGTCGCAACGTCGAGAACCACGATGCGCGCCTGTGGAGCTTGCTGCGCCGCATGATCCACTGCTGAGGCCCAGTTGGACGAACCCTGCGGCTCACAAGAGCAAGCTCCCGCCAGAAAAGCCACGCCCATCGACAAGATGAATGCTCCGCGCACATCACGAGTATCCAACAATCGAGCAAAGAGTCAGGGGGATTATTCCGGCATTCGGAAATGGATGTATCAATGAGGGGACTGGTATTTGGCATAGTTCCGGGAACCACCCTCGCCGCCTATCGCAAGTAATCAACCCGCGTTCGGTTTCAATGGACGAGCCACAAGCGGATAGCGGTATCATTTGCTGTCGGAACTTAGCTTCAAGTTACGCAGACTGGAAAATTCATGAGACGTCTTTTTGTTTCTTCGATGGGCTCCATCGCTCTTAGTCTGGGCCTGATTGGTTTGTCAGGTTGCGGCGGAGGTTCCGGACCGGGGGGTGGCCCGGTGCCCCCACCCGCCTCCACGATCAGTAGTTTTCTAGCCAGCCCGACGACCATTACCGCCGGACAAAGCGCAACGCTGACCGCCGTATTCGCAAACGGCACAGGCGTCATCACTCCCGGCAATCTTCCCGCCACCAGCGGAACCCCTGTGACCGTTAGCCCAGCCGCAACCACCGCCTATACCCTAACTGTGACACCGTCGAGTGGAACTGCAGTCACTGCCACTTCGACCATCACCGTCAATCCGGCTGTCGTGGCGCTGACTGTGAATTCGACCAACCCTGCCAGCGGCGTAACCATCGACTACAACAATCCCCTTAACAACGTCATTGTCCCCGGCGTCACAAGCTTTACGGTGACCGAGCCGCCCGGGACGACGCTCAATCTGACGGCGCCGTCAACTGCGGGCGGCAATAGCTTCACTTCGTGGACTGGATGCACTTCCTCAAGCACCGTCAGCTGCGGCGTTACCTTGAATGCCGATATGACCGTCACAGCAAATTACAGCGTGCCGACCACAGTAACCGTCGACCCAACCACCCCTGGCATTCCCGTCACCGACCAGCTTTTGGGCATGAACCTGGCCGCGTGGTACGACTGGCCCGACAACGCGAGCTCGATCGTTTCGGCATTCAATCAGGCGGGCATCAAGGCGATCCGCTGGCCGGGTGGCTCCTGGTCCGACGACTACCACTGGGGGTTCCAACCCGGCGGCAGCACATTGATTCCGTCGTATATGTGCCAGACTCCAGCCCCTGTCACCGGCGGCTGGGGAGGCTATAGTACCTTTGCCGGCTTCGCAAGTGCGATCCCGCTGGCAGGCCCCTTCGACCTGGCCCTTACGGCGAACTACGGCACCAATGAGGCCTGCACCGGAGGCGGCGATCCCAGCGAAGCGGGAGCCTGGGCAGCAGCCGCCGTCTCTGCCGGCATCACGGCCAGCCACATGACCGTGGGCAACGAGGAGTACGGGAGCTGGGAGACTGACCTGCACGCGAATCCGCACGATCCTGCCACTTACGCCGAGGCAGTAACCGGATCAAGCGGCTACTACGATCTGATCAAGGCAGCCAGCCCCAAAACGCTGGTCGGCGTTGTTGTGGACGCGGATAACGCCGAAGGCGGCTGGGACAATACTGTCCTCGCCAACGCCAAGGGCTCGTACGACTTCGTGGAATTCCATTACTACCCCGAGGCCCCGGGGCAGGAAGACGATACCGCCCTGGTGCAGCAGTTAGCGCCGAATCTAACCACAGACCTCAACACCGTCAAAGCTGAACTGGCCAAATGGGGAACGCCAAACACTCCGATTTACGTGGGCGAAATGGGATCGGTCTACACTAATCCTGGCAAGCAGAGCTGGTCTATCACCCAGGGTCTGTATGCCGGCCAGGTGCTGGGCGAAATGATGAATGACGGAGTTTCGCGGGCAACCTGGTGGATTGGATTCGGCAATTGCAACGGCTCCGCGGGAAACGATAGCTCGTCGCTCTACGGATGGCAGGACTTCGGCGCTTACAACGTCTTTGCCGATGGAGCCGGCGATACGGGCGGAACCGACAATTCGTCTTGCAACTACGGCGGCCCTATCGGCACCATGTCTCCCACCGCGCGCGCTTATCAGTTATTCAGCAACATCGCAGTCAAAGGCGAATCGGTGCTCACCCCAGCCGTCACCGGCGACACAACAGACGTTCGCGCATACGCAGCCACCAACAACGGCGGAACCGCCCTGTTCCTGTTCAACACCAACGAGACCACCAGCGAGCCGGTAACTGTGACGGTGAACGGCGAATCCAGCTCGCCGGGCGTCACCGTTATCACCTACGACAAGTCCATCTACGACCGGTCGCAGACAGGCGTCTGGGCTGCGCCAACCACCACCAGCATGGGCCAGCAGCCCTTGCCGCTAACCCTGACTCTAACCCCCTGGAGCATGAATGTCGTCCTCATCAAGTAAACGCGACAGGCGGTCGGCGCGCATCGCCATTCGAACGGCCACCGTGCTAAAGTGAAAATCCACGGAGGACAGTAAGCAATGGCGACTGGGCTGCATCTCCCAGGCAATGAAGAGACGATCGACCTGCAACAGCAGGTTGCTCGTTTGCAGGCGCTTCTCGAGGCCTCGCGACAGGTCCACTCCACCATCCGCGAAGAAGAAGTATTGGAGCAGGTGCTGCGCATCGTGGTGCGGGAGCTGGAGATGGCCGGCGCGTCCTTCGCAGGCACTTCGCACGTTTACGGCGACGAGCCGACCGACGATACAGCGGGCGTCCTGCGCTACCCCCTTAACGATCGCGACGGCAAGCGGATGATCGAGCTGCTGGTTGCGCCTCCCGACGGCCGCGAGCTCACGCTTTACGAGTCGGACTTCATCGAGGGCTTGTCGCTGCAGGCCGCTGTCGCCCTTGAAAACGCCCGCAACCACAAGCGCAACGTGGAATTTGCCCGCGTGCAGCAGGATCTGGACGCCGCGCGCCTGATCCAGCGGTCTCTGTTGCCCCAAACCCTTACAACCATCCCTGGCTACTCGCTGGGTTTCCGCTCCGCCACCTGCTACGAGGTCGGCGGCGATTATCTCGACATTGTCGAGCTACCCGACGGCAGCGTGCTCATCGCTGTGGCCGACGTGGCCGGCAAGGGCCTGGCCTCGGCCATCGTCTCCACCAGCTTCCGTTCGGCATTTCGCGCCATGGCGGTTACCGGCATGCCTCTCGACGAACTGGCCAACCGCATCAACCAGCACCATTGGGAAGAAGGCGAGGAGTCGCGCCGCCGCTATGTGACCGCCATCTTCATGCGGCTGCACCCGAAGACGGGCGCTATTGAAGTGCTGAATGCTGGTCACAACCCAGGCTTCCTGGTTGAGCCCGGCCACAAACCGCACGAGTTCAATGCCGCCGGCACGCCGCTGGGGCTGCTGCCGGGCATGCGCTACTCGATCGAAAAGTATGGCTTCAATCCCGGCTCGCGCCTGCTGTTCTATACCGACGGATTGACCGAAGTCTTCCAGGGGGATGAGGAATTTGGGCCGGAACGCCTTTTAAATGAATTTTCTACGTGCCCCGCGCAGAAAGCAGATGGTATTCTCGATGCATTGTGGACCACACTTGGAGAATTCTCCGCTGGCGGACCGCAGGCGGACGACATGACAGCACTGGCGCTGTGCCGGTGTAGCGCGATCCCGGAGATGCCGGCATGAGCAATCTGAAAACCACGAACGTTGAGGTCAGGCTGCCGTCGCGGATGGGCTTCGAGAAGGTGGCTATGAGTACGGCCGCCTCGGTGGCCAAGCTGATGGGCTTCCGCGAAGATCGAATTGAAGACCTGAAGACTGCCGTTGCCGAAGCCTGCATCAACGCCATCGAGCATGGCAACCGTCTCAATGAGAAACTGTCAGTAGGCGTAGTCATGTCGGCCGGCGAAGACTCCCTGGAAGTAAAGGTCATTGACGACGGCAAGGGCATGAAAAGCCATCCCTCGAAGCCGGATATCGACCGCAAGATGCACGGCGAAGAAGACCCCCGCGGCATGGGTATGTTCCTCATCCAGGCCCTGGTCGACGAGGCCGAATGGGTGGCCGGGGCCAACGGCAAAAGCAGTTATGTCCGGCTGGTCATCCGGCTGGATAAAGAACAGGCTTAAACAAGAGATACGGAGATCATCGATCGTGCAGAGCGAAACCAAGTCACACGTTGACCAGCTCACCTCCCCAGCCGGACACCCGGTGACCGTCCTTCGTTTTGAAGGAGACATAGCCAGCACTTCGAAGGACGCGGTTCTGGGCACCTACCAGGCGCTGCCCAAAGCCACGAACAAGCTCATCCTGCTGGACTTCACCAAGGTCGACTACATCAATTCGAGCGGCATCGCGCTGGTCATCCAACTGCTCATCGAAGCCTCCAACTCCGGCCAGAAGGTCTACGCCTACGGCCTCTCCGCGCATTTCGTCAAGGTGTTCACCATGGTAGGCATCACCAAGTACGCCGGCCTCTTCCCCAGCCAGGCCGAGGCGTTGGCGGCGCTGTAAAGCGTCTAAATGGGCGAGATTCCATTGATCCTCCAGTGATTGTTCTTTACGGTCGAGCGTCATCGACTTGCGAGAAGTATTGGGGAATCTTTGTTGGCACCCT
>JBELAI010000070.1:0-52529 GCA_049508975.1 Occallatibacter sp. | reverse complement strand
TAACAACACTTCCTGCAACTTCATCGCCCGCTCCGCCGCGGTCCTCGGATAGATCTCCATGCTCTCGCGCATGGCTCCATCTTCGCCGCCCGCTATGCGGACACTTCATTTGCTAAGAACACAGGACATATTATTAGCTAACGACAGTCGCCCAACAGGCAGTTACCTTTCGGTAAACAGCGTTACGGGTACGTTATTGGGTATGCATTTGACTCAGGTAGCCACAAGATATTGTGATTTCGGAATTCTACGAAAGAGTCGTGTCGAGTATAGAGATCGCGTTCCCTCAGGGGCTAAAGCCGTTGATTTTGCGGTACTTGCGGCACGACTAAAGTCATGCCCTGACACAAAGCAACTGAAACGGGAGAATTCGCCAAGCCCGATAGGGAGGACCTAGCTGGGTCAAATGGATGGTCGTAACAGCGTATTTCGCGGCGGTATTCGATTGAATCCCTTGGCGAGATGAGAAGGTACCCAACATTATGCCAGCGGCGGCATATCGTTGTACCGGGTGGCGGCATAAGAGTCAGAGCGATCGCCTGAAGGCAGCGGGAGAGGAATGTTCACCGCGGGCCACCGCAGGCTGTTACGAAACTCGAGAATCGTGGGGGCGGGAAACGATTGGCTGGCCAGTTTCGTGCCGCCCCGCTGGGGCTCAGGGATCTTATTGGGTCGCTTTCCCAGGATTTCATCATGGGCTATTATCGTTTCCTCCCTATGGGAGGCTGCTACGAATGCTGAAAACCTTGAGCCCAGACTCATACTCCCAAGATTTCATGGGCTATTCTCGTTTCCTCCCTACGGGAGGCTGTTACGAAACGCGCTTGGCAGAAATTTTTCGACAAATCCGGTTGAGCAAGGGCTGAAGCCCGCGTTGATTTTGCGGCGTTTGTTGGCCCGGCTAAAGCCGTGCCCTTGTTACAAAGCCCAAAGCAGCCGAGTTTGGTAACAGCTTGTTACAAAGCCCAAAGCAGCCGAGTTTGGTAACAGACTGCTACGGGAGGCTGTTACGAATGCTGAAAGCCTTGAGCCCAGACTCCTACATTTTTCCAAATAGGTGGATTCCGGCCTGCCTTATCCACAAAATCCCGACCTGCTACCGTTGACCATGGGGCCCGGGCTGCTTAGAGTCTGAATCGGGTGGCAATATTTCTCCCACCGGGACAGCTCAGATTGTCTGCCGCGCTCATTGGACCACAAACGTCAACAGAGTGCCTTTTTGGAGTAAAGATGCTGAAACTAAAGAAGATACATATTCTCGGATTCAAGAGCTTCTGTGACCGCACAGAATTGAGCGTGCCGGGATCTGGCATTGCAGTGGTGGTGGGGCCAAACGGGTGCGGGAAGTCGAACATTCTGGATGGGGTGAGTTGGGTTCTGGGCGAACAGAGTGCCAAGTCCCTGCGCGGCACACACATGCAGGATGTGATCTTTGCGGGAACGCGCGATCGCAAGGCCCTGGGTATGGCCGAGGTGACCCTGACCATGGTCGATCCCGAGGCGTATGAGGGACCGATTCCCGTGGAGCCGGAGGTCACAGTCGAGCAGGAGGGGCCGACGGATTGGGATGAAGACGAGGTGCGCCGTCAGCGGGCGGTTGAGGCGGAGGAGATCATGTCCGCCGAACAGCCGGGGCAGGTTCTCGATGAAGAAGCGACGGAACAGACGAGTGCCGTGGCCACGACCGAGGGCCAACAAGCCTCCACCGAGGGTCCGCAAGCGGTTGTTCTGAAAATTCGGCGGCGCAAGTTTCATCGCACTCCACAAAAGGGCGAGATTGTGATTACCCGGCGGCTGTTCCGCACCGGAGAGAGCGAATACCTTCTGAATGGCAAGCTGTGCCGGCTGCGCGATATTCAGGACATCTTCATGGGCACCGGCCTGGGGCCGGAGAGCTACGCCATCATTGGGCAGGAGCGCATTGGGCAGCTGCTGAGTTCAAAGCCGCACGATCGCAGGGCCATCATAGAAGAGGCGGCGGGGATTACGCGCTTCAAGACCAAGAAGCGCCTGGCTGAGTTGCGCCTTGAAAGTGCTAAACAGAACCTGGCCCGCGTCGACGACATCTTTGAGGAAGTTGCGCGGCAGATGAATAGCCTGAAAAGGCAGGCCGCCAAAGCGGAGCGCTTTGCCTCGGTTCGCGATGAGCTGCGGGCGCGGTTGCGGGTGGTGTTGGCGAGCCGCATGGGGGTGATGGATGCGGAACAGGCGCGGCTGGACCTGGAGATCGCGGCGCTGACGGATCGCATTAACAGCGCGGCCACGGAAATTGGGGAGTTCGAAGGGAATCAGCACTCGCTCACTGAGCGCGGATACGAGCTCGATCGCGAAGGCCAGGAAGCGCAGAGCCGGGCAAACGAAGCGGCGGTCGAACTGGAGCGTGCTACTGCGCGCGAACGCGCCAATGTTGAGCGAGTCAGCGACCTGGAGGCACGCATTGCGGCTGCTACGTCGGAACTTGAGGTGACTCGAACGCAGTTGGGTGGCATTGCTGAGGAGCGTACACAGCAGCATGCTTTTCTTGAGACGGCAGCGGGTGAGGCACGAGCCTTTCGCCAGAAAGTGGAAGCGCGTCAGCAAGAGGCGCGAACCGCTGCGGAAGAGGTGTTCGGAGCAGAGCGGCAATTGGAGTCGAACCGGCGTCACGCCATGCACCTGATGACGTTGGAAGGTAATGCGCGCAACCACACCGCCCAGGCTGAAGAGAGCCTGGCGGCTCTGGAACGCGAGGCAGAGCGGCTGCATTCGGAGATGGGGCAGGCACGCAACGAGCGGGAGAATCTGGGTGTTGAAAGCGGCCAGGTGAGGATGCGCTTTGAGTCCGCGGCAGAGGCGCTGAAACGGTTGGAGAGCGAGATTGCTTCTCTTCGCGAATCGCTGCAGGTAAAGCGGGCCGAGGAGAATGCGCAGCGCGCGCGCGCTAATCAACTGCGGAGTGAACAGGCCAACGTCACCGGGCGGCGCGACTCACTGCAGGCGTTGATTCGCAATCACAGCTACTCCACCGACACAGTGCGGCGGCTGCTCAAGCCTGGTGCGCTTGGGCAAGGGATTGCTCCAGTGGGTACGTTGGCCGACTTTCTTGAAGTAAGCGGCGAGCATGAAGGAGTAGTCGACGAGTTTCTGCGCGAGGAGCTGAACTATGTCGTGGTGGAAAGTTGGGGAGCGGCTGAAGAGGGCGTGCGGCTGCTGAAATCTGGCGTGGATGGGCGGGCTACGTTTCTGATTCATCCTGAAGATCAACCCGCACTTTTCAACGAAGATTCCGATCCGATCACTGGACCCGGGATTGCACCGCTGAAGGATTCGATTCGTGTGTTGAATGGATTTGGCCGGACGCTGGAGTCAATACTTCCGAAACTCAAATACAGCTACCTGGTTGAAGATCCGACTGAAGCACAGCGGCTGGCATTGCAGTATGCCCACGCGTTTTTTCTTACGCCGAGCGGCGAGTGCTTCCACAATGCTACGGTTACCGGCGGCAAGCCCGCCAGTGAAGGACCGCTGGCGCTGAAGCGCGAATTGCGCGAGGCGGAAAGCCGGCTGGGGAAGCTGGAGACCAGCCTGGCGCAGGCGGAGTTGGAAGCAGCGGCGCTCACTCGCACCATTGAAGAACTGGCTGCCCGGCTGGAAGTTAGCAGTGCGGAGCGGCGTCAGGCGGAGACGGAAGCAGCCAACCAGGGCGCGGCGTTGAAGCAGATGGAAGCTGAAGTCCAGCGCGTGGAGCGGCGGCTTCAGGAATGGACCATGCAGGAGGCTCGCAACAAGGATGCACGCGAGGCAAAGCATAGCTCCATCGAACAGAAGCGTGAGGAGACAGCGCGACTGGAGGCAGAGCATGCGCAGGCCGAGGCTTCGCTGGATGAGTTGCAAGCGCAGTTGAACCTGTTGCGGCAGACGCGCGAAGGCTTGCAGCAGGAAGCGGCCCAGGTGACTGCGGAGCTGGCCGGCCTGGAAGAGCGGCGGCGCGGCGCCGAGGCGGCTTTCCAGCGCATTGACCGGCTGCATGCGGACTTGGAGCGGCGTGTGCTCGCCATTGAGCAGCAGCGCGTGTCTGCTGAGGCCGAGCGCGAGCAGCGCATCAATGAAAGTGCTGCGCTGGCTAGCCGCCAGAAGGAACTGGCTGAGGTTCGCGCTGAGGCACTCACACTGGCGCACACATTGACGGAACAGTCGCAGGCTTTGCGCCATCAGCTTGCGTCGATCGAAACGCAATTGAAGAGTGCTCGCGCAGCGCTCGACAAGCTGCGCGACGATCGCGCCAACAACTCCAACCTGGTTGCCAAACTGCGTGCCGATCTTGAGCATCTTGAAGCCAGTTGTCTGGCCGAGGTGAATGTCGAAGCACAGGTACTGCGCGAAGACGCGCAGATCGAGCGCATGGCCGACGAGCTTCTGGTTGCCGAGGAAGAAACTTGCCGAGCCTTGCGTCAGCGCATCGAGCAAATGGGCCCGGTGAACATGATGGCTCTCGATGAGTACAAGGAGACGGCGGAGCGGCACGGATTCCTTGAGGCGCAGCGAAAGGATTTGATCGAGTCGATCGAGAATACGCAGGAGACGATCAAGGAGATCGATCAGATTTCGCGGACGAAGTTTGACGAGGCCTTTGCTCGGATCAACGAGAATTTTGCGCTGGTATTTTCACGGTTGTTCCAGGGCGGACAGGCATTCCTGCGGCTCACAGATGCGGAGAACCAGGCGGAGAGCGGACTTGAGATTGTGGCTTCACCGCCGGGAAAGAAGCTGCAGAATGTGCTGCTGCTGTCGGGCGGAGAAAAGGCGCTGACTGCGCTGGCGCTGCTGGTTGGCATCTTCCAGTTCCAGCCGAGTCCTTTTTGCGTGCTGGACGAAGTGGATGCTCCTCTGGATGAGACCAACGTTGGACGCTTGGCGGATCTATTGCACACGCTGAGCAAGGACACGCAATTCCTGCTGGTTACGCACTCGAAGCGGATGATGCAATCGGCGGATATGATTTACGGAGTTACGATGCAGGAGCCTGGGGTTTCCAAGGTGGTGAGCGTGCGGTTGGGGAACCAGGAACGGCAGCGGGCTACTGCGTAGATTTGCGCACCCTGTAACCCGTTTGTTTCGGTGGCACGAATTGGGTTGCCGCTCTCATGAAACCGTCACTTACAACCAGTGGGAGAGCGAAACTCATCGAGAGCATAAGGATTTGAAAGAACGCACCGACGCGGAGCGGGAAGGGAAATGCGGACTGGCAGCGTAGTCACGATCGCCACTCAACAATCAGTCGGGTGACGATCGATATTGGATTCGCGGCGGCAACGAACGGAAAGTGCGGACAGGGGATGAAGAGGCTGCGGAAAAACTCGGAGATTCATTCAACTCTACGCAAATTCATCCCTCCGCGGCTAAAGCCGCCGTCATTTTATCGAGAGAATTGGCACGACTGAAGTCGTGCCCTTTCAAAAGCATAGCCAATCCCTGCTTTTTCCGCAGCCTGTATAGCCGCTGAAGAGAGGCTTTCAGGAGTCCGCATTCCCTCGGCGGCTAAAGCCGGGACCAAAATTCGGTTTTAACGTACGGGATGAATCCCGTACTCTTCAATGCGCATAGCTCCTGAACAGGTTTTTCAGACGCGAAAATACACCCCCGAAGGAACACTTCGCTTCGGAGGCGCTTGTCTAATCACAAGATAAAGACGGGGACCAGTAGCCGACGCTGGAGGTCGGTAGCGCGCAGCTACTGGTCATCCCTATACTAACGAAGCTGGCCGCGGCTTCCCCTTTCCACAACCGCTTCGTGTCGCCCGGCTCTAAGAAAACCTTCTTACGTGTCTTCCGAACCATGTTGACAAATGGAGTGTCTCTCATTCGGAAAGGCTACACCGTGACGGCGGTCACACCGTTATGTGCAAAACTTGGAACCCCGTCGATGTGGTCTCTCGCGAAGAGTTTTCGCGTTCGATGCAGGCTGCTCCTAAATTCTTTTCATTAGGGAAGCGAGCATTGACAAAGTGCGGCGCACGCTGGAGAATCGGAGATTCAACCGCACGAACGGAAGGCCTCTCTGTGGCAACACTTTTGACAACGAATCTAGGCGAAACGCCTTTGCTTGGACGCGGTAAGGTCCGGGACCTCTATGCGGTAGACGACGCTCTGCTGCTGGTGGCCACGGATCGCATTTCGGCATTCGATCATGTGCTGGGCACGGGGATTCCCGGAAAGGGAAAGATTCTCACCCAGATTTCACTGTTCTGGTTCGACCTGCTGAAGAGTCTTGTGCCGAATCACCTGATCACAGCCAAGGTGAGCGAGTTCCCTGCCGCGCTCGAGCCTTATGCCAGCCAACTTGAAGGCCGCTCAATGCTGGTGAAGCGGGCGAACATGTTTCCTGTCGAGTGTGTTGCGAGGGGTTACCTTGCAGGTTCCGGGTGGAAAGAATACGTGGCCGGCGGGACTGTTTGCGGAATTCCTCTTCCGGATGGGTTGCTGGATGGTTCACGATTGCCGGAGCCGCTGTTTACACCTGCCACCAAGAGCCAGGGCGGGGTGCATGACGAGAACATATCGTTTGCGGCCACCGAAGCCTTGCTGGGAGCTGCCGACGCGGCTGAGCTACGCAGGCTGACGCTGGCCATTTATGCAAAGGCGTCCGCGCACGCGGGGTCGTGCGGGTTGATTCTGGCGGATACAAAATTTGAGTTTGGCAGAACGGCGGAAGGGATTATTCTAGCCGATGAGGTATTGACGCCTGACTCGTCCCGCTTCTGGGATGCGAGCTCCTGGAATCCCGGTGGGGCACAGCCTTCTTTCGACAAGCAGTTTGTGCGCGATTATCTGGAATCCATTCATTGGAACAAGCAGGCGCCCGCGCCAACCCTGCCGGATAATGTCGCAGAGCGGACACAAGCAAAATATCTTGAGGCATTCCACCGGCTGACCGGTCGGCATCTGAGTTTGTAGTACTGAAGAACGATTCCCGAGCGGAGCGATGGGAGTCTCAGAATGTGTTTGATTGGAAGCTATGGGGGTGAAACAAAGCGTTGCTTCGAGGGCTAAAGGGGCTGCGGAAAAAGGGTGCTGCGGGCGAAATTCGACCCAGAGATTTGCAGGGGCTAAAGCCCGACTTTGATTTGATCGTTTTCGGCACGACTGAAGTCATGCCCTTTCACAAAGCTCTGGTTTTCGGCACGACTGAAGTCATGCCCTTTCACAAAGCTCTGGTTATCGGCACGACTGAAGTCATGCCCTTTCACAAAGCTCTGGTTATCGGCACGACTGAAGTCATGCCCTTTCACAAAGCTCTGGAGTTATCGGCAAGACGGAAGTCATGCCCTTTCACATCGACGAACCTTAGACCTATCCAGGGTATCCATAAATGACAGACATGAACACATTGACGTGGGTAGATTGGGCCATTGTGATCTTTATGCTGCTCTCGATTCTGGGAGGCATATCGCAAGGGTTCTTTCGCTCAGTCTGCTCGTTAGGTGGGCTGATCCTGGGCCTGTTGCTGGCTGCGTGGAATTACCCCCTGGTGGCAGCCCCGTTGAAGCCGCTGCTGAAGAGCGGGGAGGCGGCCGACATCATTGGATTCCTGCTGATCGCGGTAATCGTGATGGTCATTGCGGGGCTGCTTGGAGCACTCTTATCGAAGGCACTGAAAAGTATTGGATTGGGCTGCCTGGATCGGATTGCAGGCGGAATTTTTGGATTTTTTCAGGGAATTCTGCTTGTGACGCTGGCGATTCTGGTGACGGTGGCGTTCTATCCGCAGGCCCATTGGCTCTTGGAGTCGAAACTGCCCCGCCATTTCTTCGCCGTTTTGCATGTAAGCGCGCGGATGAGCCCGGATCAGCTTGCGGAGCGCGTGAAGGCCGGCCTCAAAACTCTGGAAGGCGAGGCTCCGGAGTGGATGCATCCCCATGAAGAGAAGCCCTAACTCTTCTTGTTGCAATTTCGTGAAAACCGGGCACACAAAGAGAAAACAATCAGATAAAGTAGCAAGAGGTGAACGTGAGACGAGAACTGGACATCCTGGTGACGCAAATGCATTCCAGCGGCATGCGCTATGACGATGCCGTGCGCGAGTTCAAGAAGCAGTATCTGCGCGAAGTATTGGAGGCACACCGGGGAAACCAGTGTAAGGCGGCGGAAGAGCTGGGCATGCACCGCAACACGTTGAGCCGCGCGATGTCGGAGCTGGGACTGGAGCTGGCGGAAGTTCGCGCCGGGCTCAAGCGTCCACCGCGTAGCTAAAGCCCAACTGATTTTGCTACGTTTATGTACGGGCTGAAGCCCGTACCCTTCACTAAAGCCCCGTACCGTTCATGGCTGCAATTGATGCAGAAGTTCCCCAGTGTGGTGAATCTGAAGTTTGTTGAACTTTTCTTAAGCAGAGTCTCTGGTCGTTAAGTGTCCTAAAAGGAGGTCCCCTTCGGCTACGCTCAGGGCAGGCTTTCGACTCTGCCGATGTACGCTCCGCTGCTGATGAACGGGGCCGGTTGAGGGTTGAGGTTTCCCGCCCTTGCGATAGGAAAAAATCGCAAGAACGGGGCACGGAGCATTTTTTGGCACGATCGGCACGGGTTCATCGCTTGCGCGTAACTCGATGCGGCGAATCAGAACGCTCAGGATGACAGGTCTGTTTTGTTATGAACATTTTTGATTTGAACATTTTCGATATGAACATTTGAGACAGGACTCTCTAGGACATGCTGACATCTCATACGACGAATGAAGCGCGCATCGCGATAGAACCGGGGTTTTCCTGGGACACGCAGGATGCTTATCTTTTCGACATCGACGGGACACTGCTGAGAAGCCGCGATCGCGTACACGTTGATTCTTTCGCATCGAGCGTGCACCGGGTAACGGGGTTTGAGATTACGCTGGCCGGGATCCTGCTGCACGGGAGCACGGATACGGCCATTTTGCGCGAGGCCTGCAATCAGGCCGGCGTGCCCTCGGAAATTCTGGAAGCCCGCATTGAGGCAATTCTTGAAGCGATGCGTCATGCGGTTGCGGAACGGCGCCATGAAATGGACCTGGTGCGGATGCCGGGAGTGGAAAAGACGCTGGATCACCTGGCTCGGCGCGGCGCGTTGCTGGGTGTTGCCACGGGGAATCTGGAGATGATTGGCTGGATCAAAGTTGAAGAGGCTGGGCTGCGGCAGTGGTTCCGCTTTGGAGGGTTCAGCGATCACTTCCCTATTCGCGCCGAGCTGATTGGGCAGGCTGCCGACAAGGCCAGGGAATTGGCAGGCAAGGGAGCCTCAATTTGCGTGGTGGGAGACACGCCGCGGGATATTCAGGCAGCGCGCGCCAACTTCCTTTCCGTGATTGCAGTTGCTACGGGCAGATACAGCTTCGATGAGTTGATGGAACATCAGCCGGAGGTCTGCGCGACGTCGCTGGCGGACCTGATGGCGTACCAACGGACTCCGCAGTGAAACCGCGCGAAGCCCAATCCGGTTTCTTCAGGATGCGCACCACGCTGCAGTCCTGCACTGCCGGAATTCTGCTGGCAGTTCTTCCTGGCGTTGGATTGGGGCAGGCTGCCGGTGGGGCGCAAAGCAATCCGGCGACAACCAACTCAGTGCCCGCCGATTTGCCGCAGACGGGCCAGAGCGTCCCTGCGGCTGCCGGAGCCGAGGACGATCGGACTGCAAATCTTCCGCGAGAGAGCGACCGCAGGCGCGCGGCCAAGCTTTTTCTGGAGGCAAGCAAGCTTTTCGAGAAAGAGCAGTTTGAAGAGGCTTTGCCGAAGTATCAGCTGGCGGCCAAGCTCGATCCTTCGAATCGGAATTATGGGCTGGCAGCGGAGCTGACACGCAGCCATGCTGTCACAGCTCTTATTCAAACCGCGGCCAAGGACCGCATTCGAGGGGATGCGACCGCCGAGCGCATCGCACTGGAACATGCCCTGGCGCTTGACCCGCGCAATATCCAGGTTACCGAGCATTTGCACGAGCTGGGGGACGACTCGTTGCAGGGACAAGTAAGCCCCCGTTACGAAGAAGGCGCAGAAACAGTGGGCGAAGGCTTGACGATTCATCCGACGCCGGGGGTGAAGAGCTTTCATCTGCACACGGATGCGCACCAGGCGATACAACAGGTGCTCAAGGGTTACGGGCTCGATGCGACCATTGACGACAGCGTGCGGCGCTCGCAAGTCCGGCTGGATATAGACGACGCCACATTTGCACAGGCGATGCAGGTTTTGGGGCTGCTGACTACTTCGTTCTATGTTCCCATCGACACGCACCGCGTTCTGGTCGCGCGCGACACACCCGACAATCGCAAACAGTACGAGCGCATGGAGCTAGAAACGATCTATCTGCCTGGCTTGGCCCCCACCGAAATGACGGAGGTGAGCACGCTGGCCAAGAACGTTTTTGAATTGCAACAGGCATCTGTCGATCCTTCCGCTGGAACCATCTCCATTCGGGCGCCCGCATCGACGCTGAACGCGTTCAATGCCACCATTCGCGATCTGATTGACGGTCATAGCCAGGTGGTGCTGGAAGTGGAGCTGATTCAGATTGCGCATACCAGCGATCGCAACACGGGCATCCAGCCACCGCAATCCATCTCCGCGTTTAATGTTTACGCCGAGGAGCAGTCGATTCTGAGTTCCAATCAAAGCCTGGTGCAGCAGATTATTTCTTCGGGGCTGGCCGCACCGGGAGACACGCTGGCGATTCTTGGAATTCTGCTGGCTTCCGGGCAGGTCTCCAGTTCCCTTCTTTCCAACGGCGTCGCTCTCTTCGGAGGTGGGCTTACCGCGTCAGCACTGGAGCCGGGCACACTGACGGCTAACTTTGCCCTGAACTCTTCCGACTCAAAGGAACTGGACCGCATGCAGTTGCGGCTGGAGGATGGGCAGGCGGCTACCATCAAATCGGGAACACGCTACCCGATTCAGACCTCGTCCTTTTCCAGTTTGTCGCCGAACCTTCCGAATATTCCGGGATTAACCGGTGCGGGGAGTTCGAGCACCCTCTCTTCCCTGCTCGGTTCTCTAGGCAGCAGCGTGCCGAATGTACCGCAGGTGCAGTATCAGGACTTGGGACTGACCCTGAAGGCGACTCCAAGCGTGATGAGGAATGACGACGTTGCGCTGAATATCGACATGAAAATCGACGCGCTGGCGGGCTCGGTTTTGAATGGAAATCCGGTTCTCAACAATCGCGCGTATAACGGCGTGATCACGCTCAAGCAGGGCGAAGGCGTGGTGCTGGTGAGCGAAGTGGACAAGTCGGAAATGCGGGCGATCAGCGGGCTGCCGGGAGTGAGCGAGATTCCGGGCTTGAACGACGTGACAAGCAACGACAAACAGAAGAGCAGCTCGACACTGCTGATCATCATGACGCCGCATGTGGTTCGTGGAACGCAGGCCGCGGGAAGTACACCGATGATGCGGGTGGAACGGAGTACGTCTACGTCTACGGCGCGGTGAGGACTAATAACGAGTTCAGGTCTTGGTTTTAGAAGCCGCCGAGGGATTACAAACTCTTGAAAGCCGTCCCTCGGGGGCTAAAGCCCGACCACCAGTTGCCTGAGATGTACGGGCTGAAGCCCGTACTCTTCATTCCACGGCGGGTTATTAAACAGGTTCTAAGAATTGTGGCCCGTAGTCGGGTTACTTGGAGAGGCCGTCTAGCTTTTCCTGATACTCGATGATCTGCTTGATGGTGTCGTAGGACCCGTTTGCGGGGACTTGACGGCCGTTCACTAGCAGCGTCGGAGTCTGGTTGATGTTCAGATCCTTGGCCAGCTTGACTGAGGCGTCGACGTTGGCGATGGTCGCGGGATCCTTGGCGCAGGTGGAGATCTTGGTGGGATCCAGCCCCGCCTTGGTGACGGCGCTGTTCAGCGTAAGAGTTGCTCCATCGGGAGATGCCAAGCCGTCCTGGCCTTCAAAGACGGCGGAGGCGAAGGTGAAAAATGCGGTGCTTCCGCCCTGCTTGGCCACACAGACGCCATACGCGGCAGCGCCGGCTGCTTCCTTGTGTTGCGGCAGCGGATAGTTTTGATAAACGATGCGGGCCGTGGGGAAATCCACAGCGAGCTTCTCCATATTGGCTTGCGCATCCTTGCAATGAGGGCACTGAAAGTCGGCAAACTCGACGATCTCCAAGTCCTTGGAGGCTGTGCCGCGATAAGGCCCGTCAGCTTTTTGCTGGGCCTGGGTCCGGTACTCCGTATAGGGGTGATCGCCGAAGGGAAGAACCTCATCACCGGCGATGATGTGTTTGCCGTCGGGAAGGGCAAAGAACTGGACTACTCCAGGTTTTTGTTTTCCAGTCTTGTCACCCACGTAAAGGAGGACCTTGCTCAGCCCTTCAACGGAGGTTTTTTGAATGGCCTCGACCGCCCAGACGCGCGTGTCGTCGTAACCCCAACTGGCCTGAAGAAAGGCATTCACGGTCTCTTTGGTCGGTGTGGAAGCGGTGAAATTTGCCGGATCGGGCGGCGGGAAAACTGGAGCTGCGGCGGGGGCCGGCGCGGTCGGTTCCTGAGCGGGCGCGGGGGGCACATTCTGTTGAGCGGACGCATCAACGATGGGCAACGAAAGGGCAACCAGGACTGCCAGGCTGGCGACGCGGATGGACATACGGATCAAGCTGATTTCTCCTTGTTACGCGGGAAGATTCCCACCTTCAAGCTTACACCTGCACTTTGACGGCGATGGGGAACCTGCGGCCCATGCCAAAGGATTTTGACGTAACCTTCAAGACCGGCGCGGCCTGCTGGCGCTTGTACTCGGAACGCTCCACGAGGCGCACTACCTGTTGGACGAGCTCGAGTGGAAATCCGTGTTCCTTTGAGATGCGTTCCGGGGACTCGTACCGCTCTACGTAGGCCTCGAGAATGGGGTCGAGGACTTCATAGGGAGGCAAGGAGTCGGTGTCCTTTTGATCGGGACGGAGTTCGGCAGACGGGGGCTTTTCGAGGATGGCGCGCGGAATGACTTCCTGGTTGCGGTCGAGCCAATGGCAGACGGCGTATACGCGGGTTTTGACCAGGTCGCCGATGACGGCGAGGGCGCCGACCATATCCCCGTAGAGGGTGCAGTAACCTACGGCCATTTCGGACTTGTTGCCGGTGGTGAGCACGAGGGCGTTGGTTTTGTTGGAGAGAGCCATCATCAGTGTGCCGCGGATGCGGGACTGAATGTTTTCCTCCGTTGTATCGGGCTTGAGGCCGGCAAATAACGGCGCCAGTGCCTGGGTGTACTCGCTGAAGAGGCCACTGATGCCGATCAGCTCGAAACGTATTCCGAGATTGGCAGCGAGTTGCCGACTATCTTCGATGGAGCCTGCGGAGGAGTAGGGACTGGGCATGCCGATGGCCAGGACGTTTTCCGGGCCGAGTGCATCTTTGGCGATGGCGGCTACCAGAGCTGAATCGATGCCTCCACTGAGAGCGATGACTACTTTGCTGAAACCGCACTTACGCACGTAGTCGCGGGTACCGAGGACCAGGGCGCGACAGGCGGCGGCTGTTTCGTCTTCCTCCTGGGCGGCTTCGTGGGGATCCAAGGCTGGTGCATTGAAGGGATCGAAGACTAGCAGGTCTTCGTTGAAGGAAGCGGCCTGGGCAATTACCTCGCCCTGGGGATTGATCGCGAGCGATGATCCATCGAAGATTAGGCTGTCATTTCCGCCGACCTGGTTGCACATGAGGACGGGGACACCGTCGCGGCGGGCGATGGCGGCCAGCATTTCGCGGCGAATGGCGCGCTTGCCGTGCCAGAACGGCGACGAAGACAGGTTGATATGCAGGGCCGGGTGCTGGCGCATCATCTCTTCCATGGGATCGACGGAGTAAAGACGGCGAGGCCAGAAGTGCTTGTCGTTCCAGGCGTCTTCGCAGATGGTGATGGCCAGGCGGATACCATCGAGCTCAACCACCTGCTGGGAACGTGCTGGAGAGAAATAGCGCTGCTCGTCGAATACATCGTAAAAGGGCAACAGGCGTTTATGCTGCTCGAGCAATAGGCGGCCGCCGTCAAGGAGAACCGCCGCGTTGACGGCCGGCTTCCCCGTTCCCGCCTCTGACGGCAAGGCTACGCCTGCGAGTACGGCGGTGGGTAATTGCGCTGTGGCGCTGGCGAGTTCGTCTACCGAGGTGCGGCAGCGGGCCAGGAAACTGGGCTTTTCAAGAAAGTCGGCGGGAGGATAGCCGCAGATTGCCAATTCGGAGAATACGGTCAGCCGCGCGCCCTTGGCGGCGGCCTGGCGGCTGGCGGCGACTATTTTTTCAAGATTACCGCTGAAGTCTCCGACGGTGGGATTGATCTGGGCCAGTGCAATCTTCACACTTACATTTTAATCCCCTGGGACCTGAAGAAATGCGGAGTTGGAGGGATAGCTCGTTGATAGTCGTGGTATCCCGCCCTTGCGATAGAAGAAAATCGCAAGAACGGGGCACGGAGCTTTTTGGGCACGCGCGGCACGGCATTCAGGGTGCTAGGAACCGGTTCCGGCGAGGACTACGCCGACGGTGCGGACCAGGATCTGGATATCGAGCCAGATGCTCCAGTTGTCGACGTAGGTCACATCAAGAGAGATGTAGTTGTCGAACGATGGGTCCTGGCGGGCTTGCACCTGCCAGAGACCGGTAATGCCGGGCATCACGTCGAGGCGGCGCAGGTGGCTCAGCTTGTATTCCCGCACCTCACTTGCCAGAGGCGGCCGCGGGCCAACAATGCTCATGTCGCCGCGAAGAACATTGAAGAACTGCGGTAGCTCATCCAGCGAGTACTTGCGCAGGAACCTGCCCACCCTGGTGATGCGCGGGTCGTTGGTGATCTTGAATAGAACACCGTCCCGCTCGTTCATATGCATCACGTCGGCGCGCCGTTTCTCCGCGTCGCGAACCATGGTGCGAAACTTGATGCAGCGGAACACACGGCCCTTCTTGCCGATGCGCTCGGAGGAATAGAAAACAGGGCCGTGCGAATCGAGCTTTACCGCGATGGCGGTAGCCAGCAACACGGGCGAAAGCACGATGAGAGTCAGGCTGGCAAGAAGGATGTCCATGCCGCGTTTCAGCAGAAGGCCGAACTCCGGTACATGCCCGCAATGCAGAGGAATGGTTGGGAACTGGCCGATATACTCGATGGGACTGTTCCAGGCGAGTCCGTCGTACATATCCGGGACCATGCGCAAATCAACGCCCTGAATCCGCGCCTGATCCAAGACTTCCTGCACAATTCCACGCTCGCAGGGAGTGGTGAAGAAGATCTCATCCACGAACTGCTTGCGTGCCTGCTGGAAAAGCGTGTCGAACGTCCCCACCACCTCGCCTGAGGTGGATGTGAAACGGGAGCTGGAGCCGGGAAGATCGATGAACCCCTTGAAGGTATAGCCCAGGTGGCGGATGCTCTCGAGATGGTGTCGAAGTGAATGCGCTTCAGGACCGGTGCCAACGATGAGAACATTGCGAGTGCCTACGCCACGCTCGAAGCGCTTGTAGATAAGAATCCTATAAACGAATCTCCGCAAGCTCAACGCGACGGTAACCAGGCCGACGGTAATTAACACGATGCTGCGGGGAATGTCTTCGGCATGAATCAGATAAAGCGTGCCGGTAAGGAGAAGGCCAGAGTAGAGGCAGGCTTGAACGCTGAGCCGCTGTTCATGTAGAAAGCTTGTCAACCGCATCGGCGAATAGAGATGCAACCGCCGGCTGGTCATGATCAGCGCTACAGTGAAGCCACACAGGAGGACCAGAAGGATGCTCATGGAGCGTCCGTAGATTAAGGTACCGTGCCAGAAACCCATTGCTTCGTCGATTGGGCTGGTACGAAACTTGTACACCGAGGCCAGCAGAGCCGAGCCCACAATCGTGATCACATCGAGAATAATCCAGAATCTGCCTCTGGTGGAAAAACTATGCGCTCTATTATTACTACCTGATCCTTCTTCCACGCGTGTGGAACCCGCTGCCGCAGAAGAAGAAACCCGTTGCCAGAAATCAGATGTAGCCATATTTATCCCGCAGACCTCCGAAACCCGAAACGGCAAGAGCAAGTGGGAAATGGCCCCACGAAGAAGAAACTACGGGAACAAGTAACTTGTTCCTCCAGTTTGTGACATGTCTTGTTGGTTTCGCTCTTTCGGTTTTAGTTTGCATGACGCAGCAGTACAACGCGCGTTGGCTAAAGAAGTCAGATCGGCCGGTTCGACCGCAATTTGCCCGGCTTCCCGATTCTGTGTTCCTTCTTCTCATGCATTTCACGGCCACCTGAGATTGAGATGCATGAGAGATAATTCTTGATTGCATACGTGGGGGTTGGTTATCCCCAAACTCAATTATGTGTCAGTTCTCATCTGTGCTGGAATTTGGTTTCCAGTTTTGGGCACGGGATTTGCTAGTTAGAAACCGATGATAACACGACAATTACGCAGAATCAATCCAAATCCAAAATCGCGACCCAATCGAACTCGCTGGCCAGATACCCTCTTGCGGACGATCTCAAAGGAAGCTCAATTTCAACTTTAGACCGGAACCACCTCCGGTTGGCAAGAAAAATCGACGGATTAGCGTTACTCTGTAGTAAACATGTCATTCCGAAGGTAATATGTACGCGTCCAAGGTTAAAAACTGCTGAATATGCGGCTCACTGGACTCCAGGAATCCTTTCAGCGGTCCAAAATAGCTGGCGCGGCCCTGATCGAGAAACAATACTTTGTCGGCGAGCCTTTCCGCAAAGCGCATATCGTGCGTGACAACGATGCTGGTGAATCCGAGTTGGCGTTTGAGGCGCTGGATCAGGTCACCGAGGCGTCTGGCAATGATGGGGTCGACCATGGTGGTTGGTTCGTCGTAGAGGACTACGTCGGGTTGTGCGGCGAGTGCACGGGCGATGGCCACGGCGCGTTTACGGCCGGTGGAGAGGCTGGCAGGAAAGGCGTCCGCCACGTCTTCAGCGCCGACCATTTTGATCAGGCGCTCGACAATCTCTTCGACCTGGTCCTCGAGCAGGCCGCCGTGCTCACGCAAAGCGAAGGCCACGTTTTCTTTAACGCTCATGGAATCAAAGAGGGCGCCGTTTTGAAAGACCATGGTCACCTTCTTGCGGATGGCCCGCATGTCTTCTTCGGAAAACGCGTTGATTTCCTCGCCGGCAAAGCGGATGGAGCCGACCTGGGGCTTGAGAAAGCCCATCAGGATGCGCAACGCTACCGATTTTCCTACGCCGCTTCTGCCGAGAATGCACAGAGTTTCTCCGCGGTCGACGGAGAAGCTCACGTTATCCAGGACTTTGCGTTCGCCGAACCACATGGAGATGTGGCTGAACGAGATCAGTGGCCAAGTGGTTCCGCCGGTTGACTGCCCATTGCCGAGACCCGCCGCATCGGAGTCGGGCAACAGGTCGGCGATCTCGGGAATGAGGGTCCCGGACAATTCGGGAGTGGGGAGAGAATCGGACGTCGCCATAGAAACAGCTTACGCGATGAGTGGCTGGAGGAGAACCTCAGCGCGGCGCAGATCTTGCTCGGTGTTGAGATTGAGGAACCAGCGGGCTGCGGGCAGGCCAAGTGGGTGGGAGATTTGACCGCATTGAAAGAGGGGCTCGACGGGAATTACTGTCAGGGGCTGCCCGAGGTTTTCGGCTGCGGCCTGGAAGGCGGAGAAGCAGCCTCCGCGGCCAGATTCCAATTCCCTTTCGAGGAGCGGCAAGACTGCACGGTCGAGGATGGCCGGAAAAGTCTGGGGGAAACCGCTGACCGAGGAGACAGTGACAGGCATTTCGGTCATTTTGGCGTGGTGTATGAGATAGAGCACTAAGGATGCAGGTAAAAGAGGCAGGTCGACGGGGAGAAAGACTGCCCAACGCGCTGAGGTTGAGGCGAGCGCGGCACAGATTCCGCTTAGCGGGCCGAGTCCTGGGTGATGGTCTGCAATCAAGGGCGCGAGGGCTGCTAGAGTTGGCTGGCCACCGGCTATCGACGCTGGGAGATCGGCTTTTCGCAGGATCTCAACAGCATGCTCTGCGAGCGGCTGGCCATTGAGCAGCAAGAAGGATTTGTCTGCGCCCATGCGGCTGGAGCGGCCTCCAGCCAGAACGAAGCCCGCGGTGTCGGAATCCATGTTGGCCTAAGCGGCGATGCCGAAGGGTGTGATGTGGGGGATTTTCTTTCGCTTTGCCTGCGCAAACTCATACGACGATTGCATATCGAACCAGAAGCTGGGATGGGTTCCGAGGGCCGCCGACAAGCGCAGAGACATCTCCGCCGAGATGCCCGCGCGGCCATTGAGAATCCTCGAAAGCGTCACGCGCGAAACGTGAAGATGCTTGGCTACGTGTGTGATGTTCATCCCTTCCAGGTACTCCTGAAGCACCCGGCCTGGATGCGCGGGATTGTACATTTCCGTCGCCATATTGCCTCCTTAGTGGTAATCCCGGTAATCGAGCAGAATCGCGTCTTCTCCATCAAAGGTAAAGGTCAAACGATAATTGCCATTGACCTGGATGGACCAATGCCGCTCGCCGCCGTGCAGCCGATGCAATCCCCACGATACCGGCGCGGCCATATCGGACGGCCCTTTCGCTTCGTTAAGCGCAGTCAACTGCGCCCGCAACTTCCGAGCATGATGGGGCTGAATTCCGGCCTTGCTGTCGGTCCTATAGATTCTCAAGTCCGGCGTGGCGGAAGGACTCGATCGCCTGTTAAGTATAACGCTACACGTTACGGTAGTCAAGAATTCCTGAGAGGCCATCCCGGTTTTGGGAACGGAGATTCCAGTTCAATTTCCAACCTCCTCCAGGAAACGGATGAGCGACTCGATGCCGAGCGCGAAATTCTTGAGATGGAATTTTTCATTGGGGGCATGGAGGTTGTCGTCGGGCAGACCGAAGCCCATCATCACACTGGGTAGGCCGAGGTGTCGGGCGAAATCTCCAACGATGGGAATGGAGCCGCCGGAGCGGATGAATACCGTGTCTTTACCCCAGACTTCATGCAGGGCGTGCGTGGCCGCCTTGATGTAGGGGTTGTCGACGGGAATGAGGCAGGGGTCGCCGGAGTGGATGAGGCGGACTTCGACGTCGACGCCGGGAGGTGCGAGCTGTCCCACAAAAGTCTTGTAAAGATCGAAGGCCTTGGCCGGGGTCATGTCGGGGACAAGGCGCATGGAGACTTTGGCCAGGGCTTTGGCTGGGATTACGGTCTTTGCTCCGGCGCCGATGAAACCGCCGGGGATGCCGTGGACTTCGAGAGTGGGGCGGGCCCAGGTGCGCTCGAGAACACTGTAGCCGGCTTCGCCTACCAGTTGCTTCGATCCTACTTCGTGGAGGCGGTATTCTTCTTCGTCGAAGGGGAGGCTCTGCCAGGCGGCCAGCTCTTCAGGGCTGGGAGGGATGATGTCGTCGTAGAAGCCGGGGATGAGGATGTGGCCATTTTCGTCCTTCAGCTTGGCGAGTATCTGAGCCAGGGCAAAGAAAGGGTTGGGAGCGGCGCCACCGTACATGCCGGAGTGGAGGTCTGTCTTTGCGCCGCGGACTTCGAGCTCGGTGTAGATCATGCCGCGGAGGCCTACGCAGAGGGTTGGCAGACCGGGGGCGAAGAGTTCGGTATCGGAAATCAGCGCGAAGTCCGCATCGAGTTGAGAAGGCTTGGAGGCGACGTAGCCGGCGATTCCCTCTCCGCCGACTTCTTCTTCACCTTCGAGCAGGACGCGCACGTTGATGGGCAAGCTCCCATTTGCGGCCAGCAGGCTCTCAAGCGCTTTGATCTGGGCGATGACCTGGCCCTTGTCGTCGACGGCTCCGCGCGCGTAGAGATTGCCGTTGCGCTCGGTGGGCTCAAAGGGAGGTGAGAGCCACTCGTCTAGCGGGTCGGGGGGCTGGACGTCGTAATGGCCGTAGACCAGGACCGTCGGTTTGCCGGCGGCGTGGAGCCAATCGGCGTAGACCAGCGGATGGCCCCTGGTTTCGATGAGCCGCACGTTTTCCATGCCTATTTTGGATAAGTCGGCGGCTAGAACCTCCGCGGCAAAGTGACAATCTCCGGCGTGTTCGGGCAGAGTGGAGACGGACGGAATGCGCAACAGGGCCTTCAATTCGTCAAGAAAGCGTGGATAATTGCGGCGGGCATAGTCGACTGCGGACGAAGACATTGAATCGCTCCCTTAAAATGGATTTCAAAGTCAAAAAGAAAGTATAGGCCTTCCAACTCAACCTCAGCCCTTCATCGAAACCGAGGTGTCCTGTTGCTCCGAACTCGAAGTGCGTGCAGGCGGCTGTCTGTACCGATCCTTCCGATCCTGTTCCTTCCTGTTTTCGCCGGCATCCCAGCGGCTATCCTGTCGCAAGTTCCAGATACCCATCCGTTCTTTGCGCGGAAGAACACGTTTTCAGTATTCGGCGCATATTCGAACGATTCAAGCCACATGCTGCTGGGCTATGCGGAGAACAGAAAACTACTGGATATTGGCGCGGCGTACGGGAGAAGGCTGTTCATGAATCGAGTGGTGAACTGGCAATATAACGGGGAAATTCTGCCGGTGGCGCTGGAGAGCGATATTCTGGGCCAGCAAGTGACCACACAGACGCAGCCGACAGCGGGATCAACTCCGGCCTACCCTATTGGGCAGGTTTTATCGTGCGCTGTGGTTGTAACGCCGTTTAGTTACACGATTCCGAATCCGACAGGAAGCGGCTCGACGACTTACAGCGGTTACTTCACGCAATCGTGCTCTGGCCGCCAGTGGACGGTCGGCGAGGCGATTTCGCCAGCGGGATTTCAATGGAACTTTTTCCCGCGGTTGAAGACTCAGCCGTTTTTCATCGGGCATGGCGGCTATATGTACACCACCCAACCCATTCCCACCGCTCACGCGGGCTCGTTCAATTTTACGTTCGACCTGGGAGCGGGGGTTGAGCTCTACCGGTCAAAGAATCAGTCAGTGCGCGCCGAATACCGTTACCACCACATATCGAATCACAACACGGCGCTGGAAAATTCTGGGATTGATAATGGGCTGTTTCAGGTTACTTATTCGTTCGGGCGTTAATTTGGTGTCCCTGAAGTTCGTTGTAAAACGCAGAGAAGAAAAAAACAGATTCTTCGACTCACCACCCCCAAACTGAAAAACGTTTGGGGCCCCGTTCGCTCAGAATGACAGTGTTCTTTTCTTATGGACTTTAGAGACCAGACACTAGTAGCGGGGTACGGCTGGATCGACTTCGGCAGACCAGGCGTCGATGCCGCCGCGCAGGGATTGAACCTGCTCAAAGCCCTGGTTGCGCAACCAGACGGTGACGTTCATGGACCGCATGCCGTGATGGCACATCACTACCAGGCGCTCTTCGGGGTCGAGTTCCTGATGGGCGCGGGCGGGGACGTCGCCCATGGGCATGTCTACGCTGCCCTGCACGTGGGCCGTGGCGAATTCCCACGGCTCGCGGACATCAATGAGTTTGGCTTTGCCTTCGGCGATAAGGGACGCTGCTTCGGTTGGGGAGATTTCGTAGTCGAGCATGACTCCAGTTTAGAGCACGCTCCACTGCCGATGCCGCAGAGCTTATTTTGCGGGCGCTGCCGGCTGCAGACCACGCGCCTTGAGCATGGGCCCGGTATCGGGCTCTCGGCCCAGCCAGGCCGCGTATGCCTTTGCAAGGTCCTCTGTGTTGCCGCGCGAGAGGATCATCTGCCGAAAGCGATCCCCGTTGGCACGGGTCAGTCCGCCGTTGTCTTCAAACCACTGGAAAGCATCGTCGTCGAGCATCTCGCACCAGAGATACGCATAGTAGCCGGCGGCATAGCCGTTGCCCCAGATGTGCATGAAGTAGCTGGAGCGGTAGCGCGGAGGAACTGCGCTGAGCGCAAGGTGTGTGTTGCTGAGCGCAGCGGCCTCAAACGCGTCTGGATTCTGCAAAGGAGCGTCGGGTGCGAGGGTATGCCACTGCATATCAAGTTCCGCGGCGGCCAGCAACTCGGTCAGCAAGTATCCCTGATTGAAGGTTTCCGCCTTCTTGATCTTCGCAGCCAGCTCCGCAGGCATGGGCTCGCCGGTTTTGTAGTGTTTCGCATAGTGCTCGAAGACCGCCGGATAGCTCGCCCAGTGCTCATTGAACTGCGACGGAAACTCCACATAATCGCGGGGAACCGCGGTGCCGGAGAGGCTTGGGTATTGGGTGTTCGCGAACATGCCGTGCAGGCCGTGACCGAATTCGTGGAACATCGTGGTCACATCCGAGAAGCTGATCAGCGCCGGTTCGCCTGCCACAGGCTTGGCAAAGTTGGCAACGTTGTAGATGACCGGAAGCGTGCCGAGCAACTTGGACTGGCCGACGAATGTGTCCATCCAGGCTCCGCCGTTCTTGTTGTCGCGCTTGAAATAGTCGCAATACCACAGCGCGAGCGGCTTGCCGTCGGCATCGATTACCTCATACACCTGCATGTCGGCGTTGTAGACCGGGATGTCGGTGCGCTGTTTGAACGTGATGCCGTAGAGCATTTGTGCGGCGTAAAACACGCCGTTGTGCAGAACATTGTTCAATTCGAAGTAGGGCTTTGTCTGGGCCTCATCCAGATCGTATTTTGCTTTGCGCACCTGCTCGGCATAGAAGTTCCAGTCCCACGGCTCGAGTGTGAATCCGCCGTTTTGCGCATCGATGAGCGCCTGGATATCTTTCGCCTCGCCGCTGGCCTTGGCGGTTGCCGCGGGCACCAGCGCATCCATGAATTTGAGCGCCGCTTCAGGACTCCGGGCCATCTGATCCATCAGGGTCCAGGCCGCAAAGTTGGGAAAGCCCAGCAATTTTGCCTTTTGAGCGCGCAACTGGGCCAGACGGGCAATGGTGCCGCGCGTGTCGTTGTCTCCGCCTCGCTCGGCGCGCTCCCAGGAGTTTGTGAAGAGCGCGTGGCGGGTGTCGCGATTGGTGAGTGACTGCAGGTCGGGTTGCTGGGTCGTGTTCTGCAGAGGCAGCGACCATCCCTTCACATTGCGCTCCTTGGCGGCATCGGCGGCCGCAGCCAATTCCGGATCGCTCAAGCCCGCCAGCGCTGACTTGTCTCCGGTGACATACGCGGCGTTCTTAGTGGCTGCCAGCAGCTTGGAGATAAATGCGACGGTGAGATTTGCTTCCTCTTCATTGAGTTTTTTCAGCGTGGCTTTGTCGGGGTCGGAAAGCTTCGCGCCGGCAAGCACAAACTGCTGGTAGTCATGTTCCACCAGACGAAGCGACTCTGCATCGAGATGCAGGGAATTGCGCTTGTCGTAGATGTTGGAAACGCGCTGAAAGAGTTTTGGATTCAGGTAGACCGCGTCCTGCAGGGCTGCCAGCTTCGGAGCTTCGGTTTCCTGGACCTTCTGCAGAGCCGGGTTCGTATTGGCCTGGGTAACACCGTTGAAGACTTCCATAACGCGGTCGATCAGGCGGCCACTTTTTTCCATAGCGACAAAGGTGTTTTCGAAGGTTGGCGCCTCGGGATTGTCGGCGATGGCGCGTATCTCTTCGAGATTCTGCGCAATGCCGGCCTCGATCGCAGGCTGGTAGTCGTCGTCCTTGATCTTGTTGAAATCGGGCGCATGAAATGGCAACGTGCTGGGCGCGTAGAAAGGGTTGGCGGGGCCCAAGGCGGATTGAACTGCCTGGGCACTTGCGGCGCCTGGTGTGAGCGCGATTGCGCCTGCGGTGATAATCGTGGAGATTTGTGGCAAGAGAAGTCCAGTCCAGTACATGTCCATTTTAGTCATGCGTGCGCACGCCCCCTGCATTCGTCGTTCATTCTAACGGAACCGGCGGCGTTTGGGCTGAGGGAATGGCTTGGAGCAGTGAGGCACGGTAGTCTTGGAGAGATGCCTCCTATTCTCAATGCGCAATCGGTGACCAAACAATTTGGCGCTACTCCCCTGTTCAAGGACATTTCTCTGACCGTCGAGGACGGCGACCGCATTGGGCTGATTGGGCCGAATGGTGCGGGAAAATCCACGCTGCTGGCTGTGCTGGCTGGGCAGGTCGAGCCTGACTCCGGCGAACTTGCTGTGCGGAAGCGGGCGCGCGCTGCTTATGTGCCGCAGGATTCGCGGTTTGCTCCGGGACTTACGATTCGTCAGGTGCTGGAGACGGCGCTGGCTGCTGCTCACGTGAACGAGAGCGAGCGCGAGGGCCGGCTGCGGGAACTGACGGGACGGGCTGGGTTTGCGGATCTGGATGCGGAGGCGGCTTCGCTTTCCGGAGGCTGGCGCAAGCGGCTGGCGATTACCGAGGCCATGGTCATTGAGCCGGAGGTGATGCTGCTGGACGAGCCTACGAATCATCTGGATCTGGCGGGGATTGAGTGGTTGGAAGAGCTGCTGCGGTCGTCGTCGTTTGCGGCGGTGACAGTTAGCCACGATCGTTATTTTCTTGAGAGCACTTCGAGCCAGATTGTTGAGCTGAACCGCGTGTTTGCGGATGGATTGTTTCGCGTGAAGGGGACATTCAGCAGGTTTCTGGAAGAGAAGCAGGCTTATCTCGAATCGCAGAGCAAGCAGCAGGAGAGTTTGCGGAACCAGGTAAGGACCGAGATCGAGTGGCTGCGGCGCGGACCCAAGGCACGGACTACAAAGTCGAAGGCGCGGATCGACTCGGCCAACGCGATGATTGGGCAGCTGGCGGCGATGGATTCGCGAACGGTGGTGAACACGGCGGGGATCGACTTTGAAGCCAGCATGCGGAAGACGAAGCGATTGGTGGAGTTCGACAATGTGTCGCTGGCGGTTCCGGCGTTTGACCCGGCCACCGAAGCTCAACCGAATAATGAAAACAGCCCACGGCTGCTGTTTACCGGGCTCAATTTCGTTCTCACGGCGGGCATGAAAGTTGGGCTGGTGGGGCCGAATGGGAGCGGGAAGACTACGCTGCTGCGTTTGCTGCGTGGGGAAATTGAACCGGCCGAGGGAACGATCAAGCGGGCTGAGGCTTTGCGGATGGTTTACTTCAGCCAGATGCGCGAGCTGGATGAGAACCTGACGCTACGGCGCGCACTGGCGCCGGAAGGCGACGGCGTGATTCACCAGGGACGCACGGTGCATGTGGCGAGTTGGGCGGCGCGGTTTCTGTTTACGGGCGAACAGCTGAATCAGCCGGTGCGGAATCTTTCTGGCGGCGAGCGGGCGCGGGTGCTGATTGCGAAGTTGATGCTGGAGCCGGCGGACGTGTTGCTGCTGGACGAGCCGACCAACGATCTGGACATTCCTACGCTTGAGATTCTTGAAGAGAATCTGCTCGATTTTCCGGGGGCGCTGGTGCTGGTTACGCATGACCGGTATTTGCTCAATCGGGTTTCGTCGACTGTGCTCGGCCTCGATGGGCGCGGGAATACAGGGCGCTTTGCCGACTACGCGCAATGGGAGGACTGGCTTGTCGAGCAGGACGAGCAGGAAAAAAGCGGGCAGGAACAGCGCAAGACGGCGCGAAGGGCGGATGGTTCAAGCGCGGGGCAACAGACTGGGACTGGGGCGCAGGCGACTGCAGGTGGGAAGAAGAAGCTCTCTTACAATGAGGCGCGGGAGTTTGCGGCGATCGAGCACAAGGTGGAGTTGTCCGATGCGCGTCTGGCTGCGGCGCGGGATCGGGTAGAACATCCGGATATCGCTACCAATGCGGCGGCGCTCGAAGAGGCGCTTGCGGAGTTGGATACGGCGCAGCATGAGAATGATGGTCTATATGCGCGGTGGGCGGAGTTGACGGAGAAGGCTGGATAGATAACGATGGTGCGCGAACGAAAGCGCGTGAGGCTCCGCAATCTTTGCACACGCGAACGCGCATTCCCTCGGGGGCTGAAGCCCAGCGGATTTTGCTAACTCTATGTACGAGCTGAAGCTCGTACCCTTCAAAGCCGCGGCTGATGGAATCCTTCAAGACAGCGGCTGATGGAATCCTTCAAGACAGCGGCTGATGGAATCCTTCAAGACAGCGGCTGATGGAATCCTTCTAGGCAGCGGCTGATGGAATCCTTCTAGGCAGCGGCTGATGGAATCCTTCAAAGCCGCGGCTGATGGAATCCTTCAAGACAGCGGCTGATGGAATCCTTCAAGACAGCGGCTGATGGAATCCTTCTAGGCAGCGGCTGATGGAATCCTTCTAGGCCGCGGCTGATGGAATCCTTCAAGACAGGGGCTGATGCAGCCCTTCTAGGCAGCGGCTTATTCAAAAGCTCCTTAAGAATGCGCCGTAAGATGAAGACGTGTATTGCGTGCTCATCTACAACCCTGTGTCAGGCCGCAAGCTGTCGCGGCGGGCCGAGCAAATTCGTCAGGTTGCCGCCGCGCTTTCCGATTTGGGCCATCGAGTCGAGATCGTAGCAACCACGGCCGCAGGGACCGCCACAGATCAGAGTCGGCAAGCGGTCCGCGATGGGGCAAATATCGTATTCGCTTGTGGAGGGGACGGAACTATCCACGAGGTGGTTCAGGGGCTTGTTTCGGAAACCGGGTTGACTGCCGCAGCTCTCGGGATCATTCCGCTGGGAAGCGCGAATGCATTGGCTCGGCATCTGCGTCTCTCGCTCGACCCGATAAAGGCCGCATTGCAGCAGATCGATTGCACAGCGAAGAGAATTCCGGTTGGCAGAATAAAGTTCGATGGCCAGGTTCGGTACTTCACCGTGATGACGGGCGCGGGACCGGATGGGGCTCTTGTCTACGACCTGTTGACCAGCCACAAATCCAGAATTGGCCGCATGGCATATTACCTGCATGCGGCGCGCCTGTTTGCGACTCGGCATTTTGCGCCTTTTGCGGTTGCGTATGTTGACGCGGAGTCTGGCGCTCGAGTGACAACGACGGCCGTTAGCGCGATGGCCGTTCGCGTGGATAGCCTGGGTGGGCTGTTCAGCAAGCTGACAAATGGCTCGGCGCATGTTCAGGATGCAACGATGAAGCTCCTGATTCTGAGCCACCCTGCTTGGCTGGCGTTGCCTTTGTGGTTTATTTCGGGATGGCTGCACATCCACGGGCTCAATCGGTTTCTCCGCTCTGTGAGGGTAACGAGTTTTTCGTGCCGCCCATTGTCGAGCCGGTCGGCGCACTTTCAGGCTGATGGTGAATGGCTGGGGCGAATTCCGATGGAAGTCTCGCTTATTCCGGACGCGCTCCGTATGCTTATGCCAGTTCCTTATAAACAAGGCTGACCTGAGGCTTAGATTTCCCGCCCTTGCGCCGGAAAAAAGGCGCAAGAACGGGGCACGGAGCATTTGTAGCGGATCAAGTACGGGGTCACTTCGCGATGACAACGGCTTCACTTATAATTCGGTGCGCGAAGGGTTGGGTGTCCAACATGAGGATGAAAACTGTGCGGATGGCGGCTGCTTTAATGGCGCTTCTATTTGGATATGCCCGGCCGGCGCTGGTGGCGCAGGCGATCAATCCAAACCCGGTGCCGGTGAACCCTCATGCAACGCCTGAGGCGCGCGCGCTGTTGACTTATCTCGCTTCTATTTCAGGGCAGGCATACATTACCGGGCAGCATAACTACCCAAACACAGGCTCGCAATTTACGGAAATGGCTTATAACTTGACGGGCAAATATCCGGGGCTGTTTGGACAGGACTTTGGGTTCTCCGGAGGCGACGATAAGGACTCCGTGCTGTCGCGGCCGGCGATGATTCTGGAGGCGGAGCGGCAATACCACAACGGGGCCGTGATCACGCTGACGTGGCACGAGGTTCGGCCAAGGGACAACGAGCCGGTCACCTTTCACGACAGCGTGCAGGGGCACTTGAGCGATGCGGAGTGGCAGCAACTGCTGACGCCTGGTACACCGCTCTATAACCGCTGGTGCGAGCAGGTGGATGTGGTGGCTGAGTATCTGCGGCAGTTGCGCGATGCGCATGTGCCAGTCTTGTTCCGCGCGTACCACGAGATGAATGGGAACTGGTTCTGGTGGGGCGGGCGGCCGGGGAAAGATGGGTCGGCGGCGCTCTATCGGCAGATGTACGACCGCTTTGTGAATGTACACCATCTGGATAACCTGGTGTGGGTTTGGAATGTGAATGCGCCGGGGGGCAGCGCGGGGCCAGTGGAAGGGTATTTTCCGGGCGCTGAATATGCGGACCTGGTGACGATGGATATCTACGGCGAGTTCAAGCAGGACTACTACGAGAGCATGCTTGCACTGGCCGCGGGGAAACCGATCGCGCTGGCGGAGGTGGGCAAGCTGCCGAGCCCCGCGGTTTTGGAGCAGCAGCCGCGTTGGTGCTATTTCATGGACTGGAGCGAGTTCATCAAGAAAGCGAACACGGTGGAACAGGCGAAGGCGGTGTTCCTCACCCCGCGGGCGCTGAATCGCGACGACGCGCGACTGGCCGAGCCGATGAGGGCGATTCGCATGAACAATGCCGAACCGCAAACTGCCACGCCTGCGACAAAATAACGAGTCGGCCTTTAGCGGTTTCATCGATTGACTTACGGACTTACCTTTCGCCCCAGCTTAATTTGCTGCGGAGGGCTTCAAAGAAGCTGCCTTCGCTCAGGCGCACCAGCTTTACTGTGTGGATGGAGCGCTGGCAGCGGACTTCGTCGCCACGGTGCAACTCGACGGCTTGCTGGCCATCGACGGTGAGAAGCGCGGTGTTGGGGATTCCTACGATTCTGACTGTGAGGGATGCGTCGCCGCGCACGACAATGGGGCGCAGCGTGAGCAGGTGGGGACAGATGGGAGTGACGATCATGGCGTCGACATCGGGCGTGAGGATGGGGCCGTTGGCGGCCAGCGTGTAGGCAGTGGAGCCGGTTGGTGTGGAGACGATGACGCCGTCGGCGCGGAAGTCGGCTACCTTTTTGCCGTCGAGCTCAACGGTGAACTCACCCATGCGCGCGATGTCGCCCTTTGACACTACAACGTCGTTGAGCGCTTCATAACTGGAATGGGCTGCGCCGTTGCGCCACAGCTCGGCGTGAAGCATGGAACGCTGGTCGAGTTGGAAGCAGTCCTTGCACCAGCCGTCGAGTGTGGCATAGAGGTCGGCGAGGCGGACTTCGGTGAGGAAGCCGAGGTAGCCCAGATTGACGCTGAGAATGGGCGTGCCGGTGGCGGCGAAGATGCGAGCAACTGAAAGCAGGGTGCCATCGCCGCCGAGAACGATGACCAATCCGGGCGCATACGCGGGCATTTCGGCGCGGTCGACGATGGGTGCCGCAGTGGTGTACTTACCGCTTTCCTGATCGAGCAACGGTTCATGGCCGCGCTGGCGCAACCATCCGACCAACTCTGGCAGCAGCCGGGTGAGCTCTTCTTTTTGAGGCTTCGAGACAATCGCGACACAAACCATGCCGTCTCAGTTTACCCCACCTGCGGTGGGGCAGACGCTGGCTATTCGCTCGCATGAGTTTCGAGGCTTGCGGGGATTGCGCTCACGAATGAGAGTCTGGTTTTCGCGCATAGAGCAAAAACTCGCGGTTGCCTTCCATGCCGGTGATCGGCGAGGGGATGGTCTCGACGACTTGCCAACCCAGTTCGCGGACGCAATCCGCTACGCGGTCGATGGCAAGTTGGTGGGCTTCAGGGTCGCGTACGATGCCGCCCTTGCCGATGTGGCCACGTCCGGCTTCAAACTGAGGCTTGACGAGGATGATTGCTTCGTTGAGAGACGGAGCTGCCGCGAAGACAGGGCCGAGAACGAGAGTTGCTGAGATGAAGGAGACGTCCATGACGAGCAGGGTCAACTCCGGAGATGTGGAAAGGGCGTTTGGTTCGAGGAGGCGGGCGTTGGTGCGCTCTACCAGGTGAACGCGCTCGTCGGTTCGCAACTTCATGGCGATTTGACCGAAGCCGGTGTCGACGGCTGTGACGTGGGCAGCACCGTGCTGCAACAGGCAGTCGGTGAACCCGCCGGTGGAGGCGCCAATGTCCAGGCACTGCCGGCCGGCGACGGCGATTTGCCAGTGTTTGAGGGCTGCTTCGAGTTTGAGTCCACCGCGGCTGACGTAGGCTTGCTCTTCACCGAGCAGGCGGATGGGGGTGTCTTCGGCGACGGCGGTGCCGGGCTTATCTATTTTTTGTTCTCGGACCAGGACGCGGCCGGCAAGGATCAGGGCGCGGGCGCGTTCACGACTGGGAACGAGAGCGCGCTCCACGAGGAGCAGGTCGAGGCGCATTTTGTTTGCCGCGGACTTTTTTCCCAATTTCTTCTCTTGGACGGGTCGGTGAAATGGCGACTTCGTGAATTGAGGCTCGTGCTTTCCCTGGTCTCAGAATCGAGACCAGGGGCACCCAGTTTTTGTGCTCAGTGCGGCGGGTTAATACCTAAATGGCACTATATCCTTGTCCACTTCGGCGCTGCTGGGATATGTTGACTCTTGGCAATGCTAACAAGTGTGCCCGATCCGCAACGTTCAAATCCAGGACGCCATCTGCAGCGTACTGCTGTTGAAGATGGAAATCCCGCACAAGGCGAAAAGGTTGAGACCATGGATGACGCAGCCTTGCTGGAAGCAGTGGCCGAAGGCAATCAGGATGCCATGGCGGCAGTGTTTGACCGCTACGGGCGGATTGTCTTTTGCATTGCCCTGCGTGTGCTGCGAGAGCCGTCGCTGGCGGAGGACGTGATGCAGGAAGTGTTGCTCCAGGTCTGGAAGCGTCCGCAGAGCTTTGTTGCGCAGCGAGGGAATCTGGCCGCGTGGCTGAGCGTTGTGGCTCGCAACCGTGCGATCGACGTGCTGCGCAAGCGTTCTCCGCTGGATCCGCTGGGAGACTTGCCGCTGCCCGATCCGCGCGACATGACGGTGGAACACGAACAGGGCTGGATGCTCGACAAAGTGCGTACGGCGATGGATGCGCTGCCGGCGGACCAGCAGGGACCGTTGGAACTGGCTTATTTCGAAGGCTTGAGCCATACGGAGATTGCCGAGCGGACAGGATCGCCGCTGGGTACCGTGAAAACTCGAATAAGAGCTGGGCTGATGACGATAAGAAAGGCGATGACCGCATGAAGCAGAATCTGCACATCGCCGACACTGATTTCGCGCTCATCGCCATGAGAGTGCTGACCACAGAGGAAATGGAGCCAATGCAGGCTCACCTGCGGGTTTGCGCGCGATGCAAAGAAGAATTGCGACAGAATCAGCTGGCATTGGCCGCTTATGCACAGACCACTCCGGAAGTTGAGATGCCTGTTGGCTCGCGAGACCGGTTCTTGACGCGGCTCAAGGAAACGCCGCAAGAGGAAAGCGCGCCCGCCAGGAAAGTCTTGATGGAAGCACCGGTTGAGAAAGCTTCCATCTGGAGCACGATCTTTGGATCTGGGAAGGCCGGCTGGGCGCTGGCGGCGGCGTTCGCTCTGCTTCTGCTGGTGGTGGGGATTGACGATTTTCGAAATCGGGCGGAGATGGGGCCGCTGCTAACGCAGGCGCAGCGGGGCGCGATCGACTCGGCGCAGCTGAACGAGCTGATGGAGTTGCTGACTTCGCCACAGGCGCAGAGAGTGGCGCTGCATCCGGGGCCGGTGAAGGCGCCTCCGCCGGAGGGGCGCGTTGTCTATGCGGCTCACACCGGAAAGCTGTTGCTGACTGCATCGAATCTGCATCCGTTGCCGGCGGGGAAGATTTACGAGTTGTGGATTCTGCAGCCGGATGGCAAGAAGCCGCTGCCTGCCGGGACGTTCGAGCCGGACAGCGCAGGGAACGCGGCAATGATCCTGGCCGATGAGCCGGCTGGGCTGGCGGTGCAGGGATTTGCGGTGACGGTTGAGAATGCGGGTGGGGCGGAGACGCCTACGCTGCCGATTGTTTTATCGGGGCTGTGAGGTTGTGCAGCTATTTGCTTTCCCAAAAAGCAGGTCCATTCGACTCCCTTCGCTTCGCTGCGGTCGCTCAGGATGACAGGTTTTTTGTTATAGGAAGTCTGCCGATGCCGCTCAGGATGACGGAATTTGTGGTGATTTGTACCTTTAAGCCCCGGGCACTTAGCGTCGGCAGACTGAAACAGAAGAGGGGTCATTCCGGTTGGACGGAATGACCTTTTTCGCGTTCTGATTTGGCTATCGAATGTTTTTAGGGCAAGAGACGGCAGTCGGGCAGCGTGCCTGAATTGCCGGCGCCGGGCAGGTAGCAGGGCTGTCCATAGCCCGGCCTGCGGCTGACTATGTTGCTATTGCCTTGCGTTCCGTTCTGCGTCGTGGCGCGCACGTCAACGATATTTCCTTCGACCAGAACTGTGGTATCCACAATATCCAGATCGGTTCGCACAATGGTGAGGAACGGGCTATCCGGCGAGGCCACATAGACCTTGCCCTGCTGCGAATTCTGAGTTGAAACCACGGTGCGCGGATGCCCGGTGATGGGCAGAGTCTTTTCCACCGTATGGCTGCTCAGGGTCACGATAGTCACAGTCTGGTCGGTCTGGTTGGCGGTGTAGGCACGGCTGCCGTCGGCCAGGACGGTTACCGCGGCAGGATTGTTGCCAACGGGAATGGTGAAGGTGGTGCCGAAGGTCGCGCTGTCGTTGCCGTATTCGTCTTCGCTGACGTCGATGACGCTGATGGTGCCGCCGTCGTAGTTGGCAACGATCAACTGGGCCGTGATGGGGTTGTATTCCGCATAGACAGGGCCGGCCGTCGCCGTCATCCCCGCGGTCCCATTAGGCGGCGTGATGCCTGTCGACTTTACCGCGGTGAGCGAAAGCGGTAGCGTGGGGTGGCAGTTTACCGTCTGGCCAGCCTGGTTCTGGAATGGCGTGCAGGCATCAAGGGTGTTGATCTGGGCGTTGATTACGGTGATGGTGTCGTCGCCGCGGTTCATGACAAAGAGGCGCCTGTCATCGGAGCTTTCCACGGCATACACCGGGCACTTGCCGACTGGGATTTTCGAGGAAACGGTGAGGGTTGAGAGCTCAATTCCGTCCGCTTCACCGGCCGGCTCCGCTGTGGGCGTGTTGTTGCACTCCACACCCGTCGCAGCGCCCGGCAGGTTTTGACTGAGGGCGTAATTTCGCTGGCCGCCCAGGCTTGCGCCCACGATCATCACCGGCGTGTTCTGCACGGGGATGGCGAGTTTGAACGTTTGGGGAAATCCGGTGAAATCATCCGCTACATTTCCATTGAGATCCGCGGTAAAAAGCCCCGACGTGGGGGTGGAGATGTTTACCGGCTGCGCCGTGGAGGGAAGGGTGGTGTAGTTCACCTGCTTGGCCTGCAGATTTTGGGAAATCGGGAAATTGCTCAAGGTGCCATCGCTGTTGATGGTGTAACCGTTGGCGCCGAGCGGGTCGATGGTGAAGGTGAGCGGGCCGGGACCGATGGGCGCGAGGGCAAGCACCGAGTCGCCGGCGTAGTCGATCACCGTGGCAATGCCGGGTGTGGTGGGTGAAGGCGCGGAAACCACCACCGCAAAGGACTGGGGTTGCGCCTGTGGCCCGCTTGGCGTTACGGGTGTGACAACTGGCCGATAATTGCTGCCGCAGCCGGCAATCAGGGCTACGGCAGCAAGCGCCGCGCCCCCTTGAACCAACCGCGTGCGCGCCTGGCCTAAATTCATGGGATAGCGTGCGCGCCTGGCCTAAATTCATGGGATAAAGCCTCATTCAGTTTGTTTCCTGCTTACTATGCGATTGTAAATCAGGCAGCCGGGGGTTAGACGGTTGGGGGACGTGGAAGGGTATCGGGTTACCTGCCTCACCTCAATGCCCGATCAATTCGACGATGTCGCTGTCGGGCCTGGTCCAGGCGGCGGGGCCTTCGTGGGTGAGTTGGCGCTTTGCGTCATCCCAATGTAGATGCGTTACAGAACCTGCGCCGTTTTCGTAGGCGTAGGTCTTGCCGTCGTCGGAGAAGAGCGTGAAATTAGCATCGGCGCCGGGATACACGCGCACGTGGTCGATCGCCTGCGCCTCGTGGGTGCTCTCTACAGGAGATCCGAGGGGAAGAATGGAGCCGGCACGGACGAATAGCGGGATGGTGTCGATGGGAGCTTGAACGGTGATGGTCTGGCCGCCTTTCACTCGCTCGTTGGTCCAGTAGTTGTACCAATCGACGCCGGCGGGCAGCCAGACTTCGCGGCTTGTGGAACCCTGATCGGTGATGGGAGCTACCAGAAATGCGGGGCCAAACATGTATTCATCGCGAAGGTCGGCGACTTTGGGGTCGTCAGGGAAGTCGAGAGGCAGGGCGCGCAGGAAAGGAGCGCCGGTGAGCCAGGTCTGGTACCCAAGCGAATAAATGTAGGGCATGAGCTGATAGCGGAGGCGGAGGTATTTTTCCAGGATGGGCTCGGCCTGCTTGCCGTAGGACCAAACTTCGTTGGTAACGCGGCTGCCGTGGCTGCGCATGATGGGCAGGAAGGCCGCGTACTGGAACCAGCGGGTGTAGAGCTCTGGGTAGTCGTCGTATCCGCCGACGTTGGTGCGGGCGTCGGAGGGGTCGAGCAGCGGTGGATGAGCGGGGTGGTGCTCGGCGGGTAGATCTTGCCAGCCGCCGGTGTCGTTGGACCAATACGTCAGGCCTGATGCGGCGAAATCCAGGCCGGTGGGAATCTGGCGCTTGAGCGTGTCCCAGGTGGGATAGATGTCGGACGACCAGAAGATGGTGCCGTTGCGCTGCGCTCCAGTGAAGGCATCGCGGGAGAGAATGAGGGCTCGGCGCTCGGGCTGGTCCTTGCGGAATCCGTCGTAGAGAGCGGCGGTGTGGAAGAGCGGGTAGACGTTGAAGAACTGGGTCCCGGGACCGATCTTGTAATACGCGCCGTTGGGAGGGAGATCGGGTTCGGTTTCGTCGGCCCAGAGAGAATCGAAGCCCTTGCCGATGATGTTGTCGTGGATGGTTTTCCAGTACCAGGCGGCGGCTTCGGGATTGGTGGTGTCGATGTCGGAGCCGGCGCGGTCGTAGGGAAGGCCGTTGATGGGCGTGCCGTCGGCTAGGTGGATCAGCCAGCCTTTTTGGAGCAACTCGGCGTAATAGCGATCTTCAGGAACGAAGCGCGGCCAGACGCTGATCATGGTCTCAAAGCCCATGTCGTGGAGTTGCTTGTTCATGGCGGCGGGATCGGGCCAGAACTTGGGGTCCATGTCCATCTGGCCCATTTTTGTGTAGTAGAACCAGTCGACGACAAGCACGTCGGCGGGGAGATGGCGGTCGCGATAGCCTTGCGCGACGGCTAGCAACTCTTTTTGGCTTGAATAGCGCTGCTTGCACTGGATGTATCCGTAGGCGGCTTTGGGCAGCATGTGCGTGGGGCCAGTGAGCAACTTGTAGCCGGCGTAGATCTCGTCCGCGGTGTCGCCGGCGATTACAAAGAAAGAGACGCGGTCGCCTACTTCGGAGGTCCAGCGGGTCTGCTCGTTGAAGCCGGGAACGATGGTGGTTTTGGATGGATTGTCCCAGAGAAGGCCGTAGCCTTTGTTGGTTACGAGGAATGGGACGCAGAAGCTGGGGGCGGCTGGGGCCGTGTAGTCATTCCAGCAACGGACGGGATGGCCGCGATGGTCGAGGAAACCTTCGTGGTTCTGGCCGAGGCCGTAGTAGTGCTCGTCGTCTGGCGAAACGAAAGTGGCGCCGACGGTGTAAAACTCAGGATCACTGGAACGGCGATCTTGCAAGATTTCGGCAGTGCCGTCTTTGTGGTTGGGGACGGCTTGCGACCAGTCGGTCATTTCCAGGAGCGTCTTGCCTTCAGGGGTGCGGAGAGTGATGTGCGCGCCGGGCGTGGAGCCGTTGAAATACTTGGCGATGTCGGTTTCGGGCTTGAGGGGCGGATGAGCTGGGAGCACATCTTTGTCCACTACGACCATCATTCTTTGCGAGCGGTAGGCGTTCAGATCAGCGGTCTCCGTCGCGGCCCACCCTGTGGCGTTGGGCGTGGCGATAATTCCGTAGCCAGGGGCTGCAAGGGCGGGATCGTGCTTCAGGCTCAGCGTCACGCGGAGAATGTTGGGGGCGTACGGTTCGAGGACAATGGTCTGGCCCTTGCGATCGAGTTCAAGGCGCTGGCTGGGGGATTGGGCCAGGCCTGTCGAGCCCAAAACTAAAACTCCGACTAAAAGCGCTGCAATCGCAGAAAACCTTTTCATTGCTTACTCCGTGCGTGGCACAAAAAGATGGAAAAGCGTTGCGGAGATGAGTGTAAACCGATTGGCTTCGGCTGTCCCGTGGAAATGTCTGAAGGGTATGGGCTTCAGCCCGTACATCAAAGACCATCAAAAAGCTGGGCTTTAGCCCTCGAGGGAAGGCTTCCAGGAGTCTGCATTCCCTCATCGGCTAAAGCCGAGGGCTAAATTCGTCATTAGCGTACGGGATGAATCCCGTACCCCTCAATGTGCATAATTTCAGCGCGGGTTCAGAGGATACGATGGGGCGTGGATCAATCGAAACTTGCCTGGCAATCGAAGCTGGTGCTGCTGCTGGTGCTGCCTGCGACTGGAGCTGGGCTGGTGCTGCAAACCCATTGGTGGGCAACGCAATTCCCTTCTGCGGCTATCTGGACTGTCGGAGCCAGCCTGCTGCTTGCCTTGGTGGTTTTGAAGTTGCGGGCTGCTACATTGGCAGGCGCAGTCACTGGAGCGGTCATCACAGCCAGCTTGATGTTTTCTACCCTGACTTTTCCCTATAAGCCTTGGCAAACAGCGCTTCCCGCGGTTTTGGCGGTATCTTTCCTGGCGTGGGTCGCGACCAAGATGGGGCGGGAGAAGAAAGAGCGGTTGGGGACGGCTGAGAAACGGCACGGCCGGTCCGCTGCGCAGGTGGCGGCGAACCTGGGAGTGGCGGCAATTGTTTGCTTCGACCTGGTGCAGTCGTGGATGGCGGATACGCGTTGGTTTTCGCGGGGATTGCTTACACCTGGATTGGTGGTCGCAGTGGGGTTGGCGGCGCTGGCGGAGGCTGCGGCAGATACTGTTTCTTCTGAGATTGGACAGGTGATGGGGGGAAGGCCGCGGATGATTACGAGTCTGCGGGCTGTCGATGCGGGGACGGATGGGGCTATCAGCTTTACCGGTACTCTGGCTGGGGTTGTTGCTGCGGGGATTGTTGCTGGGATTGGGACTTGGGCGCTGCGGGGGAGCTTGGTCGTGTTCTGGGTGAGCTGCGCGGGTGGGGTGTTTGGGCTGCTATTCGACAGCTTGCTGGGAGCTACGCTGGAGAGACGCGGGTGGTTGAATAACGATGCGGTGAACTTCTTGTCTACGGGGAGCGCGGCGGGATTTGCGCTGGGGGTGCTGGTGGTATTGCCTCGTGGTGGAGTGGGGTAGGTTTGTGGTTTCCCATGTCTCAAAATCGAGACATGGGGCACCCAGCCTCTGCTAGTTGGAAGAAAAAGAAAAAGCAGGTCCATTCGACTCCCTTCGCTGCGCTGCGGTCGCTCAGGATGACAGGTTTTCTGTTTGTTTCGACATTAGACGCAAGGCATGCGCTCAACTGCGCGACTTAATGCAGATGCAGCCGCCAGAGGGTGTAGCTGAGGATTTCGTGCTCGATGCGTTCGGTTTCGGCTGAGCCGCCTTCTACGGCTACGTGGGGACGGGGCGAAGTCAGAACATTCAGGCCGTCGGCGGCGCAGATTTCGTGGATCCTGAACATATGGGTGGCGTCGCTGACGATTACCAGGCGGTGAAGGTTATTGGCGTGAGCGATTACGGCGATTCTTCGCGCGGACTCCTCGGTGTTGCGGCTTTCGGTTTCGGCGATGATGGCTTCTTCAGGAACTCCCTGGCCTTCAAGGTATTCACGGCCCACTGCGCCCTCGGTGAACTGGTCGCCGCCGCTGCCGCCGAGCGTGACGATCAGAGGCGCTATGCCGCGATGGTAGAGCTCCAATGCATGGTCAAGGCGCGCGCGGTAGACCGGGGATGGTTTACCGTCGTACTCCGCTGCGCCGAGCACTCCGATGGCGTCAGAGGGCGCGGCCTGGTCCTGCGAAGCGTAACTCTCGATTTGCCAATAGACCCAGCGGCACCAGCCGAGCACGCCAATCACCGCTGCAAAAAACAGCAGAAGAGTTGTCCAAAAGAAAAACCTGCGGACTCTGGACCCAAACGACTTTGAGTTTGCACGGCTCATGCGCACCTTCTCACGGGGTACTCAGCGCTGCAGGACCATGACGATTTCGTGCGTGGGAATGGCGCCTTCGCGCAGAATTTCCCAGCGCCCCGGTCCCAGCGAGAGATCGACAATCGTGGTCGGTAGAGAATGGCCGGTTGGACCGCCGTCGATGATGAGCGGAATGCGGTCGCCGATCTGATCGCGGACGCAGGCTGCATGGGTGCACTCCGTTGCGCCCTGAAGGTTGGCCGAAGTGGCCGTGATGGGCAGGCCGAAGCGCTCCACCACTGCCCTGGGAATGGCTGCGTCTGGCACGCGAAGGGCGACATTGCCGGTGTTGGCTGTCGAACGCAGAGGGAGCTTTGTGCCGGCGCGGACAATGACGGTGAGCGGGCCCGGCCAGAAACGGTCTGCCAGCTTGTCGAGCAGGGGGTCGGAGTCGCGGGCAAGGGTGTAGGCCTGCGCCAGGCCCGAGATTAGAAGCGAGAGCGGCTTGTGCTTCTGGCGGGTTTTGATCTGGTAAATGCGCTCCACCGCGTGAAGATTCACCGGGTCCACGGCAAGACCGTAGAACGTGTCGGTGGGCAGGGCTACTACGTCCCCTTTGCGCAGACACGAAACGATATAGTCGATCCGGTCAGGCTGGGGTTCATCGGGATGGACGCGCAAGATCTCCGCGGACAAGAAGGCTTACCTCGGTTCCCTGGACGGCGTTCGCGGTGCCGATTTTGAGCGGCGGCGACTCCGTGAAAACGCTTTGAGCACAGACACCTTAAAGTCGGAAACTAACACAGCACCAGCCGTGGTGCAAGTTGAGCCGTCTCACATACCTGCCTCGATGGCGTAAATCAGCTTAGAATCGGCATAGCGTTCCAAGGTTTCCTGAATCGATGACCTTTCGCATTGTACAGAGTAAACAGAATTCGCGCCTGAAGCAGTTGCGGCGCGCACTGGCTCAACCCCTGCGCGAGGCAGGTGCCGATGGGCGCGTTCTGCTGGGAATCGAGGGGCCGAACCTGCTTGGAGAGGCTTTGCGCGCGGGGTTGCGGATTGAGTGCGTATTTGTCGCGGAGGGAGTAGAGAAGTTGCTCGACTTGATTCCTTTGGGCGCGAATACGGAAATTCTGCTGATGCCGAAGAGCCTGCTGGACTCGGTTGTGACAACTGAGGCTCCGCAGGCGATTGCTGCGTTGGTCGAAGCGCCGGATTGGACGTGGGCTCACCTTCTCAGCGCCCATCGAAGGCCTTCCGCGCTGGTCCTCGTGCTCGCCGGCATACAGGATCCCGGCAACCTGGGCACGATTCTGCGCTCGGCGGAGGCGTTTGGCGCGGATGGCGCGATCGTACTTCCCGGAACGGTGAGCGCGTGGAACCCCAAGGCGGTGCGTGCCTCGGCCGGAAGTTTATTCCGGCTTCCACTGCTGTCGGCCGACGCGGAAGAATGCTTCCTTCACCTGCGCGAGGCTGGAGTGAAAATCTGGACCACGACCGTGCGTGGGGCCGAGCCGGCCGATCGGGTGAATCTGACCGGGCCGGTCGCGCTGCTTATCGGCAATGAAGGCAATGGAGTGCCTCCGGAACTTGGCGCGCTGGCCGACGGAGCAATCACGATTCCCTGCCCTGGCCCGGTCGAGAGCCTGAACGCCGCAGTGGCCGCGAGCGTGCTGCTCTACGAAGCTTCACGGCAGAGAGGAGGCCTGCGATGAGCCTCTTTGACGGCGAGCCTGAAGGACCGAAAGGAACACTGCGCACGGCACCGCTGGCAGAGCGGATGCGGCCTCGGAGCCTGGAGGAATACAGCGGCCAGGAACACCTGCTGGGGCCGGGGAAACCGCTGCGCGTGCAGATTGAGCGGGACGGGCCGGACTCGACGAATACGAGTTCGATGATTTTGTGGGGTCCTCCCGGAGTAGGTAAAACTACGCTCGCGAAAATCATTGCGGAGACGACCAAGGCCAACTTTATCGAGTTTTCCGCAGTGATGAGCGGGATCAAGGAGATCAAGCAGGTGATGGCGGCCGCGGGGCAGGCTGCGGAGATGCACTCGCGGACGATCCTGTTTGTGGACGAAATTCACCGGTTTAACAAGGCGCAGCAGGACGCGTTTCTGCCCTATGTAGAGCGAGGGACGATCCGGCTGATCGGGGCTACGACTGAGAATCCTTCGTTCGAGATTATTTCGGCTCTGCTTTCAAGGTGCAGGGTATATGTGCTGCAACCGCTGAGTGAGGCGCGTATTGCGGAGCTGCTGCGGCGGGCGCTCGAAGACAAGGAACGCGGGTTGGGCGGCTTGAATCTTACGGCCGACGACGATGCGCTGGAGGTGATTGCGAGCTACTCGAGCGGCGATTGCCGTTCGGCGTACAACACGCTGGAAGTAGCGGCGCAACTGGCGCAGGCACCAGGAGCGACTGGGCATATCGATCGGCCGTTGGCGGTCGAGGCAGTGCAGCAGCGGGTGCTGATGTACGACAAGTCGGGCGAGGAGCACTACAACCTGATTTCGGCGCTGCACAAGAGCGTACGAAACAGCGATCCGGATGCATCGCTGTATTGGCTGGCGCGGATGTTTGCAGCCGGCGAGGACCCGCTTTATCTGGCTCGGCGCGTGGTTCGGATGGCTGTCGAAGATATCGGGCTGGCAGCTCCGGAGGCGCTGAATCTGTGCTTGAGCGCGAAACAGGCGATGGAGTTTCTTGGCTCGCCGGAGGGGGATTTGGCGCTGGCGGAGGCTGTGGTCTACCTGGCGCTGGCACCGAAGTCGAATTCGGTTTATACGGCTTGGAGCGCGGTGCAGGCGGAGATAGAACATACGCGGCAGGAGCCGGTGCCGCTGCATCTGCGCAATGCGCCTACGCGGCTGATGAAGGAGCTTGAGTACGGCAAGGGCTACAAGTATGCGCACGATGAAGAAGGGCGCGTGGCGGATATGGATTGCCTGCCGGATTCGCTGCGCGGGCATACGTACTACGAGCCCACGCAGGAAGGGCGCGAGAAGCTGCTGGCACAGCGCATGGAGGAGATTCGTCGGATTCGGGCCGGGAAACATCCCAAAGGCTGAGCGCATTCAGCTTCTTGCCGCAGAGGCTTCGGTTGCAAACTGGCAACGGGCCGCGTAGACCTGGCATCCAACAGCCTAGTCCCTTCAACCCTCGGGACAAAAGGAAATTGAATGCCGTTGAGAAATCTCCGCATGTGCTTGTTTGGCGCCGCATTGGCGACCTCTGTTATGACCACCGGTTGCCAGCCTCAGAGCAATTCTGAGCAAACCACCAGCCAGCCGGCGCCGAGCCAACCGGCATCGAATGAGACTGTGATTTACAACAAGTGGGAGGTCGAAACCCACCGCGCCCACAAGGATATTAAAGAGCGGCCCGCGGAGGAGCAGAAAGAATACAACGACTGGCGCCAGAAGCATCCCGACCACCACTAGAGCATTTTCGGAATACATATAGACTTTATGAGAGCATTGAAGGGTAGCTTTTTCTTGAGGAAAAAGCCACTTGAGTGTGTGCTTTCGGTCTGCCGCAATTCCGAAAATGCTTTAGCCGCGCGCCTCAGAGCTCTCTAAATCCTAAGCTTCCCACGGGTTCACGACTGACGACGCGATGTCTTCGAAGTGCTTGACGTTGCGCGTGGCGAGGCTGGCGTGAGACGCCAGCACGATGCCGGCGATCATGGTATCGCGCGTCTCGCCGGTGCGGCCGACCTCTTTCCGAAACGCTGTCAGGTCCGCCGCGCGGCGAGCGGCAGCTTCATCGAAGCTTGCGACTCGCCCCTGGATTACTTCGGCGAGCCACCGCTCAAACCACTCCATCAATGTAGACCGCCTTTTCCCCTGCGGCATGGATTGCAATCCGGAACGAATTTCGAAGATGTTGACAGAGGTTGTCCATATTGAGGAGCTGGGCCGGCAATCCAGCCAAGTGAGAACTTTCAGATCCGGCATGGGCAACATGATCTCAGAAATTACGTTCGTATCGAGAACAATCATGAATTGAAGTCGGGTATTTGCAGGTGAATATCGCGCAATTCTGCAATCGGTTCATCGAGAAAAATTCCCTGCCCGCTGAAGAGTGCAGCCGATGCCGTGCCAAATCCGACCGCCGGAGTTTCCGGGTCCTTGAGCGCATTGCGGAGAATCTCCCGTGCTTCCTCTTCCATGCTCCGCCCGTGCCGCTTAGCGCGATGCTGCAAACGGCGCTTGACTTGATCTTCTAAATTGCGAACTAGTATCTGCGCCATGGTTCCTCCACTGCTATCATGATAGCACGAACCTCAGAATCCCAGTCGTGTCGACCAGAATCACGACTCGAAGGAGTCAAAGTCCGGAATCTCCATGCGCATGCCGCGAATTTCTTGAATCGGCTCGTCTAGATAGACGCCACTGCCACTGAAGAGGACGACAATCTCCGAACCTAGTTTGCGCGGGTGGGCGTCCTCTTCCTTGAGGGCACTACTGAGGATCTCTCGCGCCTCCTCTTCCATGCTGCGACCGTTGCGCTTGGCGCGACTCCGGAGACGGGCCTTGAGCTGATCTTGGAGATTGCGAACTAGTATCTGCGCCATGGTTCCCTCCATTGCTATCATGATAGCAAAGCTCCGAATATGCCAAGCCTCGCACTTTGAAACCCAAAAACTGGATGCCCTTTGAATGAGTCACTCAGTTTTCAATAAACAGTGATAGACTCGCTTCGCGCGGGCGGGTCTGAGAACTGCCTGCGTATCCCCTCAAACCAAATTCAGGAGGACATACATGAGCGATCGACCGACTTTTGCACCGTATATCGTGGTCAGCAATGCAGCGGGTGCTGTCGACTTCTACAAGAGAGCTTTTGGGGCGGTGGAGCTGGTGCGGCATCCGGCTCCGGGAACCGACAAGCTGATGCATGTGCACCTGGTGGTTCACGGCGGCCACCTGATGCTGAGTGATGACTTTTCCGGCCAGATGGGCGGGAAATCGGAGACGCCTGAGGCGCTGGGTGGGAGCCCGGTGACCTTTCACCTGCATGTGGAGAACGCCGATGCTGCCTGGGAAAAAGCGGTGGCAGCCGGGGCTAAGGTGACCATGCCCTTGGCGGATCAGTTCTGGGGCGACCGTTATGGACAGTTGAAAGATCCGTTTGGGCACAAGTGGTCGATCGGTCAGACGAAGAGCGTACCGACCGAAGCCGAGATCGAAGAAGGCGCCAAGGCTGCCTTCGTCAGCTAGAAATCAGCAATTTGGAAAACTGTAATTTGGGAAGTTGTAACCGGCGGAGAGATTGAGAATCTCCGCCGGTTTCTTAGTCTGGATATTTGACAGCACATCCGTAGGGACGGGTGAACGCGGTGGCCACGGGCTTGCCAGCCATGGCCTCGGTAAGCGCGTCCGAGACGTAATTGTGGGCGCCGCGAACGTCCTCGGGGTCGGGAGTGGGGCGGTCGTCGATGGCGCCGTCGTAGATCACCTTGCCGGACGGGTCGATGACGACCATCTGGGGGGTGGTTTTCGCGTTGTAGGCGCGGGCGATTTTCCCGTCGGCGTCCAGGAGGACTGCGGAGGGGGCGGCGTGCATTTGCGAGAGGTAGGCGTTCTCCGCGCTCGGCGTCATATAGCCTTGCTGGCCGGGCGCTGACGAAATGACCGTGAACCAGACTACGCCTTTGGCGGTCCACTCTTTTTGAAGGGCCTGCATGTTGCCGGAGACGTAATGCTTCTTGGTGTAGGGGCAGCCGTTGTTGTGCCACTCGAGCACGACATACTTGCCGCGATACTGGTCGAGGGATTCGGTTTGGCCGCGGGAATCTTTGGCGGTGAAAGTGGGGGCTGGAGCGCCGATGCGCATTTCCTCAGCAGCGGCGGAGAAGGTGAGCAGCGAGGCCGCAAGAGCGGCGCATCCAGAAAGACGGGAGAGAGAAACCATGAGTCAACCTCCTGAGGGGATTCAGACGATCAGCTTTCTCATTGTGCGTTGCGGGCTTACTTCAAGTTGGACGTGGCGGCGACGGACTGAGTTGCAGTTTTGGGGAGCTTGGCGACGGCGGAGAGGACAATTCCGGGGGTCAAGACTTCGGGCAGGAGCTCTGGCTGGCTCTGCCCCGGCGAGTAAAGCGCGTAGGCGGGAACGCCACTGCGGCCCATGGACTTCAGGGCTTGGGTGATGGAATCGTCGTAGCGGGTCCAGTCAGCTTTGAGGAGCAGGACGTTGCTGTCCTGAAGGGCCTTTTCGACTTCGGGCTGCTCCAGGGCCGCTCGTTCGTTGACCTGGCAGCTGAGGCACCACTTGGCGGTGAAGTCGACCAGGACCGGGCGGCCTGCGGACTGGGCAAGACTCACCGCCTGGGCCGACCAGGGTTGCCAGCCGCTGGGAAGCACAGGGGAAGACGAGGATTCTGGCGCGGCTGCCAGCTTGCGGGGCGCCAGGGCACTGAGGCCGATTACGGCGAGAACAATCAGCGAAGCTACTACGGCAGCCCAACGCCTGGCGGGCCACCGGCCGAGGAACCAGCCGGCTATTGCGAGCAGAAGGAAGCTGGCCAGGAGAGCGGCGGTGAGGCTGGCTCCATAGGCACTGGCGAGCACCCAGGCAAGCCAAATGGCGGTGCCGAAGATGGGGACTGCAACGGCCTGCTTCAGCACTTCCATCCACACGCCTGGTTTGGGAAGAACGCGGGTCCAGGCGGGTTGGAGGGTGAGAGCCACGTATGGCACCGCGAGGCCGAGCGCGAGTGCCGTGAAAACCGCGAAGGTGACGGCAGCAGATTGGGAGAGGGCGTAGCCGAGCGCTGCTCCCATAAAGGGCGCGGTGCAAGGCGTGGCGACAACCACGGCAAGCACGCCGGTGAAGAAGCTACCCGTGTAGCCCTTCTTAGCGGCCAGCGAACCGCCGGCGCCAGTGAGCGTGAGGCCGATTTCGAACTGACCAGCGAGCGAAAGGCCGAGGAAGAAAAGCAAGCCAGCCATAAGCGACAGGAAGACCGGCGATTGGAACTGGAACCCCCAGCCGAGCGTTGCTCCGGCGGCCTTGAGACCCAGGAGCACGCCGACGAGTGCCCAGAATGATACGAGAATGCCGAGGGCGTAGACGAAGCCATGCACCCTGAGGCGGTGGCGCTCCTCATTGCCGGAGTTGACCAGGGAGAGCCCCTTAAGGAACAAGACCGGGAAGACGCACGGCATCAGGTTCAGGAGCAGACCGCCGAGAAAGGCCAGGCCGGTGGCGCGGAGAAGCTCAGATGCCGAAAAGGGGTTTGGCTGGGTTGGGGCCGTTGGAACGGTTGATGAGGCGAGTGAAGCTAGCGCGGGTGAAGCAGACGCGGGCGGAGCGGGGGTTGGCGTCGGCGCGGCGGAAACAGGTGCGGGCTGGGTTGGAGCAGGCGCCTGCGGGGCGACGGAAGTATCCGCGGTGGCTTTTGGGGAGGTCCCTGGGGTCGCTGCGAATTCGTAGGCACGACCGCCAGAAAGCTCGATAACTCCCTTTAATTCAGCAGGATTTGCGGTGAGATTCGCGTCTTTCTTTAAGTCTAAAATCAAGCCCTTTGGCGAGGAAGTGATCTTCTGCGGGGCGGGGTTGTCGATGATGTCCTGGTCGGCGGGGAAAAATGCGGCTTCGGATTCCTTTTGGCCGGTCGTGATGGAGAGACGGAAGCCTTCTTTGGCGGGCTGAAAGGTTGCTTTCACTGTTGCCGGTAAAGGCTTGGGAAGACGGCCACTTAGACGTTTGAACAAGACCTCGTCCGAGGCGACGGGGGTGGATTTACCGGGGTGGTCGAGCACATCGCGGCTCACTTCGAGCTCGGCCTTACCGGGAATGCAACTGGCCTGGCAGACCAGCCAGTCCACCTTGGCGTGAAGTACGGCAGTGCCGGGTTTGGCGGTGGGCGCGGCGGTGACCGTGAATGGAAAGAGCACCTCGTCTTCATAGCCGAAGTCCATCAACGGGCCGAGGGGCAGACGCTTGGGAGCTGGGAACTGCAACGGTCCGGCGGTGACGCCATCGGGGAGCGTCCACTTCATGTGGGGCGGTTCACCGGCGTCTCCGGCGTTCTTCCAATAGACGTGCCAGCCTTGGTCGATTTTGAAATAGAGGCCTGCGTTGGCCGCCTGGCCGCGGCTCAGGCCGGAGGCGGGAACTACCAGTTGGACATGAACGTGGGGGGCATCGGCGGAGTTGGAGACGGCAAAGGCGGGCAGGCCCGCAACCAGTGGCAGGAGGAGAGCGAAGGCGAGAGGGGAACGGCGCATTGTTGGCAAAGAGAGTCTCATGTGTTTGACGCATTGCGGGTGCGGTTGGTCGCTTGAATCCGCACTATGGCTGAACAGACTGAGATCAGTTTCGCCGCTTAGTCGTCCTTCGAGCAAGAAATGCGCAAAGGGTTCTAGCCTCTGCTAGTTCCCTGCCCAGTAGGCGCGGTGGCCCTTGTAATCGGCATCGTCGAGATTTGCCAGGATGACGCGGCGCAGGGCGAGCACATCCAGGTCGCCAGTCTGGTGGTAGAGTACCGTGCCGTCGGGCGCAAGCAGGACCGTATAGGGGACGGGGGAATCCCACTTGGGATCGAAGGCGGCCTGCATGGCATAGGTGTCAGTGGAAGCGAAGATGAGATTGCGCGAGCTTGCATGGTGCTTGTTGAGGAACTTCAGGACGCCGTCGCGCTCGTCAGGCATATTGGTGGATACGGTTACCAATTCGAAGTCACGTGAACGGTACATGCGGAAAGTGGATTCAAGGTCGGGAAACTCCACCACGCAGGGGCCGCACCAGGTGGCCCAGAAGTTGATGAGGAGCAGCTTGCCGGTAGGGTTGGTGCGGAGCTTCTTGAGCACATCGGCAGTGGCGTCCTCGAGCGCAACCGGCTCAGCCTCAACCTTCTTCATGTATGCCGCCCCGCTTGCGATTTTGGACTTCCACTTGGTGGAGCAGCCGAAGACGCCGGTATGCGGCACGGCGACCGGCTGGTCCGCCAACAGTGCATCAATGGCGTCGCGGGTATCGTGGGTGGTGACCAGCGATTCGCGCTGGTTGTTGTCCACGCGGCCTTCGAAACGCAGCTTGCGTTCGGCGTCGAAGATGAATACATGGGGAGTGGCCTTGGGGCCGTAGGCATTGGCGGTTGACTGGGTTGCGCCGTCGTAAAGATAAGGGAAGTTGAAGTGACGAAAGGCGGCGCGAATCTTCATCTCCTCAAAACTGTCGCTCACGTCGGTGTAGTCCAGCTCGTCGATGCGCACGGCATCGGGGTCATTGGGCTGGATCATGACGAACTGCACGCTCTTGCCCTGGTAGTCGTCCACCATCTTTTTCAGGCGCGACTCGTAAAGCTGCGCCGTGGGGCAGTGGTTGCAGGTGAAGACGATGACCAGCACCTTTGCCGCCTTGTAGTCGTCGAGCGAGTGAGTATTGCCATCGATGCCGGGAAGCGAAAAGGCCGGCGCTGGCGAGCCGATTGCCAGCGTGGGATGGGCGTTATCGTTGTCGTCAGCCCTGGCTTGCTGCGCGAATGCGGCAAGCGCAACCAGCAGGCCGCAGATCAGAGCAAGCACGGGCCGCGTGTTGAGAGATGCGCGCAAGTGTTGGCGATCGATCGATTTCATGCCCTGTTTGCTCCTCGTCTTGAAGTAGGGAGAAGTATACGCCGAGCCGGTTGCGGCCGATGTGTGCGGTCTACGTGCTAGCCGTCAATCAACGGATCAATCGGCGATACGCCGCGCGGAGTGTTCGCGGAAGATGCAGTCGTTCTGGATGCACTTGACTCCGGCGGCGCGTGCGCGGGCTACAGCTTCTTCGTGGATCACTTCATCCTGCAGCCACAAGTACTTGATACCAAGCCGGATTACATCGTCGACAATTCCGGGAACGTACTCCGAGGCGCGGAAAACGTCGACCAAGTCAATGCCGGAGCCGGTGGCTTCATGGGCGGCTGCCTGGGCGGCGTCGAGGTCGGGGTAGCACTTCAGGCCCAGGACTTCAGTGAGTGCGGGATTGACCGGGAGCACCCGATAGCCGTTCGAGGCCAAGTATTTGCCGATGTTGAAACTGGCGCGCCAGGCCTTGTCGCTCATGCCGACTACGGCGATGGTTTTGGCATTGCGGAGCATTTCGTCGATGATGGCTGGGTCGTTGGGCATAGTGGACAGTGAACAGTTCCCTTTCGAAAAGCTATACGTCGAGATCGTCTGTCTCAGTGGCTGCTACCGCGGTGCCGCGGCGCTTGGCTAACAAGTATCCGCGCAAGAATGGCTCGAGGTAGCCGTCGAGGACCTTGTCTACGTCGCCCACTTCTACCTTGGTGCGGTGGTCTTTGGCGATGCGGTAGGGCTGGAGGACGTAGGAGCGGATCTGCGAGCCGAAGTTGATTTCGAGCTTGGAGTCTTCAACCTTTTTGCTGACGGCGCGCTTCTTTTCGAGCTCGTATTCGTAGAGGCGCGAGCGAAGCATCTTCATGGCCTTGTCGCGATTTTTATGTTGAGACCTCTCGTTCTGGCATTGGACAACGATGCCGGTTGGCAGGTGGGTCATGCGGACTGCGGAGTCGGTGGTGTTGACGTGCTGGCCGCCCTTGCCGCCGGAGCGGTAGGTATCGATGCGCAGGTCTTCCACCTTCAAATCGACCTGGATGGTTTCGTCGATTTCAGGCGAGACATAGACCGAGGCGAATGAGGTGTGACGGCGCTTCGCTTGGTCGAAGGGTGAGATTCGGACCAGGCGATGGACACCGCTTTCACCGGCTAGCTGGCCGAATGCGTATTCGCCAATAATGGTGAACGTGGCCGACTTGATTCCCGCTTCGTCGCCATCCTGCAAGTCGTTGACTTCGGTTTTGTAGCCCTGCTGCTCGGCCCAGCGAAGATACATGCGCATCAGCATCTCGGCCCAGTCCTGGCTTTCGGTTCCGCCGGCGCCGGGGTGCACGGTGACGATGGCATTGAGCGGATCGGCCTCGCCATTGAGCATGGTCTTGGCTTCGAGGGCTTCGTTAAAAGCAGAGAGTCCCTTGATGTCGCGTTCAAGATCGGCCAGTACGTCTTCGCCCTCTTTTGCAAGCTCGAAGTAGGCTTCGATGTCGCCGGTGCGGCGGAGCATCTCCTCGTCGTCCGCGATCATGGTCTCAAGGCGCTTGCGGTCGCGCATGAGGGGCTTCGAGGCGTTGGGATCGTTCCAGAGAGCTGGATCGGCAAGCTTGGTTTCTATGTCTGCGAGTTCCCTGCGGATGCGAGCAGGGTCAAAGATACTCCCGCAGGTCGCGCGTTTGATCGCGCACGGGAGCATATGCGAATTCGAGATCGTTCAACGACGACATATTTTGCTCTTATGACCTGACTTGGTTTGGACTGTGAGGCTGAGTTCTTTTCGACTATTTCTAGAATATCACTGTACCGGATGCGGCGGGTTAAGAGGGATTCGACGCGCAGGATAATTCAGATTTCCCGCTTTACATATAACGCGTCACGGTATATCCTAATTGCGGATGATTCAAAGCTTCAAAGACGCCTGGACAAGAGATCTTTATGAATCGGGTTCCGGCAGGCGTTGGACAAGTATCCGCGCAACAGCCCAGCGCAGACTCGACCAGATTGATACGGCAGGAACTCTCGACGATCTTCGTACTCCGCCGGGAAATCGGCTGGAGGCTTTGAAGGGCGACAGGAGCGGGCAACACAGCATACGGATCAACGATCAATACCGCATCTGCTTTGTCTGGAAGGACGATGGAGCGCACGATGTTGAGATCGCCGATTACCACTAGTCCGATTACCGGAGGATGAGATGACGATTAAAAGACCCGCTACGGGATGGAAGATGGAGAGAGTTACGACGCATCCGGGCGAGATGCTGCGCGAGGAGTTTCTTCTCCCTCTCGGCATAACGCAGAACGCCTTGGCAATGAAAATTCGCGTCCCCGCCACACGCATTGGCGACATCGTTCACGGACGGCGAGCGGTCACACCAGACACGGCGCTGCGCCTGTCAAAGTTTTTCGGCAACAGCCCGGAGTTCTGGCTCAACCTCCAGCAGATGCACGACCTGTCCAAGGCCCGGCTGGAACTGAGTAAGACGATTGAGCGGGAAGTTGAGGCTTACGCCGGGGCGTGAGTGGATTGGATTGTGGAATCGATCCCAGGTTCCAGAAGCGAAACCTGGGTCACTTGGCTAGAAAAGATCTGTTCCCGCACCCACAGCGTCTCGAGCAGAGCTTCTTCCGAATCAAACAATGAATAAGCATTCAGGTTGAATTCGTCTAGCCGACGCAAAACCTTGACTCTCTCGGTGGATGAGATATCAAACCTCCAAAGGAAATCCTGCCCGGGCCGCGCGTTCTCGAAAACCTTCTGATGTGAATCATATTGCCAGTTGTCATTGGCGTCTAAACTCTCACAGACCGTGTAGGCCGATTGCTGCAAGAAGTGCCTGGCGTGAGTTCGTACGTACGGTCCGAGGGTGCGGATCATATGTTCGCCAACCGCACCACCTTTGCATCCATCCAAACTTTCACAATAGGCGTAGATTGATCGCGCTTCATTTTGCGGGTTAGCGTTCCGAAATGCGAAGAAAGCAGCGACATATGGTGATCGCGACCAGTCGAGGAGCGGTGAAGGAAATCCGTGATGCCGCAGATAAGCCATGTACTCGAAATGCGGGCCACTTGGAAACCTGTCAAGTTCAAACAACGACTCTTTGTCGGAGAATCCCTTCAGCAGACTCGGATCGTATGCCGGAGCGCTCACCGCAGTGAATGCGTTCACCGCTGGTCCCATCAGTGTAATAAGTCTGTAGTAGGCGGCGACGGACATGTTCTTTTGCCCATTTCGCTCCAATGTCGTCTCAAGTGCCCACCCAGAATTACCTTGCCCACGGAATAGCAGGCCCGGAGCGGCACTATGACCAACAGATGTACGAAGTTCATCGAGCCATTGGTCGAATTTTTGCCAATCGCCTTCTTCCGACTTCACAATTCACCTCCCGAGGAGGATTGTCCACTTCTCAATTCATGATTGATTGCTTCCGATCCGGATTTTTGGACCTGGGAGGTCGCCGCCATTTCGGCTGCTACGCCACCTTGATCTCTTCCAGCAGATCGGGATGACGATCAAGCACTTTGAGCAGTTTCACCAGCGCCAAAGGCGGCTTCGTCTTTCCGGTCTCGTAGCGGGAGAAGGCATTGACGCCACCACCGAATATCTCGGCTGCTTCGCGCTGATCGAGTGCTAGCTTCTTGCGTACCTTGACGATGAACTCCGGATCGACGATGGCGGCGTTGACTTGCCGGGAAAAGGCTCGCATCTCGCTCATCACGCGCTCGGAATCCTCTTTATCGTGGATGGATTCGCCGCAAGCCGGACAGAAATCGCCTGTCGTCTTCAAAATGGTGGTCTCGCCCTTGTAGGTATAGGGGATGTCGCGGGTATCGTGGATCAATTCGGCCGCACCGCAAATGGGGCATTTCATCTTCAAACCACCATGAAGAAGGCGATCAGTGGTCCAATTCTAACCTAGTTGGTTAATTTTCGCGAGTGATCCCGTGAAAGATGTTCCGCACTGGTCCGAAATCTCAAATCGATCCAAATTCGCACAGGGGCTAAAGCCCGACATTTTTTGTGCCGCTTTTCGGCACGACTGAAGTCGTGCCCTGTTACAAAGCCTCCTGGGGCATAGACCTCTTTTGGTTGGCTACGATTGCGCAGCCGAGAATCCCTAACCCAAGAATCACACAGAGCCAGGCGAACACATCCCCGTGGGCGGTATAGAAGGTAACGTCGTCGCGGAAGCCGAACTGCGCCGGGAGCGCATCGACCTGGTGGCGGGGAATGCTCTGGCGGACGACGCCGTAAGGGTCGATGACTGCGGTTACGCCGTTGTTGGTGTCGCGAAGAATCCAGCGGCGGTTTTCGACGGCCCTCATGCGCGCCATGTTCAAGTGCTGCCAGGGGGCGCTGGTGTCGCCGTACCAGCCGTCGTCGCTTATGTTGACGAGGACCTCGGCACCCAACTGGGCGAATCCGCGGATTTCGTCGGCGAATACCGACTCATAGCAGATGAAGACACCGTATTTATGCGCTTCCCCGCTCGACGTGGGGAGACGGAAGACTTTGGGGCCGGCGCCGCGGCTGAACTTGGAAACGCGGCCGGTGAGCTTGTGGGCGAAGGCGAGCAGGTTCTGGAACGGAATGTATTCGCCGAAGGGGACGAGGTGGACTTTGTCGTAGCGGCCTGCTTTGTTTCCGTCTGCGCCGACGACCAGTGCGGAGTTGTAGTAGTTCCATTGCTGCGTGGGGGCGTCGAAGTCCCAGCCGATGTTGCCGACAATGATCGGAGCCTGCTCGGCACGGGCGATGGCGGAGAGAGCGCGCTGGAATTTGGGGTCGGTTTCGTCGAAGGGGGCGGGCGACTCGGGCCATGCGATCAGATCGGGGTGAGTGGGATAAGGGGGACAAACGACTTCACCGTTGGATACGCCGGTTTGCGGGATTCCCGAGATGTAGGTTTTGCACTGCTCGCCGGCCAGTTTGGTGAATTCGGCAATATGCTGATCCCATTCGCCGGGGCCATTCCAGGAGTTATTGGCGGCTACGTCGAGGTTCGGCTGGATGAGAACGGCGGTCGCT
>JBELAI010000007.1:0-75695 GCA_049508975.1 Occallatibacter sp. | reverse complement strand
CGACGGGGTAAAGAGCATCGCCGCGATAGAGGCCGAGGCGATACATATACGGGGAACCGTTTTTGCGGTAGCCATCGAGCTCGGCGAGAACAACACGAAGCTTTTCGAGGGATTCAAGGTCGCCTTGCGCGGCGTAGCTGCCTTGGGCGACCGAAGAGACTGGAGCGGCGGCGGCTGTGGCTACGCGCTTTTCAAGAGAGCGATTATTGAAGAAGGAAATGGTGATGAATGTCAAAACGATGAGAATGACGATGCTGGTGCAGGCCAGGAGCATGCGCTTGAGGACGCTGGTACGAGTGCTGGCGCGACTGGTCTCGAGGGCAGACTTGTCGGCAAGCAGGATCTTCGAAAACAGGTGCGGCAGAAATACCCATTGCGGAACTTTGCGCGTTCCACCGCGGCGGGGTGGCGGGGCCGCTTGCTGTTGCTGCATGGCAGCGAGAGAGAAGATGCGGGTTGCGCCTGCGTCAACGGGCGCCGCGGCTTGAGGCTGTGCGGGGCCGATGTCGAGAATGTCTTCGACGATATGGGCGCGCATGCCGGCGAAGAAGAATCCGCGCAGGAAGGGATTGACGCCTATCTGGCTGGGGCGGGCCACTTCCGCGAGGAACGAAACGATGCCGCTGCGGAGCTTGCGGAGGTCGCGTGGAAATTCATAGGCCCGGGCAAGGTCCTGGAGTTCGCCACCGCGGGAAAGAACATCGAGACGAAACTCGGCAAGGGCGAAAAGAAGCTGGTCGAAGCGGCTGCCGATGAGGGCCGACGCCTGCTCGGTGTATAAGCCTTGTCCCGTGCTCAGCGAGGACAAGAGCGAACCGATGGGGAGCTTGACTTCTTCTTCGGTGAGCTTGCCGGCATAGTCGGCAAAGGGAGCAACAGTATCAAGCTTGGTGAACAGGACGTAAATGGGGAGCGAGATGCCGAGTGTTTGCGAAAGCTGGCGGAGTCGCTCGTTGAGGGTTTGGGCGAGCGCGCGAATCTGTTCCGTGGTATTGGGCGCCATGATGCGCTCAACGCTGACGCAGACGACAACGGAGCGCGCAGGGAGCCGGCTATCGCCGAAGACGGAGCCTAGGCGCGCGGGGATGGTGGCGTGGACGAGACGCTGCCAGAGAGGCGGTTGGCGAAGGAGTGCTCCGCCGGCTTCGGCGATGACGTAGTTGCCGGCGAGCCAGACATTGGCGAGTTGCGTAGGAACTATGATTCCGTCGCGATAGACATTGCCTACGAGTAACTCGGGCTCAAGGCCGGATTGAAGAACGGTCTGTGTCTTGGCGGAGTTTTCGTCGCCTATGACGTAGATGAGAGGCAGGGAGGCGAGAGACTTTGCGCCGGCACGTCCTGATTGGCGGACTTTGGCATCGGCATCGCGAAGCAGGTTGCTGAGGTTGACGGTGTCGGGCGTGTCTGGACCGGTTGATTGGCCGGAGCCGCTCAATTTGTTGAGATACCAAACGACAAATACGGTAGTGAGTGCGCCCAGAAGACCGAGGATCACGATAAAAAGACCGAACTTTGTGCCTTCGAAGTGAAGCAGGAAGGCGGCGCCGATTACGAGTGCGAGATAAACGAGAAAGATTAAGAGGCCAATCAGGACGCGCTTCATAGGGATGTCCTTTTCGGGGAAACGGACGGTGCTGCGACTTCGGTGATGGAGTGAAACTCCCGAAGAGAAGAAGCAGGTCCTTCGACTCCGCTGAAGTACGCTTCGCTCAGGATGACAGGATTTTGGGCGGGGAGAGAATGCCGAAGAGAAGAAGCAGGTCCTTCGCCTCCGCTGAAGTACGCTTCGCTCAGGATGACAGGATTTTGGGCGGGGAGAGAATGCCGAAGAGAAGAAGCAGGTCCTTCGACTCCGCTGAAGTACGCTTCGCTCAGGATGACAGGTGTGGTGGTGGGACGCAGAGTGTGAGGATCTAATTGCGAGGTCGATGGGAGAGCCTGGCCGAGGATGAATATGTATCCGATGTAGGCCAGGATGGTGAAGACGGCGAGCAGGATGGCGGCAATCGCCAAGGGGCCAACCCAGGGATCGCCTTTCGGTGCGGGCGGTGCGGCTGGCGTTTCGACAGGGCGGAAGAGCGCATAGTTGCCGCGGATGCGGGTGATCTTGTCGCGAACGCGCTGAAGGATGGTGTGAATCTCGGAGGCATCCCCGAAAGCGAAACGGCCGCGATAGCCGAGCAGCAGACAGAGTGCGTGCAGTTCAAGCACGTCAGCGACTTCAGCGGATTCAGGGCGGTTGAGCAGCTCGGTCAGGTTGCGAAAGAAGTACTCGCCGGCGAAGTGGCCGCCGAACATCTCTTCCTGCAAGGGGCGGCGAGCCCAGTCGGCGAAGGTGGGATCTTTGGAGTTGAGGACGCTCTCGTCGAGGAAGCCGATCATGGCGTAGATGGCCATCTTGGAGGCTTCGTCGCTGTAGCCCATGGCGGATGCATCTTTCACCGCCGCGGAGATCATCTTGCGCAGAGTGGCGCGGAAGGCGTCGGCATTTTCAACACGCTGGAGGAAAAAACGCGTGCGCAGAATGACGGTGAAGACCTCTTGAAAAGCAAGGGCCAGATTATTGGTTCTGATCTCAGCGGCTGTGTTAGCTGGGGTGGGAGTCATGAGGATGTCTCCGTGATAATGGTGAGATCAAACGTTGCGTCGCCGAGGTCTCCGGGTAAATATACCCCAACGTTCTTGGTCTGCAGAATATGTTGCCAGCAGGCACCGCTTTGGGAGATAGCGAAGTAGTGCATGTCCGCCTGCGCGTGAAGTGCTGCAGGCGGAACGGGCAGGTGCATCAGTTCAAGGCCGGGGAGGGCGCGCTGCACAAGTTTTCCGACGCCTTCAGCGGAGCAGACTTTTGCGAGTTTAGGGGTTTGGCGAAGGATGACCGAGTCAGTCACTGAGGAGCGTATGCCAAAGATCCAGCGCGAACGGCGCAGGCAGCGCTCGTCCTTTACCTCGGCCACATAGATGTAATTGTCGGCCTTGCGGAATTGAAGCGTGACGCTGTTGGAAGGGGACACGATTTCAAGGTAGCGGCGAATGAGAGCGTCAAGTTCTTTGAAGGTGAAAGAGAGGTCGCCATGGCGGTAATTGGGTATTTCGTCGCGATTGGATTCAAGAGCAAACGTGCTGAGGGCTCCGGCAAGGCGGGCCAGATCCCGGTAGACCTCTTCGGGATGCGAACGACGGTCCTGAAGATGGTGGCGCAAAGCGGGGAGCGCCGAGCAGAGCGAGTGGAGAAACCAGTAGTTGGCGACGTCGAGGGCAGATGTCCCGAGCTCAAAGCGACCGGAGCCGAGCCGCAAGGCGCGGGTGGATGTGACTTTTTCATCGATGGCCTGCGTGAGACGGTGGAGGAGCAGAACCAGTGGTTCACTGGCGCTGATGCGCAGGCAGGGCGGAATGAAGTCGGGGTCGGAGGTGAATCCGCCGTTGCCGTCGCGTAGAACGCGGGCGATGGGGAACGATACGGTATCCGCTGAAAGCTGGGCCTTGCTGAGGAGGACTAGATTCTTGCGGGCAAAGGCGACAGAGTTCTCTCCCTGGCCAATGGCGTCGTCTCTTAGCTTGTGCTGGACCGCAGTATAGCGGGTACCTGCATTGCCGCCCAGATCGCAGTCGAGGCCCTGGTCGTGGCGCGGTGGAATGGCCAGATAGAGGGTGATCTCGCTGTCGGTGGAAGAAAAGAGGTTGCTGAGCTGGACAGGATCTGGCGCTTCGTCGCAATCGGGCAAGTCGAAGATGAGGCCGTCGGGGAGGATTCCGGAGGCGAAGTTGAGGATGGCGAGACCGTTGCGGAGGGCCTCGGTATCGATGGAGAAGTGGAGAAATCCCCAAGGGTTCTGTCGCAGATTGGAGTTCAGGAACCAGAGGGTATCTTCGAAATACCGGCTCTGGGTCTGGAAATGGTGAGGCCCGAGGTGCATGCCTTCCGACCAGACGACCCGGGACAGGAACTTCATAGTAGGGTAACCACCATGGGAGAGGGTTAGAGGCTACGTGGTTATGCGCCAGGTCCGTTTCTGGATCGGTGAAGAGAGAGATACCGATCGCAGTCACTTGACCCTTATGGACAGGTCACCCAGCCAATCCGGAGAATACCTGTTGAATCATTGCATTGCCCGTTCGTCCGGATCGGCAGATTGCAAACGAATTATACTGGAGTTCTTTTTTACGTGAATAGGTAAATCGGGAGCAGCGAATGATTTATGCTACCCGCATCGCACCGGAGGCCTGACAGGCATGGACAAACCGACGACACCAGGTGGCGGGAACAGCTCGGGATTTCCCGGGCCGGAGGATTCCGGTTCGGAGACGAGCTTTGGGGCAACCGGGGCTTTTGGGATCTTGAAGGGGCCTGAAGAGGTTGAAGAGCCGGCAGCTGTTCCAGCAATCAAGCCCGAACCAGAGAAAAGCAAGCCTCTTAAAATGACCGGGCAGTTTCCTGCATTTGGCGGAAAGCCACTTGAAGAGCCGGTGGTGCACAAGGTGGTTGTCGGAGGTGCGGAAGAAGGCTCCGCGGAGCTGCTGGACCGGATCCGAATGGCGTCGTCCGCGGAACGACCGGCTTTCAAAGAAAGACCGCCCGCTGGTCAACCTGGTGCGCCAGGTAGTTCGGGATTCACACAGCTTTTGCGTTCCCTGGGGGGTGAAAGCCCGGCACCGATACCTGCGGCACGACAAACGCCGGTAGCGGAAACTCAAAAGCCGGCGCCGATTTCAGGTTTTACTTCTTTACTGCAAACATTGAACGCGCCTGATCCGAAGGCGGCTGTGGCTCCACTGGCTGGGAAGCCGATACAGGTGGACGCCCGGCCTCCGTTGCCGCAGGCGCCCAAGGCACCGCCTTTAAGTCCGGCTCCGGCTTCAGTCGATTCGAAACAGGGGACCTTTACGGAATTTCTGGAAGCGCTTGCAACGCGGGGCCCGGCGTCGAGCAAACCTCCTGCCCCGGTGCCTGAGGTGCCGCGGGCTGTAGCGCCTCCAGCGCCGCACCCTGCGGAGAGCGCGCCGGGATCGTTCACGCAGCTGTTCGGGACTTTTGGAAGTAAGGACGCGGGTGCTCCCGCCGCGGCACCGAGCAATCCGCAAGCACGGAAGCCTGGCCTTGGGGAACTGCCGATGGCCGCAACGGCCATGCCGCCACCGGCCGAAAGTGCGCCGGGGTCGTTCACGCAACTGTTTGGTACGTTGGGAAGTGGAGAGGCGGAAGCGGCTGCGGCGAGCAGCCGGCCGGGAAGGCTGCCGGGAATTGGAGAAGCGCCGTTGGGCGCGGCGACTGCGACGTCTCCGAGCGAAAGCGCGCCTGGGTCATTCACGAAATTATTCGGGACGTTGGGCGGTGCGGATACAGGCGCCCCTGCACCAGGCAGCCCGCCGGCGAGGTTGCCGGGATACGGGGAAGCTTCGTTCGGCGCGGCGACTGCGCCTGCCACGGAGAACAAGCCGGGAGCTTTCACGCAGCTGTTTGGCACCTTGGGAAGCGCTGAGACCAGCGCGCCGGCCACGCCGCAAGTTGACCGTGGACCTGCGTACCCTGCTGCCGGCGGCATGGGTTCATTCACACGAATGCTGTCGCTGGAGCAGGAATCGGCTGCGCCTGCGTTGAGGGACGAGCGCATGCCTCTTCCGGGCCCAGTGGATTATGGCCTTACGCCTGGAACAGCTGGAGGAAGGATGACGGGATCCGCAGCGCCGGGCGGCGATCCTTTCTCGGAGCCGCTGCCGGTGTTGGAGCCGGTCGCTCCAAGCACGCCGCCCTCGTCGGGGGTCGGCATAACGCAGCTGATTCGAATGCTGGAACAGCCCGCCACGCCCTCTGCCCCGACTGCACCGGTTGCTCCTGCGAGCCCGGCTGCGGCAGGAGGGCCAGGAATCTGGACGCAGACTTTTCAATCGCTGAGTGAGTCTCCAGTAGCTCCTCCGCCTGCGGCGGCACAGCCGAGTTGGGCTCCGCCTCCTGCGCCGGCAGTCGTTCCAGCGGCGATGCCCACACCAGCACCGGCGGGGACGCCAACCGGACCGAGTGAGTTTACGCGGATTCTGGATGCATCGCGCCTGCGGGAGATGGCAATGAAGGGCGGCCAGGCTGAGGGTGCCGGGGCTGCGGTGCAACCTGGTGCGCCGCTTGCCGCGACTATGCCGATGCCGAAATTTGCGGCTCCTCCTCCGCCTGCCCCTCCAGCAATGCCGGCGGCAAAGGGAATGCCTCAGCCGGGCGGATTGGCTCCAACCCCGCAGCCGCAGGCCTCCTCATTCCCGATGAATTTCGCACCGCCCGCGACTCCAGCGCCGCCGGTTCCTCAGCCTCCCGCCGCTAAGCCGCCAGCGCCGCCCGCGGGTGGAAAACTGCAGCAAATGGTTCCTCTTCTTCTTGTGATGGTCATCGTTCTGCTGGTTGTGCTGCTGGTGACGGTCGTCTTCCTGATGAAGCATTAGGAGCATTTTTCCGGACCACACGGAGGGGAAGATTTGTTGCTTCAGAAGTCGATCCTCGGAGCTTTCCTCGTGCTCGCCGCAACTGCTCATGCGCAGGAGTTCAAGTGTCCTTCCAGTCAAGGGAAGAGCGTGCTCTTCACGGTTGTTGTGTATGATGGGCCGCCGGTGGGGAAGGCGGACCTGGCTCCGGATGTATCTCGAGGGAAGACGAGTTATACGTTTGCTTCATGGGATGTTGGGTATCTCTACGGCATGGGGCATTCTGTCTATCTTGTGTGTAAATTTGCCGGGCTGGGAGATGCGCAGGCTGTGACGATCAAAGTGGACAAGAAAGTGCGGCAATGTGTTTTTCGGGCTGACAAAGGCGTGCCAGCGGAGGCTGTTTGTAAGTGATTCGGAGAATGGTGTTGCTTGCCGACGAGAAGCAGGTCCTTCGACTCCGCTGAAGTACGCTTCGCTCAGGATGACAGGATTGTTCTTAATAGAGATTCTCGATGACTTGCTTGTTTTGAAACGAGTCCTAGTGACGACCCACGATTGTTCGGTCACGGACTGCAACCTTCAGGCGGGTTGGGCCAGAAGGATTACCAGTTCCATTTGCGGGTTGAGAATGTCGGACGGGGCATAGACGGCGAAGTTGCGCGCGCGAAGTACCGACTCCCACACAGGGCCGCCTTGCTCAATGGCGAAGTACTGGTGGCGCAGCTTGACTGGGATCGAGCGTGGCGGGGTGGGAACGTGCTGCAGGCGCAACCCGGGCAGCGCGTTGCGGATCAGCGTTTCAAGCTGGGTTGCGGAGCAGGCTTTCAATAGCTTCTGAGAACGGTCGATCAGGTCGGCATCGCGGATGTCGGCGGCGATGGCTAGATAGAAGCGGGAACCGACAAAGTAAGCGTCCTTGTCGATCGAAGTGGCGTAAATGGTGTCCTTGACCATCTTGAGCGGGAGCGCCACGAAGTTACTGGGGATAACTGTTTCCAGCATGACTCGAATTAATCGGTCGAGTTCGCCAAAGCAGACGCCGAGCTGCTCATGGGAGTAGGCGGGCAGATCTTTGGGGGCGATCTTGGTGGAGAAGGCGGTTAGTGCTCCTGCCAGGTCGGAGAGTTCGCTGAAAAGTAACTCAGGACGGATGTTAGTCGACTCGAGAAAGTGCCGGAGAACAGGAAGGTGGCTGTTGATGGTGTAGAGGAGCCAGAAGTTGGCAATGTCCGAGGCAGTGAAATCGGCCAGGGACTGGTTTTTTTGACGGCGAGCACCTGAAAGCTGGCTACTGCGCGCAACCAATAGCTCGATCAGATTGCTGAGGATGCGTTTGAGCGTTGGATGGGCGTGGATGTCGATGAGCGGCGGAATGTAAGTGGGGTCGATCTGGTACATGCCGGTTTCTGAGCGGAGAATGCGGGTGAATCCGAGAACGACGGAGCCCTCGCGGTTTTCGCCTTCGGCAAGAATCTGGAGGTTCTTGCGGGCGACCTGAATGGGTTTTTCACCGGAGCCGGTATTTTCATCGCGAACCATCTGCATCTGGGCGAGAAAGCGAGTGCTGACATTGCTTCGGTTCACGGCAACGTTCATGCCGCCCTGGAGGTACTCGGGCACGGCGAGATAGAAAATGCAGCTTTGCCGTCCGCCCTGGAAGCATTCGTCGAGGACGCGGGCTGGGGGCGGGTACTCGGAGGCGGGGATGTCGAGGGAGAGCGCATCGGGGAAGATTCCGGAGGCAAGGGTGATGGCCAGGCGGCCTTCCGAGAGAGCCTTGGTGTCAATCTGAATTTCGGAGAAGCCCCAGGAGCGGGAGTTGAGGGAGTCCAGGTAGAAGCGGGCGCTGTCTTCCACAAAGCGCTCCTGGGCCTGCAGGTGCTGGGGCGAGAGAAACGTACCTTTGGACCAGATCACGGGTTGGAGCTGTCGCATTTTCTAGGCACCCTCGGGGCGAAAAGGTGATGTTAACGGTTGAGGTGAAACGGTGTCCAAGGCAAAATGAGGGCGCGGTCCGCGTTATTGAGTCTACGAAGCGATGGCGGAACGAAGACCGATTGGATTGGTGGTCTCCCAGGTCTCAAAAGCGAGACTTGGGGCACCGGGTGGAAAGGCGGGCGGAAGCCCAGATGAAACACCATCATCCTCGCACATGTTGCGCTATACGAAAGAATTAATCTTCCAGCGGTGAGGAGACGGGAAAGAGATGTTGGCCTACGTATAAACGAACGTAGAATTTACTGGACATCTAGACCGGAGTTGTGGTTTTGTTGGGGGTACCGTTTGTTAGGCTTCCTGAATACACACGAACGACCGGAGAGGTTATGGCCAGAGAGAGTACTCAGCAGAAACTTAGTCGCGTCCGGGCCCCCCGGGTGCAGATCACTTACGACGTAGAAGTTGGCAACGCCATCGAGATGAAGGAATTGCCATTTGTGATGGGCGTGCTGGGTGACCTTACCGGGCAGCCTGAAACCCCGCTTGCGGCATTGAAGGACCGGAAGTTTGTTGAGATCAATCCGGACAACTTCGACAGCGTGTTGAAGGGAATGCAACCGCATCTGAAATTCTCAGTGGAGAACAAGCTCAGTTCGAAGGCAGGGCAAGTTGGAGTCGATCTGCACTTCGAGAGCTTCGACGATTTTTCACCCGCCAAAGTAGCCGAACAAGTGGGTCCGATCAAGGAATTGCTAGACCTTCGCACCAGGCTGTCCAACCTTCGGGGCAGCTTGCAGGGCAACGACGAGCTGGATCAGGCCCTGTTCGACGCGGTGTCAAAGACAGAAGAATTAAACAAGTTGCGCGGAGAGATCGCTGCCAATGCAGAGGGGGACAAGCATGAGTAGCCCGTCGAATGCGGTGGCCGGGCAGGCCGCCGAGACACAGACCACAGAGGTATCGCTTCTGGACCAGATTGTGGCCCAGGGGCGGTTCGGCAAGGATACTGTAGCCCAAGAGCGCGGCAAGGACATGGTAAAAGAGTTTGTTAACCAGGTTCTTGAAGGGAAGATGACCCTGAGCCGGGATGCGGAAGCGACGATCGGAGCACGTCTCGCTGACATCGACCGCCTGATTTCCCTCCAGCTCAACGAAGTGATGCATCATCCCTCTTTCCAGAAGCTGGAGGCCACCTGGCGCGGGATCAAGCATTTACTCGACCAGAGCGAAACCAACGACATGCTGAAGATCAAGCTCCTGAACGTGAACAAGAAGGACCTTTTGAAAGATCTGCAGCGCGCGCCGGAATTCGATCAGAGCGCTTTCTTCAAGAAGGTGTATGAAGAGGAGTTCGGTGTGTTTGGCGGCGCTCCGTTTGCGGCTATGGTAGGCGACTACGAGTTCGGCCGGAGCGGTGAGGATGTGGAGTTGCTGGAACGGGTTTCGCAGGTGGCCTCCGCGGCACATGCGCCATTCCTTTCAGCGGCTGCGCCGGAGATGATGAACCTGAGCGAGTTCGGCCAGCTCAGTGGAATCCGGGACATGTCCAAGGTGTTCGACAGCACTGAATATGCCAAGTGGAAGAGCTTCCGGTCTTCAGAAGATTCGCGATATGTTGCACTGACTATGCCGCACGTGTTGATGCGGGAACCGTGGGGCAAGGATACGAGGCAGATTGAAGAGTTTGCCTACGAAGAAGGGGTCGACGGCCGGGACCACTCGAAGTATCTGTGGGGCAACGCGGCTTATGCCCTGGCGGCGCGTCTCACGCAGTCGTTCGCCAAATTCGGCTGGTGCGCTTCGATTCGCGGCGTTGAGAATGGCGGGCTTGTTGAAGGGCTGGCCACGCACAACTTCCGCACCGACGAAGGCGATTTGGCGTTGAAGTGCCCGACGGAAGTCAGCATTACGGACCGCCGTGAAAAGGAACTGGCCGACCAGGGATTTGTGCCGCTTGTCCATTGCAAGGGAACGGATTATGCCGCTTTCTTCAGTGTGCAGACGGCCAACAAGCCGAAGGTCTACGACAAGCCGGAGGCGAACGCCAATGCCAGGCTGTCGGCGCAGTTGCCGTACATGCTGGCCATGTCGCGCTTTGCGCATTACTTGAAAGCTATGATGCGCGACAAACTGGGCAGCACCATGAGCCGTTCGCAGGCTGAGCTTTTCCTGAGTCAGTGGATTGCGAACTATGTGATCGCGGACGACAATGCATCGCCGGCGGCAAAGTCGGCACGGCCACTGCGCGAAGCACGAATCGAAGTATCGGAAATTCCTGGAAAGCCAGGCGCTTTGCGCGCTGTCGCTTTCCTGCGTCCTCACTTCCAATTGGATGAACTCACAGTTTCTTTGAGGCTTGTAGCGGATTTGCCCCAACCCGCCGGCAAATAGCAGTTGATCGCTTCCTGTCTTGTGACCCCGGAACCCCCAACCGGCCTTCATGTAAGGTCCGAAACGAAAGGATTGTGACATGGCAGTTGACTTTTTTTTGAAGCTCGATTCTATTCCAGGCGAAGCCGTTGACGACAAGCACAAAGACTGGATTCAGCTCCTGTCATGGAGCTGGGGCGCGCGCCAGGTGACCTCGGTAGCTGGGACAGGCGGCTCAGGCGCCGGCAAAGCGGACCTTCAGGACTTCGCCATTCAGAAATTCACCGACAAGGCCAGCACCCCGATATTCAAAGCGCTGACGATGGGCACGCACATCAAGACGGGAACGTTGGAGGCGGTGAAGTCGGGCGGCGCCGGAAAGCCGTTTCTCAAAGTGGACTTCCAGGAACTCTACGTGACGAACCACCAGCTTTCGGGTTCGAGCGAGATCCCATCGGAGAGCGTTTCGTTCAGCTACAACCAGATCAAGATCGAATACAGTACGCAGGACGAAAAGGGCGTCATTACAACCGCCGGTTCCGTCACCTACAACACCAAGACAAACGTGACCAGCTAAGGGACAATGACACCACTAGCGCTTTACCGCGAAGGAAGACTGCGGGAGGCCATCCAGGCGCTTGGCGAAGAGTTGAGATCCAACCCTCTCGACGCCAAGCGCCGCACGTTCCTGTTCGAGTTGCTGCTGTTTGCCGGGGAGTTCGACCGGGCAGAGAAGCAGCTGGATCTTCTCGCCGGGGCGAATGCCGAGGCTGCCGCGGGGACGCTGCTTTATCGAAGTGCGCTGCACGCCGAGCGCACTCGCCAGAGCATGTTTCTCAACCACGAAACTCCTCCTCAAAAGGAAGGCGCAGTTCACGACGGAGTCTGGAACGGAACACCTTTCAGCGAAATGAGGGATGCCGATCCGCGCATCGGCGCAAATCTCGAGGTGTTTCTGGCCGGCAGTTACACCTGGATTCCGATTCATTATTTACGCAAGCTGGAGATTCAGCCGCCTGCCAATCTGCGTGATCTGGTCTGGGCGCAGGCGCGCGTTGAAACCAGTTCCGATTTTCGTTTGCAGGATCTTGGCGAGGTTCTGCTTCCTGTTTTGTGTCCGCTGTCCTTCCGTCATGCAGATGAATCCGTGCGGCTGGGCCGGGAGTCGGCCTGGGAGCCGGATGAGGCCTATGGCCAGATTCCGTTTGGCTTGAAAATGATGGACGTGGATGGAACCGATGTGCCGCTGCTGGAAATCCGCAGCGTAACGTGGAATGCCCCTGAAAAGGAGTCTGAAGATGCCTCTGCGTGAGGATCTGCTTACACCGATTGCAGGGGATAACCCGGCGGGCGCGAACCTCTACTACGACACGGTTTTCGATCAAATCAAGGAAGCACGAAGAGAAGACGCGGACGACCTTCCGGAAGGGGACATGGTCCTTGCCCAGAAGAAGAAAGCGGACTATCGGGCCGTGGTCAAACTGGCCGGTGAGGCGCTGGCCAAACGGAGCAAGGATCTTCGTCTGGCGGGTTGGCTGGCGGAAGCGCATCTGCGGATTGAAGGATTTGCGGTGCTTGCGCCCAGCATCGAGTTGCAGACAGCGGGAAGACTGATCAACGCCGCGATGCGCAAGGCTCCAATTACGCGCAACGGTCTGAGCTATGAGTCGTACCAGGAATCGCGTCTCGTCGGCTATGAGAAAGATGCTACGAACGATGCCAGGTTGGAGGCACGACAAGATTCCATCGCTCATGGCAAGCTGACAGCCGAGGATTTCGACCAGGCATTCGCGGGAAGTCCGAAGAGCCTTTACGTGCAGGCGAGCGCGGCGCTGAGAGAATCTCTCGAGGCTTACGAGCGACTGGATCAATACCAGCAGGAGGCATACGGGGATGATTCACCCAACCTCGCAAAACTGCGGTCCGGGCTGGAAGAGGTTCAACAGGCGGTTGAGTTGGCGACGGAGGCTGGTGAGCAAGAGGGGATTGAAGGCGAGGGCGAACCATTTACTGAAGGCGAGCCAGGCGCTGAAGGAGAACCGGGACAAGCGCCCCGACGGCGTGCTGCCAGCGCAGGGCCACTGGGCGGGACTGCCGATGCGTACATGCAGGTGGTGGAGAGCGCGGAATTTCTGTTTGCAAAAGATCCCGCGTCGCCGGTACCTTACTTGATTTGTGCGGGCTTGCGTTTGGGCGAGACAAGAATGGAGGGGCAAACGCCGTCGCCGGGCTTCGCGGTGGGACCGAGCCCGGAAATTCGGCGCTCCTTGCGCGCCCTTGCCGGCAGAAGCGCATGGGGGGAACTGCTGCGAGCGTCTATCCCAATTTTGGCCAGCGAGTGCGCGCGGGCTTGGCTCGACCTTCACAGGTACATTTGGCGAGCCGCAGGGGAGACCGGAGCGGAAGCAATCTCAGAGGCGGTGGTGGGTACGGTGAGAAGTCTGCTGATGGTGCGACCGGAACTGCGGTATTGGACTTTGGAAGATGATACCGGCGCAGCGAATCCTGAGACGCAGCAGTGGCTGGACACGACGGTTCTGCAATAGCGATTCAATGCAGTGATCCTGGAAGGAAGGCGGGGAGGAAGAGTTGGCCAGAAACAAGTCTGAGATCCTGATCACGCAGTCGCTGGTGGATCGGCTGACCGATACGGACCAGTGGCCGGACACTCGCGGCGCGTCCATCGCCATGTATCGCGACTCGATGAAACGGGACCTGGAGTGGCTCTTGAATACTAGAAAGCCGGTGATGCCGGAACTGGAGAATTATCCCGCCACCGCTGCCTCGGTATTGAATTACGGCTTGCCGGATCTGCATAGCTTTGACGGCTCGGGAGGGAAAGAGCACAACGCTCTGACAGCCGCTCTGGAAAAATGCATTCGCACCTACGAGCCGAGGATTGGGCAGCCACGTGTTTTTCTTGCGCGCACAGACATGCTGAGCCGGAGCCTGAGATTTCATATTGAAGGCCAGATTATCTACGAAAACATGGAAGAAGAAATTAAATTCGACACAGTGCTGGAGATGATCAGTGGCGAGTACGAGGTGAAGTAGAGCAATGCGCGAGGAACTTCTTGAGTACTATGAGCGCGAGCTGACTTATCTACGCCAGATGGGCGGCGAGTTCGCGCGCAAGTATCCCAAGGTTGCCGGAAGGCTTATGCTCGATGCGGATCGCTGCGACGATCCGCATGTGAACCGGCTTCTGGAAGGTTTCGCATTTCTGGCTGCGCGGGTGCACCGCAGGATCGATGACGATTTTCCGGAAATATGCGAATCGCTCACGAAAATCATTCATCCGGCCTATTTGCGGCCCGTCCCATCGATGACGATCGTGGAGTGCCAGGCAGATCCGGCGCAGGGGAAGAAGACTGCTGGGATGCGTGTCCCGCGGGGAACGCCGCTGCTCACGAAGGCAACGGTCGAGGGCCTGGCATGCCGCTTTCAGACTGCATACGACGTGGAGCTTTGGCCATTTACCGTTGCCTCCGCGGAGTGGCGGCAGCCGGAGCGTATGCAGCGGCCGCCGCGTGCGACGGTTGGAACCCAGGCAGTAGCCGCGATTCGGATGCGGCTTCGCTGTCACAAGGATGTGACCTTCACAGGCCTGCCGTTGTCGCGGTTGCGGTTTCATCTGGCCGGGGATGCGAGCGTGGTCTATTCGCTCTATGAGCTTCTCTCGGAGAAGTGCATTGAAATTCAACTCCGCGATCCCAAAGACGAAAAGAAACTGATCAGCCTGGCGCCAGAGCAACTTCGTCCTGCTGGCTTCGACGCCGAGGAAAGTTTGCTGCCGTTTGTACGGCGATCGATGGATGGGCACCGGCTTCTGCAGGAGTATTTTGCGCTGCCGGAGAAGTTTTTGTTCTTCGATCTCGAGGGCTTGGAACCTTTGACACGGGAAGGCTTTGGCGAAGAGGCGGAGATTGTCTTTCTGTTCTCGATTTTCGAGCGCGCCGAGCGGCAACAGGTGCTGGAACTGGGCGTGAGCGAGCGGACATTCCGGTTGGGGTGCACGCCTGCGATTAATCTTTTTCCGCAACCGTGCGAGCCAATCCTATTGAGTCAAACGCGGCATGAATACACGATAGTTCCGGATAGCCGCCACTTCGATTCGATGGAGATCTTCAGCATCGAGGAGGTGACGGCGACCAATCCGAGGTTGCGGCAATCGGTGGTCCTGGAGCCGATGCATGCCTACCGGCATCAAACGCGCAATCGCGAGGACCTGGCGTTCTGGACGGCGAGCAGGCACCTGAACGAGTTCGGCGAACGGGTGCCATCGACGATGTCCATCTCGGTGGTGGACCTGACGGGAAGTTTCACTGAGCCCGAAGCAGATGTGTTAATGGTGCGGACGCTTTGCACCAATTTCGATTTGCCGTCGCGATTTCAGATGGGATCGGAGACGGGCGATTTTGAAGCGGTGGGACATGAGGCGGCCAAGACCGTTATTGCGTTGCGGCGCCCTACGCCAAGCATCACTCCGGTGGGAGGGCAAGGCCACTTCTGGCGATTGATTTCGCTCTTGTCGTTGAATTATCTGTCTCTCAACGAAGAGGGGCGCACGGCCATGCAGGAGATTCTGCGGCTGCATAACATGAGCGATACGCCGTCCAGCGAAAATCAAGTTGGATCGATTTTGAAGATGAGTTCTTCGCCGAATTTTGCGCTGGTCGACTCGGCTTACGGTCTGATCCCGGCGCGCGGAACCAAGGTGGAGATGGAATTTGACGAACAGCAGTTCGCGGGCAGCGGTCTTTATTTGTTTGCCGCGGTAATCGATCGATTTTTGTCGAGTTATGCAGCCATGAACAGCTTTTCGCAATTGACGGCGCGAAGCACACTGAGAAAGGAGGTGCTGGGAAAATGGCCACCGAGAGCTGGAACGCAAGCCCTGTTGTAACTGTGCATGCAAGTGGAGAAGAGGCGAAACCGGAGATTAACGGTCTCCGCAAGATGCTGGACGAGGAACCATTCCGCGTGCACTTCTTTCAGGCTGTGCGCATGCTGCAGAAGATGGAGCAGGAGCGCAAGCCCGTCGGCTATTTCATCACGCCGCAGCAGGAGACGGTTCGCTTCTCGGCGCGGACCTCACTGCGGTTTCCTCCCAGCGAGATTTACGACCTGCGGCGCAATGAAGATGGGCCGATGAGCATGACTGTGGAGTTCATGGGGCTGTGTGCTGCGATCTCGGTGATGCCGGCGCCTTATACGGAGTTTCTGCTGGCGCGGGCGCGGGAAAAAGACCATGTGATGGAAGATTTTTTGAATATCTTCAACCATCGCATGATTTCGTTTTTCTATCGCGGCTGGGAGAAGTATCGTTTCTTTATCGAGTACGAGAGAACGGGTGAAGACCGGCTTTCGATGCGGCTGCTTGACCTGCTGGGGCTGGGCACGGATGGGCTGAGAGAACGAGGCGGGATCCCCGACAAAGCGTATCTGAATTACGTGGGGCTTTTGGGGCGGCATATTCGTTCGGCAGCCTCGCTGCAGCAAGTTCTGGAAGACTACTTTGGCGTAAAGGTGGATATCCAGCAATTCGCCGGTACATGGCGGAGGCTGAGCCAGGAGAACCAGACCTGCTTCACGGGATTCGGCGGCGCCAACGAGCGATTGGGTGTTGGCGTAGTGGCCGGGGACGAGGTTTGGGATCATCATGGGCGGATTCGCGTGTCAATTGGACCCATGAACTTTGCTCAGTATCTTAAGTTTTTGCCGGGACAGGATGCTTATCACGAATTAGTGGCGTGGTTGAAGTTTTACTCCAATGGGAGTTATGAGACAGAGGTGCAATTAGTGTTGGCGCGGGAAGACGCCCCGGCATGCGAGTTAGGATCGGGAGGCGAAAAGCGCCCGCAACTGGGGCTGGTGAGCTGGTTGAAGACCAGGCCGCTCGATCGCGATCCCGCGGATGCTACTTACCTGGTGCAGTAACTGATGTGGATTTGAGGTCTCCCAGGTCTCAAATGCGAGACTTGGGGCACCCAGCAAATTTCGGAACAGGGAAAGAGAAGGCCATGAGCACAAATCTGAAAGCACTTATCGAGAAACTGAACGACTCGACGCGAAAGGCACTTGAAGCAGCGGCCGGCCTTTGTGTAGCGCGCACGCATTACGACATCGAGATCGAGCATTACCTGATGAAGGTGCTCGATGGCACCGATAACGATGTGGCCGCGATCCTCAAACACTATGGAGTGGACCGCTCACGTTTGACCAAGGAGTTGGAGCGCAGTCTGGACTCGCTGAAGAGCGGCAACGCACGCTCACCTGCGTTCAGCCCCGCCGTGGTCAAGATGCTTTCAGAGGCGTGGACAGTCGCGAGCATCGATTTCAATGCGGGCAATATCCGCACTGGCTTCACGCTTGTTGCGCTGCTGGGCAACGACGAACTTTTCCGCATGGTGAAGGACTTCAGCAAGGAGTTGCAGGCAATTCCGGCAGAGGGCTCGCGGGCGAGTTTCTACGACATTGTTGCGAAATCGAACGAGACGCAAGTAAGCCTGGGCGCAGGCGGCGCGGCAACATCCGGACGCGGAGCAGAGGGCGAGACAGCAGACGGGCCACCGAGGACCGGTAAGACACCGCACCTCGATCAGTACACGGTGAACCTGACTGCGAATGCGAAGGCAGGAAAGATCGATCCGGTGCTGGGTCGCGATTCCGAAGTGCGCCAAATGATCGATATTCTGATGCGACGGCGGCAGAACAATCCGATTCTTACGGGCGAGGCCGGCGTTGGAAAGACGGCAGTGGTGGAGGGATTTGCGAATCGCGTCGCGGACGGCGATGTGCCTCCGGCGTTGCAAGGGGTTCACTTGCATAGCCTGGACTTGGCGCTCTTGCAGGCTGGCGCTGGAGTCAAGGGAGAATTCGAGAATCGCTTGAAGGGGTTGATCAACGAGGTGAAGTCTTCAACCGAGAAGATTATTCTCTTCATCGATGAAGCGCACACGATGATCGGCGCAGGGGGAACAGCGGGGCAGAACGATGCGGCGAATTTGCTGAAGCCTGCACTCGCACGCGGTGAACTGCGCACCATTGCCGCAACTACATGGTCGGAGTACAAAAAATATTTCGAGAAGGACCCGGCACTGGCGCGGCGGTTCCAGGTTGTGAAAGTTGAGGAGCCGACTGAAGAGGTTGCGTGCACGATGCTGCGCGGCATTGTGAAGTCGCTCGAGAAACACCACAATCTGCGCATTCTGGATGAAGCAATCACGGCGACGGTTCGGTTGTCGCATCGTTACATTGCAGGACGCCAACTGCCAGATAAGGCTGTGTCGGTCTTGGACACTGCATGTGCGCGACTTTCGCTGGGACAGAACTCGACGCCTCCGCGCCTTGAGGATGTGCAGCGGCGCATCGATTCGCTTGCAGTGCAAAAGCGCGTGCTCGATCGGGAAACGAAAATTGGAGCCGATCACGCGGAACGGCTGGCACTGATCGAGGAACAGACGACTGCGGCGAAAGAAGAAGAGGCGGTACTCAAGGAGCAATGGGAGAAGGAAAAGGGTCTCATTGAAAAGATTCGCGCGCTGCATGAAAAGCTCGAAGCGCCCAAAAAAGAGGGTGACGCAGCGGCCGCCGATCCTGCTGAGACATTGGCTGAGTTGAGCAAGGTTGAGTCTGAACTCGCCACGCTGCAAGGTGAGAAGGGCATGATGCGTGTTTCCGTGGATGCGCAAATTGTTGGCGAAGTGATCTCCGCATGGACGGGAATTCCGCTGGGCAAGATGGTTCGCAACGAGATCGAGACGGTGCTGACACTTGATGAGCATTTGAAGAAGCGCGTGATTGGGCAGGATCATGCGCTGTCGGCAATTGCGCAGAGGATCATGACGTCGCGCGCGAATCTCGACGATCCGGTCAAGCCGGTGGGTGTGTTTCTTCTCGTCGGCCCGAGTGGCGTGGGAAAGACGGAGACGGCGATTGCGCTGGCGGATACTTTGTATGGCGGCGAACGCAACATGATCACGATCAATATGTCGGAGTTCCAGGAAGCACACACGGTTTCGACTTTGAAGGGATCGCCTCCAGGTTATGTCGGCTACGGTGAGGGCGGCGTGCTGACTGAAGCGGTGCGGCGCAGACCCTATTCGGTGGTGCTGCTGGATGAGGTTGAGAAGGCGCACCCCGATGTGCTGGAGCTTTTCTTCCAGGTATTCGATAAGGGCAGGATGGAAGATGGCGAGGGAAGGGAAATCGACTTCCGGAACACGATCATCCTGCTTACCAGCAATGCGGCGACGGACACGCTGATGAAGCTCACGGCCGATCCTGAGACAACTCCAAATACCGAGGGAATGGTGAAGGCACTGAAGCCGGAACTGGACAAGGTATTCAAGCCTGCGTTTTTAGGAAGGCTAATGATTGTGCCTTACTACCCGGTGCGCGACGAGGCGCTGAAGCAGATCATCCGACTGAAGCTGGGCAAGATTCAAAAGCGGCTGGCTGAGACGCACAAGATTTCGCTTGTGTACGACGATGTTTTGTTGAACGAAGTGGCTGGGCGCTGCACGGAGGTTGAGAGTGGAGCCAGAAACGTGGATAACATTCTGTCGAATACGATGCTGCCGGATTTGTCGCGGCAGATTCTTTCGCAGCTTGCGACAGGGGAGTCGACGAATCGGGTGAGTGTGTCCGTGAAGGATGGTGCGCTGACGTACGAATGGAGCGCCGCATCGTGAAAAGTACGGAGAGTTGTCAGTGAATAAGTGAAGAAGTGAATTTGAAACTCGGCAAGAGACAGGCGGGGTTGGCATGGCAAGTCTGAAGCAGGCAGACCGGTTGATGCAGTTTACGAGTCCGCTCGGCAAGGACGTGCTGCTGATTGAGTCGATCGATGGCGCGGAGGGAATCTCGCGGCTCTTTGAGTATCGTGTCGATTTGCTGGCAACGGTGGACACCACCATCGATCCAAAAGATTTAATCGGGGCGAAAGTTTCTGTCGCTCTGAACCTGAACGATGCGCAGGGCGCACGCTGGATCAATGGGATTGTTGCATCCTTTGAGCAGCGTGCGGGCGACTTGGAGTTCTACGTTTATCGTGCACGGATTGTGCCGGCGTTGTGGCAGCTTACGTTGAGCGCCAATTGCCGCGTCTTCCAGAACAAGACGGTGCTGGACATTGCCAAAGCGGTTATCGGCGAATATGGGCTGTCGATATCCGATCAAACCAGCGGAAGCTATCAGCAGCTTGAATACTGCACACAGTACTCCGAGACGGATTTCAATTTTGTCTCGCGCATATTGGAAGAGAGCGGGATCTTCTACTTTTTTGAGCATACGGACCAGGACCACAAGATCGTACTGGGAGACAGCCGGAATGCTTATCAGGATTGTGCATTGTCGGCTTCGGTTCCGTACGCTCTGAATCAGAAAGGGGCCGAAGGAGCCTATGGAGCCGTGGTAACTGAATTTAATTCAGTAGCGACCATGGTTTCCGGCATGCATTCAACATCGGACTATACACACATCAATTTCGCGCGATCGGATGCACCTGTGAAAGACAGCACAAGTCCTTATGGGAAAAATGCATTCGATCAGTATCTCTATCCAGCTGGTGTAGAAGGCTACGCGAACGATGCCACGCAAACGACCACGGACCTGGAGAAATTGATTATTGAGACGCGGCAGCTGGCTTCCGACACCACGGCCGAAGTATTGCGCGGAAAATCGAGTGCGCGCTCTTTGTGTGCGGGATATACATTCAGCCTTACCGATCACCCGCGCAGTGCTTGGAACCGCAAGTACCTGCTGACCGAAGTGGCATTCAGAGCAGACCAGGTTCCTCCGTATCGAGCGAGCGATGTGCGCAAAGGCAGGGAATACAGCAATCGATTCTCGGCGGTGTCGTCGGATATTACCTACAAGCCCGCACTGACGTTTACCAAGCCGAAGATCTACGGCCCGCAGACAGCAACTGTGGTTGGCCCGAGCGGCGAGGAAATCTACCTCGATAAATATGGCCGGGTAAAGGTGCAGTTCTTCTGGGACAAGCTGGATAGCAAAGGCTCGACCACGAATACGACATGGGTGCGGGTTGCACAAAGTTGGGCCGGCAATGGATGGGGGACTTACTATTGGCCGCGCGTCAACGACGAAGTGGTCGTTGAGTTTCTGAATGGAGATCCGGATAATCCGGTTGTTGTAGGCTCGGTTTATAACGCCAAGAATATGCCGAAGTACACGCTACCCGACAACGGTACGCGTTCCGGAATTGTTACGCGGAGCAGCAAGGGCGGGTCCGGGGCCAATTGCAATGAACTGCGCTTCGAAGACAAGATGGGATCGGAGCAAATCTATATCCACGCGGAAAAGGATATGGATGTTTCGATCGAGCACGACCGCGTGTACACGGTGGGGAACAATGACTCGCTGACCGTGAAGCAGAACCAGACGGAGCAGGTCGGTGGCAATTTCAATCGGCAGGTGAAGGGGAACACGGTCGAGAAGGTTGGTGGAAATTCGGATCTCAGCATTGGTGGGAACCAGACGGAGTCGGTGGGCGGTAACCACGGCCTGAGTGTGAGTGGGAACCAGAGTATTTCTGTGAGTTCGGCTTACTCGCTGAATTCGAACAGCACGATTTATATCAACGGTGGCACCAGCGTGGTGATTCAGGCGGGCATGGAACTCAGCCTGGTGGCCAGCGGAAACTTTGTCACCATTGGGCCGTCCGGAGTCGCTATTTCAGGGACGATGGTGCTGATCAACAGCGGGGGCGCAGCTGGTTCGGGAAGTGCGGGAAGTACAGGAAGTCCAGGCTCTCCTGCGGCTCCAGATACGGTGAACGACGACGACAGCGGCGGCAGCAATGCTGGAGGGGCCGGCGGCAGTGCCTCTTCGGCCGGCGCCGCATCGAGCGCCGGGGGCCCTACCAGCTTTTCGGGGCGACAGGCACAGCAGGCAGCCGACCAGGCAAAGCAGGCAGCCGACCAGGCGCAACAGTCCGCGCAACAGGCGGCTGAAAAAGCGCAAGGCGCCGCAAACCAAGTGATGCAGCAGGCACGGCAGACATTCCAACAGGCGCAGCAGGCCGTGCAGCAGGCGCAGCAGGCCGTCGGCCAGGCTGCTGGGCCGGCGAAGGCGATCGCCCAGCAGACGCTCAGCCAAGCCGAACAGCAGGCACAGCAGTGTGCGCAGGCGGGCGCGCAGGCGGCGAAGTCGGCACAGGAGGCAGCGAAGCAGGTTCGGCAGCAGGCCTATGCGACGGCGGAGCAGGCGCAGCAGGCGGCCAAAGAAGCGGAGCAACAGGCGCAGAATGCTGAAAAGCTTGCGAAGTCCGCGGATTACACCAAAAAAGGCGCCTATCAGGCTGCGGATCAGGCGGCACAGGCGGCCAAGCAGGCGGCGACGCAAGCTCAGCAAGCCGCAGAGCAGGCGCAGCAACAGGTGTATCAGGCTTCCCAGCAGGTAGGGCAGGCGGCGGGCCCGGCTGAACAGCAGGCACAACAGGCCGGGCAGGCTGCGCAGCAATCGGCGCAGAATGCAATTAGCCAGGCAGGACAGGGCTTCTAGCGTCCCGTCTCTAAGGTTTGTTGTAAGACTCACGAAAGAAAAAACAGATTCTTCGACTCACCACCCCCGAACTGAAAAACGTTCGGGGCCCCGCTCAGAATGACAGATTCTGCTTTTGTTATGAACTTTAGAGACAGGAAACTAGCAAGAGATGGAAGAGCCTTCAGGCGCTACCGTGTTTATAGATGGCAGAGCGACTGCGAAACGATGCGTGAATTGCCAGGGTGAGGTTTGACGCAACCATCGGCACAATCCGGCGCGGTCTCATCTTTTCCTGCGATTGGAAGATGGACTGTTACCGCGATGCCGGCCGGCTGGATTTATATTGCGGGATTCGGGATCAAGCAGATGACCGCGGTTGCAGGCGCGGTTGTGGCAAGTGTCGGAGTGGGTGAAGATACAGTCGATGAAGTCAGCGGCATGGCGGCTTACATTGAGAAGCAGTTGAAGTTAATTGAGAGCCGCTTGAAGGAAGTGAAATGCGCGGGGCCCAAGGCGATTTCATTTGCAGGCGCAGAAGAGGCGCACTTGTTATTTGTTCGCCATCGAATGGAATCGGCCGGTAATATGTTGCATGCGCAGACCTATGCGCGGGTTGGCCGTTGGGTGGGGATCGTGACTCTGACGGCTTTGGAAGCGCAGCTCAGCCTGGTGCGGCCGGACTACGATGCATTCCTCAAGGGTCTGCGTATTGGGCCGCCCCAGTAAGTCGGATTCAATCAGGAGAGACAGACATGCCGCCGGCAGCGAGAATTACAGACATGCATGTATGCCCGATGGTCACCGGGATTGTGCCTCACGTCGGAGGACCGATCCTGCCTCCCGGCGCACCAACGGTGCTCATCGATTTTCTCCCTGCCGCAACGGTAACTTCGATGGCTACGTGCGTTGGTCCTCCGGACATGATCGTGATGGGATCGCTGGGGGTGATGATCAACTTTCTTCCCGCGGCGAGGCTGATGGATCCCACCGTGCATGGAGGAATGATCATGATGGGATCGCCGACCTGCATCATCGGGGAAGTCGGAATACCGATGCCAGGCCTGGGCGGTCTGGGCGGCGTTTTGGGCGGACTGGCCGCGACCGGGGCTGGCTAGCGAGGATACGTAAGTCCTTTGTTTTGCGAATGGGTCGGAAACCGATTTGACGTAAGTGCTTTGTTTGAGGGGGTCAAAATAGGTCAATTCATACGTAACATATTTGTTTTCTGTCGATTGCGAAGAATTCCGGAAAATGGCATGAATTCATCCCGCGGAGAGGGTTTTTTTTCTTCCGTGATGAGCGCTTCCGCGGGCGTTTTTTGCCGGATCTTTCTTGATTGTGCTCCGAGGAGGAGTAATGAACTGCAAATCGCGGCGAGAATTCTTTTGGGGTTGGAGGGCTGGAAGCGGGAGGTTCGCCGCGGCCCTACGGGACGCGAAAAACGGATCGGGGCGCTCTCCCGGGATTTCATCCTGGGCTATTTTCATGTCTTCCTTCCGGGAAGGGGGCATTGCGTATCCGTTATAGGGGCTGATGGGACAACTTATGGCGACCAGAATATAGGGGCTGATGGAAAACTTACGGCAACAAGAACTGATCGTGAGATTGCCCTGTTGTGGACGGGCAGATTTCGCTTCGAGAGATTATTGTGCCGTGGAGTCCCAGACCTTCAGCAAAATGGGTGAAACGTAGGCGCGCACGGGATTGTAGCTTGCTTTGCGGGCTTGTTTGAAGGCTGAGATTGCGTCCTGGGAAGGACCCTTCCATTGGGCTTGCGGCGTTCGGAGAATTGAGCGCTGAATGAGGGTCGCTCCAAGGTAGAAGTCCGCCGCGCCAGGATTCAGCGCGGTCTGCGGCGATTCGAGATAATCCATCAGGGCGGTGCGGGCGTCGTCGAATTGTCCCTGGTAAAACGAACGGATTGCCGACCTCAGCTCAGAGGTAGCCGCTGTTGGATCGGTTTTGATCGCCTGTTCGAGCTTTGCAATGTGAGTCTGAGCTTCCTTGTTGTCCGGTTGCAGCTTCAGGACCTCACCGTAATTGCTCAGCGCCGCGGTTGAATTCCCCTGTTTCTCCGCGGAGCGCGCATCGGCGAGGAACTTGTTCACCTTGGCGGCAGTATCAGCGATCGGCGCGGTTGCTCCGGCCTGGGTCCCCGTCACCGGTTTCGGGTTAACGTCCTTGCCCTTGAAATACTTGTCGTTGCTCTTTGCGGCAATTGCATTTTGCAACTCGGCAATTCTCGCCTTGACGTCGACGGGGCCGTGGGCATTTAGAGCATAGGCATAGCCAAGTGTATTGATCGCCTGCTGGGGGTTATCGTTCTGGGCTTTGTTGGCTGCTTCTATGTAATCGTTGTATAGCTTCACGTCCTTGACGTAAAGGTCCGCGGTTGCCTTCGAAGTCGGAGTGGTCATGGTCGGAGCCAGCGCCTGGACCGCTTTGAAGTCACCCCTTTCCCAGGCTGCCCTCACTTCCGCAACACCCATAGCGGAGGACTTTTCGCCCTTTACCGTTTCGAGCAGGGTTTTGGCTTGGCTGAATACCTTTGCATCGGTGTTTGAAACCTTGCTGGCCAGTGACTCCGCTTTTTCCAGGTCGTGACTCTGGTAGGCGAGAAGAGCGCTTTGAAGCGCGGTCTCATCGTCGTGGATTATCGAGGCGCGGTATCCATTACAGGCGTCAGAGTACTTCTTTTCCCTGGGCTGCAACTGCGCGGCCTGGCATGCGTCTTTCATTTGGAGGGCGTGGTCACTGCCTTCTCTCGTTGCCTTCTCGTAGAGTTCCTTGGCCTGTTTTTTGGGCTTGTCTTCGAACAATTGAGCATGCAAAGGAATGGCTGAGAGGATGAGGCTGACGGTGCAGAGGATTCGCAGCAGTTTCATTTTGACCCTCCAACTATTTCGTCCAGTGCTTTGTCGTCGATGGGTTGCAAGGGGACGGAGCATACCTGCGGAGTCGTTGCCGCGGTGCATGACTGGGTCTGGGTATTGCCGTCAGAGCCTTTCACGACTATTGAGTAGCTGCCGGGGGTAAGGCCATCAAGCCGCATGGGGGTCCAGTGATCGCCGGCGGGGAGGGGGACTGCTGTTCCTTTATCGGAAGTAATACTGACGACTTCGCCGAAGGGGGATGCCGCGATTTCCAGGGCGGCAGCGGGAACAGCAGGCGCGGGACGCAGGAACCAATAGGCGGCGCCTCCGACGGCGAGCAATACAACAACCAGACCGCCAATCAAGAGGCCTTTGGGGAACCCGGCGCTAGCTTTGGCCGGCTGCGAGGCGGTTGACGTTGCGGCAATAGTCGCCGGATCTGCGACGGGCTTTGGCGGCTTCCTGGAGGGGGCTTTTGCAACTTCTTTGTTCAGTCGCTTCAAGTCGGATTGCAATCCGGAGTCCGCGAATTCGGCAGCATCGGATACGCGGCTCAAAATCTCGGCAGCTTCCTTGCGTTCCTCTTTCTGTATCGCTTGTGTCGCAGCTTCAATTGCGGAAGTGAGTAACTGATTGGCGATTTTTGCGCGCTGGCTTACAAAGTCGGCGATGGCCGCGGAGACTCTTGGAGAGTCGCCATAAGTCTTGCGCACAGCTTGCAGCGCACTGAGGCCGTTGCGAAGATCCTGTTTCTGTAGCGCCTCGGCGGCTAACCGGATGGCCTCGACGGTTACGCGCTCCTGCTCTCGTTCCTTCTCTTGCCGAATGCGTTCTTTTTCCTGCTCCTGCTGCTGTCGAGCGAGCTCCTGCTGCTGTCTGGTGTGCTCCCGCTCCGCTCCGATGCGATCCTGTTCTTTGATCGCAATCAGCTTCTGGCGCAATTCAAGCACACGCGGTTGCTGCTGAATCTCCGCAGGCTGGTTGGAGAGAAACTGGATTGCCTCGTCGGGATTGCCGGCGCTCAACGCCTGCGCCCGGCTCATAATTGCTTCGATGCGGCCGGCCATCTCACCTTGACCGCTGACCGCCTGGCGCAATAAATGATCGACAGATGGATCTCCGGTTACCTCGGCGGCCGTCTGCAGAATCTTGATCGCGGACTCGAACTGGTTGGCTGCAACCAGCGGCTGGGCTTCGCGCAAGGCGTTTGCCGCAATCTGAGAGAACTCGACTTTGCGCTTTGTATCGCGCGCATACGTCATCAGCGAGGAAATATCCTGACTGTCTCCACACTCAATTGCAGCGTTCTCCAGAGTCTGGATCGCTTGATCGAATTGCTTCGCCTCCAGCGACGCCTGCGCCTGTTTGAGAAATTGATTTTTTCGCTCCTCGGTCTGGATCTTCCGGGTTTGGCCGGCGACCTTTGCCTCGAGGGCGAGCAGGTTGGGTTCCGCCGGTGCCTGCAGCAGTGCCTGCTGCACAAGGCCAAGAGCTTGCTGGGGGTCGGTCGCAAGGATGTTGTAGACATCCCGCGTGGTCTTCTCGACCAGGCTCCTCGCAGTTTTCTCCTGCTGCTTTGCTTCTGCATCCGCCTTCAACTTCAACAGCACGGCCTCACCGGGGAGCCGCTCCTGCGCCCGTTGAATGAGGACAAGGGCGCGCTCCGGGTCTTCAGAGGCAATGCATTCGGAAATCTCCGCTACGATCTGGTCGATGATCTTGCGGCGTCTCTGTTCCTCCTGCCGGTCGATTGCCTGCTGGAACAACTGCTGCGTTTCAGCGTCGGTGGGGTCGATTTCCAGCGCCGAGCGCAGACTCTGGATGGCATCCGTGTACTGCCGGGAGGACAACTGATTCCGGGCGGTTTCGCTTAGCTGGCGGAGGGTGCGCTCGCGATTCGTTTTCTCGATATCCTGAACGATTCTTGCGCGTTCGTTGCGAAGATCCGTATTGCGCCCGTCCAGTTGAAGAGCCCGTTCGATAAGTTGATTGGCGGAATTGAAGTCACTGCGTTTGCGTGCCTCTCGAGACTGCTCAAGGAGCATCGCCACCTTCTCCGCCTTGTCTTTCAACTGGCGGGCGTTCTCCATTTTCTCGACAAGCTCGGGATTGGTGGGGTCGATCTCGAGGGCCTGGTTGTAGATGTCGATCGCATCGGAATAGCGCTGCGTGAGCACCGCCTCTTCCGCGTCGGACAAAAGCTGCCGGAGTTGCACCGTCTTCTGTTGGCGAGAGAGCTTCTCCTGCACGTCGCGGAGCAGCTTTTTGACTTCGGTATTTTTCGGATTGATCCGTTGAAGGTCGAGCAAGAGGGGCCGGACGCTGGTCCACTGTTCCTGCTGAATCAATGGCTGCATGCCCGTCAATACCCTGGTTACATGCTCGCGTTTCAGCCCTTCGTTGATGTTCTCGATATCCGTGGCCATGTCCTCGGCCGTCTCGTATCGATCGGCGGGGCTTTTTGCGAGAGCAGTGTCGATCAGGTGGTCAAGGGCCGGCGGATAGTCGGAGATGAAGTTTGATAGCGGCTCCTGTGGTTCGCGAACCACGCGGTGCAGAGTCGCTGGATCGTCGCCGGGAAATGGCAGCCGGCCCGTCAGCAATAGATAGAGGATGACGCCGGCAGACCATATATCCGCTCTTCCGTCAGCCGGCTTGCCCAGAAGTCTTTCCGGCGAGATGTAGTGAAAAGTCCCGATAACCATGCCGGTCTGCGTCTGGCCGGAGGCTTTCTCGAGCCGGGCAACTCCAAAGTCCACGATCTTGATATTCAAATCCGGCTGGACCATTATGTTCGCCGGCTTGATATCGCGGTGAATTACTCCCTTTTGGTGGGCATACCCCAGGCCGAGGCAAAGCTGGCGGATGAAATCAAGCTTCTCTATAAGAGAGAATTGCCGTCCCGAGCGCAGCAGATTCTCCAGCGAGTCTCCTGGCACGAACTCCATCACGATGTATGGGTTGCCCTCCTGCTCGCCAAAGTCGTAGACCGTAACAATATTGGGATGGTTGAGAATGCCCGAGCGGGCCTCAAGCAGGAAACGCTGACGAAGCTCCTCTGTCGCGTCGGTCAGGGTCTTGATGGCTACCTCGCGGCCGACCGACTTGTCCATTGCGCGATATACAACACCCATCCCCCCGACACCCAGGATGCCAAGGACAGGGTATTTGCCGATTTGGGTAACAGTCGTGCCTGCGTCCATATAAGTAATTTCCGTTCGGGGTGGGCCGTAGATAGGTTCACAACATAATAAACCGGTATTGGAAGACATGGCTAATACTTTCGCATGAGATTTTACCCGAGGGAATAGGCGCCACTGGCGGGGCCTGCCGGACGAAGCTCGATATTCATCTTGAGCAAACAACTCGCCGCTTCGCTACAATGCTGACCTATGGACGAACAGCCCATTGAAAAGCAGGAGACGGTTACGGTTGAGTTCAGCATTGGACTTGAAGAGGGTAAATTCACTGCCACTGCAACCGTACCCGCCGGAAGAACCAACCTGACCCAGATATTGCCGGTGCTGCAAGATATTGAGGATTCACTCATAGCCGGTATTGCATCGCAGTTGAACCAGGTCGGCCACAAAATATCCTGCAAGGCAGGATGCGGCGCATGCTGCCGCCAGATGGTCCCGATCAGCATCTTCGAGGCCGAGGCGCTCGGTGCATGGATTCGAACACTCCCTGAGGCTCGCCGACAAGAACTTGCCGGACGCTTCGACGCGGGGCTGCGCAAACTTGGCGCTGCGGGACTGATTGACCGATTGGTAGAGGAAGGCGCGTTTGTCGAAAGCGAATCGGCCCGGCAATTGGCCCTCGATTATCTATATGAGCGCGTCCCGTGCCCTTTCCTCGAAGATGAATCCTGCTCCATCCACCCCATCCGCCCTCTTGCCTGCCGGGAATACCTGGTCACGTCTCCGCCCGAACACTGTTTCGATCCCGCTACTCTCAAAGCAGTTCCGGTGCCGCTTCCTCTCTATTTTTCGCGGGTTCTCGGTCGCATGGGAGCTGAAATCGAAAACGATTCGCGCGGTTGGATTCCTCTGCTGTTTCTCTTTGCCTGGATGAAAGCTGGTGCGCACCCAGGCGAGGCAATCTCCGGCGACGGTCCCCAGGTCCTTCGTGAATTCGTCAGGAATTTGGGGCATGGCATTCGCACTTCCTGAGCAGTCTGCAGATAAGCTGAACCGCGCGTGTCACAAAAGGCGAGAGCGAGCCACTCTTCAACAGACAACGCCTGCAGGGCAGTCGACGAGCCTTTACCGAATTTCGGCGCATGCCGGAGTCGGAATTTCCCTGGGCTCGATTGAAGGGTAAGTTGGAATGGCAACTATACATAATCAATTGACGGCTAAAAGATGGATGAATCTGTGCTGGGGAACGATGGCGCTGCTGATGACTTTAGGTGTTCAGCAGGCGCACGCAGGAACGGTGGTCAACGCTTGTGTGAATAACATCGATGGAATTACACGCATTGTGAATTCCGCAAACGATTGCAGGCCTTTCGAGCATTTTGATTCGTGGAATATCCAGGGACCTGCCGGACCAGTGGGGCCGGAAGGACCAGCGGGATCTGCGGGGGCAAAGGGTGCAACAGGCGCCCAGGGCGCTCAAGGTGTTGCTGGGCCAGCGGGGCCACAGGGTACTGCGGGTTCACAGGGTCCCGCGGGTCCAGTTGGAGCTACAGGATTGACCGGAGCGGTAGGACCGGCGGGTCCGGCCGGCGTCGCAGGACCGGCAGGCGCAGTTGGACCTGCGGGGCCAGTTGGCGCAGCAGGAGCGATTGGGCCGGCTGGACCTTCTGGGGCAATCGGCCTGACTGGCGCAACTGGGCCGGCTGGACCGACAGGACCAACTGGCGCTGAAGGGCCGGCTGGACCTCAGGGTACTCCGGGCGCGATTCCGGCGAATCTTCAGGCGATTTCGAATCAGCTGGGAACGAGCGGATACAACAATAAGGACTTTGTAGGTAGCTCGGGCCAGTGCTATATCGGCGATATCATTCTCAGCGTGAACGGATATGGCACCACAGGCGGTGTGGCAGGTGGCAGTTGGACACCTGCGGATGGGAGCATACTTCCGATTACGCAAGATACGGCTCTTTTCTCGATCCTCGGAACGACCTTTGGCGGAGACGGGACCACCAACTTTGCGCTGCCTGATCTTCGGGCGTTCGCGCCGCAGGGGTTTCAGTATTCGATTTGCATGTTCGGCATATTCCCCTCAAGAAATTAAAACTAAAGAAGCATTATTCAATTGAGGGGGACGGCCTGCGAGCTATCCGCAGGCCGTTTTTCTTGGGTACGCCCGGCACGCGTGGCTTTGGATTCAAGAGGTTGCCGAGCCGTTTTGGACATAAACTGGGAACAGCCATGGTTGTCCGCCTGAGGCCCTACCAAACGCAGGATTTCGATTTCGCTCGCCGACTGTACGTTGAAACCATGCGGTGGGCTGTCGAGCGCGTGTTTGGATGGGACGAATCCGGGCAATACAAGAGCTTCGCTGAGTGGTTCAAGCCAGAGGAGGTTAGCGTGATTACCGCCGACGGTCTCGATGCCGGTTGGATCCAACAGCGCCAGGATGACAATGGCATTTTTCTGGGATCAATCTACATCGGACCAGCGATGCAGCGAAAGGGTATAGGCAGCGGCGTTATCCAGGACCTTCTCCAGTTGGGCAGACAGAAATCGAAACCCGTGACTCTGGCAGTCATGAAAATCAATCCGGCACGCGCTCTCTATGAGCGTCTCGGCTTCAGAGTTACGCATGAGGACGAGTACAAGGTCTATATGCGGGCAGACCCGGCCGGAGACTGAGAAATCTTCATCGCTCTCGAAAACTCCATGGCGTCTACCTGGCAAGGATTGATCGGACGATGTGTTTATTCCCGAAAGAGCATCGAGCCGGTCAAAATTGCTCGTAGAAACGCATCGAATTCACACTATACTGTCAGCATGAGAAGTAGCGACCTTCGCATCGGTCCGCTCAAACCTCGGAGCATCGTACTTGAGAAAGCGGCTTGGGTACGGGGCCTCGTGTGCCTGGCTGTCGTCACATTAATGCCGGCCGCCATGTGTTTCGCCCAGGGGCAGGTTGGGAACGGATTGCCCTATCCGCCGCCGACGCCGGGAATGGCGCCGATGAATCGCACTGCCAATCCAACGGCGGACGCCAATCGCCTCATGGAAGATTCGATGAAGCTGCAAGACAACCTTAAGCGGTTTAAAGAGTTGAACTTGGAGCGCCAAAAAGAATTGACGTCGGATACCGCGAAATTGTTGGAGTTGGCCAATCAATTGAAGGCCGACACCGACAAGGGCGTGCCGGATGCGATTTCGATACTCGAGATCCGGAGGGCTGAACTGATTGAAAAGCTGGCGCACGGCATTCAGCACAAGATGAGGGCGACCCCCACCCAATAAGCTACTTTGCATGCCTCGGTGCGCCGGCTGCCGGCTGCCTGAGAGGACTGTTGGCCCCAGGGGGCAGAGATCGCCAGAGAGTTGTCGACCGGCAATCTGAGCGACTCCCTCGCGCAAATACAGCGACGGTATTAGAATCACCTCAAAAGATAGATATTCACTCTTGCATTTTCTCTCTATACTGTGCGCATGAGAAGTGCGCGTATCGGATTCCCGCGAAGATCAACCCGATAAGTTCACGCCACAGGTCTTCGTTGCTGGGGTGGAATTGAAAGGCACATTCCGCAGCGCTTCAAGGGGCACGCGAATTGTGGACTCGCTCTGGATCGGAGGTTTGCTTTGAAGATATTGTCAAGGTTTCGTTCCTCGTACGGATTGGAAGGAAGTGCGCGCTCTGTGCAAGATTTGGCTTGCCTTGCTCTATTCACCTTCGGCGCAATTTCTCTAGCTGCAGCTCAGCAGCCCGCTCCGGGAAGCGTGGCTCAACCACCCGTGGCGCAGGCGCCGGCGCCGGTACCTGCAGTGGCGACAGCGGATCCTTCCAAGCCCACGACTCCGCAGACTCCGCAACAGAAGCAACTCGCGGACGACACTGCGAAGTTGCTGACTTTGGCCAACGAATTGAAAGCGGAACTTGATAAGAGCAGCAAGGACACACTTTCGCTGAGCGTTATCAGGAAGGCCGAGCAGGTTGAGAAGCTGGCGCACAAGGTTCGGGACGAGATGAAGGCCAGCCAGCAGAATTAAAGCATTTTAATTAAGGACATTTCCCTGGGTTACTCCCAGCCGCCAGAGCCGACGAAACCGGCCCAATACCACGGATGAGTGCTCTTGCCGGCGGCTCGGCGTTCCTGCAACATGGCGCGCGCCGAACCCCACACTGCATCGGCGGTGGATGCGTGATGGCCAAGGCGCTGGGTGTAGAGTTCATGCATGAATTGGCGGGCTGCGTCGTCGTCGACAGGCCAGAGAGTCATGATGACGCTGCGTGCTCCGGCCACGCGGAAGGCTCTCTGCAATCCAAGCACGCCTTCTCCGTCTCGGAGTTCCCCGTTGCCGGTGTTGCATGCCGAAAGCACGGCCCAATCCACGTTGCTCAGGTCGAGAGATGCAATCTGCTGCGCGGTGAGAATGGATTGCGCCGCACCATGATTGCCACCGGCGAAGACCAGTCCCGAATGGAGCAGTGGGTTGCCGCTGCCGCAGCTCTTGTCCAGTAAAAAGGCATGCGTAGCCACATGCAGCACGCGGCTATGCGAGGACTCAGCAAGGAATCGTGCGAGCGTCGCGTCGTTTCCGGTTACCAGTTGCGAGGGCTCCGAAGCATTCCACCGATTCCAGGTGGAAGCAATGTCCGACACCTCCGCGGCAGTTCCCGGCAGAGGCTCGAACTCAATTTTGCTGAATTCATCACAGGCAGGAGTCGCGCCTCGCAACTTCGCTGGCGGAAGCTTGTACGCAGACAGGTCGAACGATGGGCTGCCAATGGCCAACAGGCCCTCTTTCTTTTCCACCTGCCCCGTTGGCACCAGGTCGCGTTCGCTGGAGAGAGTATGGATCACCGGTCCATGTTCAACGAGATAACCGTCGCCATCCGGCAGCCCGGCGAAGGGGATCAGATTCAGATTTCCTTCAGCGACGACAAGCGCAAGCTGGGCGGTCCCGATTTCCGTCTCGAGCGGATCCCAAATCCGTTGACGGATGGCAAGGCCGGCGTCGCGATAATTTCGCTCATTGCGAATGGAGCCAAGGCCGCCGCTGTGCGCCTCGGCCTCGGAGGCCGCGCGTGCCTTGCGAACCAGCCCATCCAACGAGGCGGCATCGCCCAACTTGAAGATGCGGATCTGGCCAGAGTCTGGATGGACTACGAAGGCGGCATAGGATAGCGTATGACCGTTTGTCGGGTCCAGCTTGTCTACGGCATACTGCCGATACAAGACATAAGAGATCAGCACGGAATGTGGAGGCAGATTGCGACGAACGTCTTCTGTCGTTACCTGATAAATTCGTTCATCGTTGCGCAGCGCGGCGCTGCGTTCAGCAAGCGAGCGCTCGATCGATTCCATGCGAGCGGTGGCGGCGTTCAATTGCTGGGGCTTATCAGCGGTTTGCGCTTGTGAATTCTGCACCGCGAGCAGATCGGTTCTGGCTTTGTCCAGTTCCGTCAGGAGCCCGGCAGTTTCAGGGTCGTTGTCGGCGTTCAGGTTCTTTTGACGTCGCGCCATTTCGTCGGCGACCAGTGCACGCGAGCGTATGACTTCCTGATAGATCTCGTTGGTAGACAACTCAGGATGACCGAGAAGCACTGAGATGGCCGTGTCGAGTCCATGCGGGCGCGTTGCATCGTAGACCAGCGCCTGGCGTTCCGGCAAAGTGCGTGCCTGCAATACGAACATCTCGCGGCTCATGCGAGCACTGAGAAGCCCCTCTTCCACTGCTTTGGGCGGATTGCCGCCCTGCGCGAGGGAGATGGCGAACATCGCGTGAGTTCCTGCGCGCTGATCCATCGGCTCATATTTGTTTTCGAGCGAGAACTCATAGGCTTTCCATGCATCGGCGAAATGTCCGGTGCGGCTGTAAAGGTTGGCCAGGTTGTGATGTACCTGCATTTCCAACGAGCTGTCGGATCCATATTGCTTCTCCAGCAGTTTAGTTGCACGGTTCAGGTGTTCGAGCGCCTTGTCGAATTCCTTGAGCCGGATATAGTGGGCTCCCAGATTGTTCTCGATTATGCCGAGGCGGTCGAAGTTGGGCGTGACCCTGTACGCGATGGCCAGCGCTTCCTCATCGGCAGCGATCGAGCCTTTGAAGTCTCCCATTTCATATTTCAACGCGCCGAGATTGTTGAGAGTTGACACCAGGTCCGGGTTATCCTTGCCGCCGATCTTGCGAGTGATTGCCAGCGATGCCTCGTCAGCTCGCAATGCGCAAGGGTAGTCCCCCAAGGCTGAACAGACCACGCCCAGCTCCTCGGCGGCAGTCGCAGTGTCGTCTTTATCCGGGAACTCCTTTTGTGCCGTCTCAAGCAATCGTTCAGCAATCGGCCTGGCCTCTGCGGCACGATTGAGTGCAACCAGTACCTCAACCTGGACCCCGAGGGAGTTGAGAAAGGTCTGGCTGCGTGGGCCGGCGGCGGCTTTCGCCACTTGCACCTCACGATTGACCTCAGCCAATGTTTCGGTATCCACAACGCCGGCGTCGATCTGACTCGCAACCAGGTCGTCCAACGCTTCGGCCACTTCAACCGTGTTGCCTGGATGCTCGGTTTCCGCCTGACGTAAAGCTTCGCGGCACTGAGCGATTTTGTCGATTCCGGGCTTCGCCGCTTCCTTCTTTGGCTCGTCGGGCGCGGCCGGAGCTGGCTGGCCGGCGGAAGGGGATTGCCGGGCCAGACAGTTAGTGGCGCAATACATGGAAAGGAGAATTGTGAGGGCACAGGTTGTCGTTCGATTCACCGAGACCTCCGTCTTGCAGACGACCGACAGGGAAGCGCGAGCGGCCGCTCTGGCGGTTTACACCCATTCCTTGAACCGATTCACTCGACCGGGGGGAAATCAATTTTACTTACTGTCGTCGCCTGTGCGAACGTTTTTCAATTCAGAACGGGCGCGGCGTTCAAAATCTCCGCGCAGCGAGATGGTGCGAGCCAAGTAGTGGCGTGCCGTAGTGGGGTCGTTGTGTACCAGGGCGATTTGCGCCAGGTAGTAAAGTGCCGCCTCCTGTTGGGGTGAGTCACCGGCGTCGGCAACGCTGCGAAGGGTTTGGGAAGCCGCATCCAGATCTCCGTCATGCATCTGGCAGACTCCGCTATAGAAGCGGGCGGCGGGCGAATCTTCGTCCGCGGCAGGGACGCGCGCCAGGGATTTGACCGCGGTGGGGCAGTCGTGGCTTGAGTATGCCTTCATCCCCGATTCGAAATGCGCGTCTCCGCTCTGACCACGGAGGTTGGGAGCTTGAAAGGCCGGCAAAGTCAGGTCAGCCAGGGAGGAAAGCGCGGGGGACGCTGAGGAAGATGGCTTGGCTGGCGCGGACGGTGCGGCATTTTGAGTGGGGGCCACCGGAGCGCTGGCGATGGAAGGCTGCGCAGGCTGTTGCCTGGCCCGATACCCGAGAAAGCCCAGGAACAGGAGGGCAGCGATTGCTCCGAAGGCGGCAAACCGGATAGGCCAGGGAATTGGCGCTTTGAGCGCGGTTCGCGGTTGGTTGCGAAGGGTCTGGGTGACCGCTTGAAGAGCTTCCACCTGGGCAAGGCAAACCGGGCAATCGAAAAAATGCTCCTCAAACTCCTGCGCTTCAACCTCGGCCAGCGAGCCCTGCAAGTAGGACTCAACGTATTCTTCGGCTGGTTTCCTTGTGCAGTTCGTCATTTTTTTTGTCCCGCAATAGAGTGGACGTTGGAAACGGTTTGTGACGGGCTTCGAACAAAATCTATTACGCGGCGGGTTGCGCGCAGTTTCCTCTGCCGGACGACGTCCGGGTTCAGGCGCAGTCGCTCAGCGATGACGCCGGGCTTAAGCCCATCTACAAGTGTCATTTGCAAGATTGTCCTGTCTAGCGGATCGAGGCTGGAGATGGCTTTTAGCGCCAGGGTTTCTCGCTCCTGCTCGTCGGCTTTTTCTTCTGAGAACGAAAGATCGGGCAGATTATCCGGAAGTTCCAGCGATTCGGGCCGGCGCACTTCGCCTCGAAAATGGTTATTCAGCACGTTACGGGCAATGGCGATGACAAACTGCGTCAACTTGGCGGGATCGCGCAATTGTCCGCGCCGCAATGCGCAGAGCGCCTCAATCATTGTGTCCTGGAGCAGATCGGCGGCCAAATCCGGATTGCGGGAGCGAGCCAGCAGCATGGCCTTGACGGGGCGCATATAGCGCAAAGCAAAGGTACGCTCCGCCTCCGGCTCCCCGGCCAGTATGGAGCCGACCAGCCGCTCATTCTCCAGCGCTGCCTCGTGGCCCGAGGAGGCCGCTCCGGCGGTAAGGTCGTCGCTCATCTGTCCGCTGTTTTCAACCCCAAGCAAGTGCTGCCATTCTCTCACATGTGGCAAACAGGACCGGAGAAATCGCTGGGGAGGATCACGCTCATTCGCGACGGGGATGGGGATGCTGAAAACTCCGAATTCTGCCGCTCTGTGCAGCGTTAAGCTGCGATTCGGGACGGTGGCGCACTGCCGCGGGAATTCCGGGTTCCGGTGGCCTCGGCCCGAACCGTGGAACGGTCAACCTGCGCTCCTGCAAGGAAGAATCTGGGCAAGTTTTGAAACCGAGGACAAGGCTTTTGAAAAGTGGTATAACGCCACTGTGCGATGGATTCGCAAGAACTTCATTCGTGACGTCGCGCTAGGACATGATCGGGATTCAGTCGGTCCTGAGGCATATGAATGGTTTAAATCCGGTGGTTTGCTGCTTCCCAGTTTTCGACCCCCAACCACTGACGCTTGGTTGGCGTGGGTCGATGTTCAAAATCAACATCGCGCCGACCTGTCGAACAAGTAGCCGCGACTCCAGAGCGTTGAATCTCTGTGTAAATTCGTTGTGAGTGGATGGTCGGCAAACCGTCAGTTACTCCTCTATAAACAGAATTGCTGCTGAAGTTACTTTTCAGTTGGTGAGCTACCGAAAAGCAGGTCCTTCGACTCCGCTGAAGTACGCTTCGCTCAGGATGACAGGTTTTATCCAGCTATGAGCTTTAAAAGCCCGGAAACTTGTCTGGCTGCTCAAAACTTATCTGGCTCCTCAGAACTTGCCTGGCTGCTCAGAATTTGTCTACTCCTCTTTAAACAGAGCGCTGCTAAAGCGACTTTTCAGTCGGTGAGCTACCGAAAAGCAGGTCCTTCGACTCCGCTGAAGTACGCTTCGCTCAGGATGACAGGTTTTATTCAGCTATGAGCTTTAAAAGCCCGGAAACTTGTCTGGCTGCTCAGAACTTGCCTGTCTCTCAGAAATGGCGGAGCGATTCGGCCGGAGTGGTGCTGGCGGCGTTGGGTGAGGGGACGCTGTGCTCGGTGCGGTCGACGTGGCTTTCGAGAGAGCGGCTGACGAGATCGCGAGAGCCCAAGCCGACTGCGAGAGAGAGCGTTAGAACGATGCCGCCGAAGAGGATGCCAAAGGCCAGTTCGACAACAACGCCGCCGACTTCTAAGTGATCGAGAACCATGGCGGCGGTTAGAACCAGCACCAGCCACTTCACTCCTAGGGAAAGAAAACGCGCGTATTGGAGTTGAGCGTTGACGGCTCCGATGAGGACAGAGCGCGCCAGAAAGCGGGCAATGAGCGTGCCGGCGATGAGCAGGAAGATTGCGCCGACGGCGCGGGTGAGATAGGGCAGCAGCGAGATAGGGAGTGATGCGGCGGATGCGTAGGAGGCGTCGAAGGCGGATGCGCCAATGATGAGTCCGAGGATGACGCAGGCCCAGAAGGAGGCTCGGGCGATGAGTGCGGAGGGCGAGGTTCCCGGTGTCCAGTCGGCTTTGCCTCGGGTTTGGGTGAGACGGTCGTCGAAGCGGGCCCATGCGAGTCCACGGCGTAGGAGCGCCGAGAGAGCCATTCCGACCAGCGTGAAGACCGCCATGGCGACAAAGAACGCGAGGATGCCGGGCAGGATGGCGATGAGCAGGGAGAGGACGCGGTCGAGCGATTGATGGAGTGCATCCGACATGTGGTGCCAGATGGAGGCGTTGTCCGCATTAAAGGGCTGCGGAGCGGGACGCGGGCTTGACTGGAGCAGGATGGCAAGGATGTTATGCATCGGACTCACTCCTTGAACTCGATCTCTTGGTGCGGAGGCTTGTAACTTCCCATAACTCAAAGTTTGTGCTTTCCCATATCTCAAATTCGAGATATGAGGCACCCAGGTTCGCATGGGGATTGTTTGTCATGGGTTGAACCTGTCGGGCCAGCGCCAGCGGGAGACGAGATAGGGCTTGTCGGCTTCGAAAGCGGTGGCGAGAGCTTCGATATGCCGCTCCGCGTTGGTGCCGGAATCGGTGATGTTGATGTGGCTGGCGACCCATGCGAGATACAGCGGAATGAGTGCGCCGAGGAGGTGTCCGCGATTGATGGTGCGGAGCCGGTAGGCGATGAGGAAGTCATAGACGATGCGGGCCCAGAGGCTGTCGGGCATGCGAAATGCCGAGAATTCTGTAACGGAAAGGCGCTTGAGGCCGAGCAGGGAATTGGGAGGCAGCACCAGCGACCAGATTTCCTGGAGGTTGGTGTAGGCCAGGCGAAAGGCTTCAAGCATGGGAGTGATGTCTGTGGGCGCACTGTTTGGCGGAGCTTCTGGAAATGGAGAGCGCGGAGGCGGTAAATAGCGGGGTCGCTGCCAGAATGCGGCTTTGGCGTCGATATCGGCGAAGAGAGAACCGGTGACCGCAGCGAGAATCGCGTTAATGTCTGCTTCGGCCGGTTGGGGGGTTGCTCGATGTCCGACTGGGACTTCATGGGTGTTTAGTCCGCCGACTGCGGCCTCGTTGACTGGCCAGAGGAGTGCGTCGCCCTGATTGAGTGTTGTAAATCGCTGGGCCGCGGCGGCGAGACGATCGGCCATGCGAGCCGAGAGGCCTAGATCGACGGCCAGGGGAAAGCGGGCTCGGCAACTGAAAAGCGCGCGGGTGAGCGGATAGAGGATAGCCGAGTTGATGAGGCCGGCATGTGGAGGCAGGTCGTAACAGGGGATTGCCAGGTCGGCGGGTGAGTCGACCACTGCGTTGGCAAGGTCGCGCAGGCCCGATGCACTCAGCGAACCGGACCCTGGGCCCAGCATCAGGATGGTGGGCGCCTTGTGTTCGGTGGCCAGTTGGCCGGCAAGTTCGAAGTCGGCGGCGGTGAGGGTCCAGGACGGATTCGATTCGGGAATGGGCAGGATGCGCAGGCCGGGCCACGCATCGGCCGAGAGTGCGTCCGGGCTGGCAATCATCAGGCTGTCTGCTGCGAAGGTCGAGGTGAGATGGGCGAGGAGCGTTTCCGATTGCTCCTGGGGCATGGATGCGAGCAGCACAAGCAGGGCGGGAGCTGGAAGCTCTTGCTCGGGTGGAACGTCGGAGATTGAATTAGCTGTCGCCATCGTGACTCTTCCGGGTTGGATTACATGAAGCAGGTCCTTCGACTCCGCTGCGCTGCGCTCAGGATGACAGCAAAAGTGGAGCGCTCAGCCTGGTACCGCTATAGAGCTAAGATGCCGGCCAGGGGAATGCGGAGCCAGGTGGGGCGGTTGTTCAGTTCATAGAGTAATTCGTACAGCGCTTTTTCAAGCAGATAGGCACTGAGCAAAGCCTGCGACTGCTGGGGCGAAGGCAAGAGAGAGGGATTGGCAGCGATCGTTTCGCGGTAGGCGCGGAGGAATTGAGAGGATGCGGTGTTCTGCCATAAGACAGCCCAGGCGGTCAGGCTTTCGCAGGCGGGCGAATGCGCAAGATCGGGGTGAGCGGAAAGGTATTGATCGAGACCGGCGTAGGCGGCGTACGAGAGGGAGCGGATCATTCCGGCTACGTCTTTGAGCGGCGATTGCTTTTGACGCCGTTCGGCAAGGGGGCGCGCGGGTTCACCTTCGAAGTCCAGCAGGACGAAGTCTACTGAGTCCGGATTGACCGCTGATTCCGATTCGGTGGACGAACTCTTCGTTAGCAAAGTCTGGCCCAGGTGATAATCCCCGTGAATGCGGATACGCTGACCCGCAGCTGTTGAAGCGGTGATGGCGTTGGCGCGTGCAAACAAGTCGATGCGGCGGGAGAGCAAAAGGGCGGCATTGTCTGCAGTGACGTCTTGAAGCGTGGAGAGCTTGATTTTCAGAGCTTCAAGGGTCGAGGTGATCTGGGCGTCGATTCGCTGCGCGTCGCGGACAAGGTCCTGAGTGGTCAAGGGCTCGGGAGCAAACGCGGGATCACTGGTTGGTTCGGCGAGGGCTAAATGCAACTCGGCGGTCCGGCGGCCGAGGAGTTCGGCAGCCTGAAGCGATGGGCCGGCATGTTCCAAAACATCGTGGCGAAGTTGGTCATCGCTAAGGAAGCTGGGGGTTGGGGCAGGGGCTGGCGCTGGAAGGGATGCAACCGAGGCGAAGAATGCCGAGAGTTGCTCGAGGAACCACTGCCATCCATCTCCCTGATTGATAACCAGGCCTTGCAACATCGCAAGGGTGGTTTTCTCTGCTCCCGAAGAAGTCATGACAATTTCGCCGAGGAATGGGGCGATGCGCGGGAAGCGTGAGACTTCGGTCAGGAATCGGCCGATTTCTATGTCGGGATTCTCTCCTGACTGCAGCTTTCTGAAGAGTTTCAGAATGAGTTTGTTGCCATAAAGAATTGAAGTATTTGATTGTTCTGCTGAGCCCACCCTTGACGGCATCGACTGTGGCCTCTTCGAAGGGCCGAAGGCTTTGGAAGCACGGCCGTGGATGCAGCTGGCGGATGGAATTGCTTCTTCACCGGACTGCTTCGCTGCGTTTTCGGTGTCAGTGGAGGCTGCTGCTTCGCCAGGTTGCGCGGTGATTGGAACAGGCGCCACGGGCAGATAGGGCGCGGGCTGCGCGGCTGGCCCGCTCTGCGATGTCGAAAGCGACAGGGTCGCATTGCGCTCGATGAGCGCGAGCAGAGACTGGCGGAAATCTTCGCGTATGGTGGCATCGTGGAGGATGAGAGAACCGGTGGGCGTTGGGAGTGCGGCCAGGATGCTTTGCGGATGGTTCGCAACAAGGTCGTCTGCGTCGGGACCGCTGCCGATTGCGAGCGGGATTTGATAAGTTTCGGATGGGCCGTCGGCATAAGCGACTTCAACAAACAGAAGTGTAGGGGAGATGGGTCTTTTGGGGGAGTTGGCGGCGAATTGGACTGGAAGCTCTACCCAGTCCATTACGCGAACGGTCTGGATCTTGCGTGTCTTGGCTCCAAACCAACGTTGGCGCGGGAGCCAGCTTGTCATTGTGGATTCAAGGAGCACCGGGCCGTGACCGGCGATAAAACCGGGCCAGCCAGTGGCTACCAGTTCGACCGCTGCCGATTCGTTCATAGATGGAGTCTCAAGAGCTTCGGTTTGGGGTTCCATTGCGGGCTCAATGTCTATATCCGCAGGTTGAAGTTCAAGCCAGAGGAACGAGTATGGAGCAAGCGTAAGGGCATAAGGAGTTTCATTAATCGGAGGGAATGACACGTAGCCCAGCATTTCGACCGGCTGCTGGCCGGCGTGGTCCGCGAGATCTAGCGAGACCGGCTGAGCAAAGCGGCTCAGGTTGGCTACACAGAGAACGGTCTCGTGAGAACCATCGCCGCGATCGAGGTCTCGGAGGTACGCGAGGATTTTCCGATTCTCCGGATTCAGGAATCGAAGCGTCCCGCTGCCGAAGACTTGAAAAAGCTTGCGCAGGGCGATCATGTTCCGGGTCCAGTGCAGCAGGCTGGACTGGTCGCTGAGCTGCGCCTCAACATTGATGACCTGGTAGCCATACACGGGGTCCATGACCACGGGAAAGTAGAGCCGTGCCGGGTCGCAGCGGGAGAAGCCGGCATTGCGGTCGGAGTTCCACTGCATGGGCGTGCGGACGCCGTTGCGGTCGCCGAGATAGATGTTGTCTCCCATGCCGATCTCGTCGCCGTAGTAGAGAATGGGGGTGCCGGGGAAGCTGAGCAGGAGCGAATTCAGCAACTCGATACGGCGTCGATTGTTGTCGACCAGCGGTGCGAGCCTTCGCCGAATGCCCACGTTGACACGCATACGGGGATCGGCCGAGTAGGCGAAGTACATGTAATCGCGCTCGTCGTTGGTCACCATTTCCAGCGTGAGTTCATCGTGGTTGCGGAGGAAAAGGCCCCACTGGCAGTTATCGGGAATGGGAGGCGTCTGCGCCATGATGTCGGTGATGGGCAGGCGATCTTCCTGGCGAAGAGCCATATAAATGCGCGGCATCAACGGGAAGTGGAATGCCATGTGGCACTCGTCGCCTTCGCCGAAATAGGGACGCACGTCCGCCGGCCACTGATTGGCCTCCGCAAGGATGAGTCGATTGGCATACTCCGCGTCAATTGCTGCGCGGATGGTTTTGATAACGCGGTGAGTCTCAGGCAGATTTTCGCAGGTAGTGCCGTCTCGCTCGACGAGATACGGAATGGCGTCCATGCGCAGCGCGTCGACCCCCATGTCAAGCCAGAAACGCATGGCTTTGAGAACTTCTTCGATGACCAGGGGGTTATCGAAATTCAGGTCGGGCTGATGGGCAAAAAAGCGATGCCAGTAGTAGGCCTTGGCTGTCTCGTCCCATGTCCAGTTGGACTTTTCCGTATCCGTAAAAATAATGCGGGCGTCTTTATAGAGCTGGTCCGTCGAGGACCACACGTACATCTCGCGAGCCGGTGAGCCGGGCGGAGCCAGACGGGCGGCTTTGAACCAGGGATGCTGATCGCTGGTGTGGTTGATGACCAGCTCGATCATGACCTGCATGTTGCGATGGTGAGCGGCGTCGAGGAACATCTTGAAGTCGTTCAATGTTCCATAGGATGGATTGACGTCGACGTAATTGGCAATGTCATACCCGTCGTCGCGCAAGGGCGAGGGAAAGAAAGGCAAAAGCCAGATGCAGGTGACACCCAGGTCCTGAAGGTAGTCAAGACGCGACAGAAGGCCGGGGAAGTCTCCAATACCGTCGCCATTGGAGTCGGCGAAGGCGCGCACGTGGAGTTCGTAGATGATTGCGTGCTTATACCAAAGTGGGTCAATCGCACTTGCCAGTTTCTTCAATCTTCAGCTCTCCAAATACCCCGGGCGCAAGTTTCCGTTCTCTGCTTTCGATGCCGGCAGCGAAGGAAAATGTGTCAAATTAGAGCGGCAATCGATCCGGGCATGTCTCACTTGCGACCTAAGACTTCAGATGCAGGATAGGGCATTTGGGTCAGTCTGACGCAAGGAATGGCGAATTTTGGGTTAAACCGCGCAGCCTTTGAGCTCGATCGTGCCGCGTTTTTCCGATTGGTCGGCAATTCCGATAGATCAGCAGCTCATAACTCCGCAAATTCATGCAAACAATGCATGTTGATTCGGCCTCCAGATTGCACTTACGGAAGTCAATGCAAGACAAGGCGCGGAAACCTGGCGGAGAGCGCATTGGTGTATGACGATTGCCCTGCGTGTTGACGAGTGGCTGGATCGAGCAGCCGACAAACGCAAAAGGTAGACGGATCGCACTCAAGTCGAATTCAAATTCATCTAGAGGAGGACCATTGTGTCGAACCATGCAATGAATTCCGAGAGCGGCAATAACTACCATGCCAATTCCGAAAACGATTTGCATTCCCACGAAGGGACCAGCCGCCTGCAATACATGATTGCTTATCTTCTGGAGAAGAACGAAGAACTGCGCATGCAACTGAAGGCCAGGGATTCAGAAGACAAGGCATAGCGCCTCAAGCGCGAATCACTCTACTCAGCATTCAACAAAGGAGTCAAATTTGCAAACGCCGGATCTTCATCACCTGGAATTCATTTTGCTCTTCCTCATGGTACTGGTTGTTGCCTTGGCTTCACTGGCCCGCCGGTTTCGCACGCCATATCCGATTGTTCTTGTGATCGGCGGTCTCGCGATCTCGTTCCTGCCCAACCTGCCGCAGGTTTCCCTGAATCCGGATGTGATTTTTCTGGTCTTGCTGCCTCCATTGCTTTTTACGGCAGCGTTCCACACTTCTTGGCGCGACATTCGAATGAATCTGCCTGTGATTCTTCTGCTGGCGTTTGGGCTTGTTGGATTCACTGCCGCAGCTCTCGCGTACATGAGCGGATGGCTTCTGCCTGGATTCGATCACCGGCTGGGCTTTGTGCTGGGCGCGCTGGTTGCAAGTACGGATGCGATTGCCGCCTCTGCCATCGCCAGGCGAGTAGGCTTGCCCAAGCGCATCATCGACGTGCTTGAGGGCGAGAGTCTGGTCAACGACGCCACATCGCTGGTGGCTTTGGAATTCTCTGTCGCCACGCTGGTCAGCAATCAGGTTCCAACGATAGGCGCGGGGGCGCTCCGTCTGGTTTACCTCAGTATTGCCGGGGTTCTTGTTGGATTGGTCGCAGCGAAGTTGATCCGCTGGGGTCAATCGAGGCTGACAGATGCGCCCATTGAGGTGACGCTCATTCTGATTGCTCCGTATCTCTCCTATTTCGCGGCCGAGTCTGTACACGCGTCGGGTGTGCTGGCAACTGTCGCCTGCGGCCTCTACCTGGGCCACAAGAGATCGCAGTCGCTCTCGATGCGCGCCCGGCTCGAATCGGCAGGGGTTTTGAATACACTGGATTTTGCTCTGAATGGGCTGGTTTTCGCCCTGATCGGGTTGCAGTTGCCGCACATTCTTGCCGGCATCCGGGACCTTCGTTTGCCATCCCTATTGTTGGACGGAGTTCTCGTCACTGCCTTGCTGATTGCGCTCAGGATGATCTGGGTGTTTGTGGAGTCCTGGATCTCGGACGCGATTCGCAAGCTGTTCAAACGGCCTGCGCCTCAAGTACCTGCACGCGAGAAATTTGTCATCGGATGGACAGGAATGCGCGGTGTCATCGCGTTGGCCGCCGCCGTTTCTATCCCCGAGGTGCTTGACAATGGAATGCCATTCCCGCAGCGCGATGCTCTTATCTTCCTCACGTTCTGCGTCATCCTGCTGACGCTGGTTGCGCAGGGACTGAGCCTGCCTTTCCTGATCCGCAAACTTGGATTGGCGGTTATTCCCGCGGCATTCGGCGAGGAACAGAATGCCCGCCAAAAAATGCTCCTGGCCGCCATGAATCAAATTCACGCCATTCGTAAACGGGGAGATGCTGGAGACGATGAGATACTTGCCGATCTGCTCCATCATTATCAACAGCGATTTGAAGAGACAAATCAGACCGCCGGAGGAGATGGGCCAGTTCTTCCAGAGTACGAACAGTATCGCAATCTGAGCGGCCAGTTGCGCGCAACGGAACGGTCGACCCTGCTGCGCTTGCGGGACGAAAATAAGATCAACGACGAAGTACTTCGCACTCTTGAGAAGGAATTGGATTTGCTGGACACGCACTATCGATCGACTCATGCCTAGTACTACATTGCGCGAGAATGTGCGCCTGGAGGGGGAGCTCAAACTCGTCGAATCGATAAATGCCATTGGTTGTTAACGACATAGACGATTTTCACATTCTTTCCGAAGATTTCTGAAAGTATTCCGGCCGTTTCAAGACATTTAATCCCGGCTTGCGCTCAAGTGGGTTTCAAGCGGATTACCGCAACGCCAGCTTATCAGGAGCGCAAGCATGAAGATCATACCCCCCAACTCGGGGCCGGTAGAAAGCATCGGAGGGCAGACGGTTACAGGGATGCGGCTGAATCGCCGGATCGAGATCACTGTTGAGCGGGAGATTGTCTCGGTGCTGGTAAAGGGCAGATCCGAAGCCAGTACGGGCGAGCAGGCGTGGGACCGGGAGGGAAGGAACAGGGAGGGATGGGAGAGAGCAGGGCCTGAAAGCGAGCCTGCAGGTTTAGACCAACTCCCGACAGGAGTCTCAGACAAGACCAATACAATTCACCCCCCACAGCTCGGCACAAGGACTGTTTCGATTGTGCGGTGACGAGAGGAAAGAGTCCTATGCAAGCATCAAGAAGGATTTCAGTTTTCATGAGAGAGCAATTGCTCTCGGCCCTGGCCGTTTCGCTGATGCTGATTCTCCTCGGAGTGGGGGTGTCCGCACCCACGCTCGCACAAACTGGCGCTGAGGCGGCAGTGCAGGGAGAGGAGGTTTCGACGGTTCCGGTTGTTCCACAACGGCCAAGCGGGCAGGCCACGAGAATGCTCGACTGACGGATGTGACCGACCGGTTGAAGAAGCAGGCAGAGCAGCGCGCACAGATGCACCATGCGGAGGCGGGAGCGCCGGAATTTCATCCAACGCCGCGCATGGAGCCGCTGCCCGGCAGGCCAGTACGGCGTTTGCCGCAAATCCAGAAGCCGGTGTCCCAGCCAGTCGCGTCGGCCGTCTCGAAACCTGCTGAACCCAGGTAAGGCCGGCCGGATTGGCTCTCCCCCGCCAAGGCCGGCTCCACCAAGAGAGCAGGCGAGACCGTCGACCGTCACATGCGCGAGCGGCGGAGGCACCGACCAGGTCATTTCGGCTTGCGGAGATTAGACTCGATAATCGCCGCATAATAAGCGGCGATTGTCTTTGCAATTGCGGCAAAATAGGCCGTAGATTTCACGCATATGATGCGGCGAGTATCAGAGCTCACTGCCGCAGACAAAATCGGCAGCAGTCACAGGGTTGGGTGTCTACGCAAAGGCGAGGACCGCGCTGCAGAGGGCGGTTGGGTCGCCCCTCAGCGAGAACCACGTCACGGTGAATGCAGCGCTTGAGAATCGCACGGCATCCGAAGGGAACCGCTGACGAGTCGTCCTTTCCACTCAAAGCGAGAATCGACTGCCTTTGCTGTTCGCCTTCCCCGAGCGCTGTCGCTATACCGACACTCATTGTCGATATTGCGGAACATCGGACACCTAAAGACGGCCGAACCGCGCACGACAAGTTTGCGGAACCATTGAATCCAAACTCCCAAATGCAGTGTTTTGAAAGCAGAACCATGAGCCTGGCTTCAGGGTCTCGACCTCGGCAATGAAAGGCACTCCGCGTGCACTTGGAACCATCATGACGACCCGCAAACAACTCCGCTCCCTGGGTGTTTTCATCGCGGAGATCTTCAGGTTGCGCCTTTACATAGCGGGGACCGCGGCCATGACGATCGGAGTTACAACAGATCCCGGTGCGCTCATGTTCAGTGTCCTGTTACAGCTTTCGGGTCGCAAATTCGAAAAGCCGGAGGAGACGTGTGATGAGAAGCTGCCCGCTCAAATTGCACTACGGAGGATCCACTGAAAGCCCAAGCGACGATTTTCTAGTCGATGAGGCAAAACGTGGCAATGAATTGGCTCTCGTAGAGCTCTGGAATCGGCACGGCAGAGTCGTGCGCGGCAGCATATTGCGCATTACCTGCAATTGGGAAGACACCGAGGACGTGCTGCAGGAGACTTACCTTAATAGCTATCTTCATTTGGACCAGTTCGACGGGAGATCGAAGTTCTCGACGTGGCTGGTAAGAATCGCCATTAATTCATCGCTGATGCTTTTACGTAATGGTCGCAGAAGGCGCGCGGTCATGGTTGAGAACAGCGATCTAAATACTTCGACTTTTGATTTCCCAGACAAACGCGAGGATATCGAGTCTCATCATATCCGTGGGCAGCACATTGAACACCTTTGGAGGGCTGTGCGCAAGTTGAAGGCGCCTCTGCGCCAAATTCTCGAACTAAGATATGAACGCGAGTTGTCGGTTGAAAATATCGCTGCGATGACAAGCCTATCGGTTGCGGCTGTGAAATCGAGGCTTCTGCGCGCAAGGATGCATCTGCGCGATTCCCTTTCCCGGAAACGCAACACTGCACACAGCGCAGTCAGGTCCGCTCTCAATACATAGGTCGCGCTGGGGTCCGGGCAGACAACCACGACCCTGGCTGCGCCGGGGGCAGGATGGTTCTGCGATCGACGGTCGGATTGTGCTGGTAATGCCTCCGCCTCCGTAGTATAAGAGCACTACACCAGTTGAGTGTCCGTTCCCGCAATGAACACTGTCCTTACAACTACAACCAGGCTGCGTGGCCCGGCGCGCTACGGACTAGCGATTGTTCTGGTCTCAGTGGCGTTGATTTTGTCACTTGTTTTGCGTGTGCCGTTCGGAAATCCGTTCTGGTTCTTTTTCTCTGTCGCGGTCATTGTTACCACTTGGTTCGCAGGGCGTGGACCGGGATGGGTTGCGGTTGGCCTCAGTACGCTGGCGGCCTTATATTATTTCATCCCGCCCATCAATTCTTTCGCTGTGAAGCCTGCGGATGTACCGTACTTTCTCAGCTTCGTTACTTGCGAAGCTGTGGCAAACTGGCTGATTTCGTGGCAGAAGGATGCGGAAGATGCACTGCGCCGCGCCCGCGACGAGTTGGAGGTCAGGGTTGGCGAGCGCACCGTTGAGTTGAAGAACGCAAACGATGCGCTTGTTAAGCAGATGGCTGAGCAGAGACGAACTGAGGAAGCATTGCAAAGAACGCGTACAGAGCTTGCGCGCGTCGTTCGAATTACCACGATCGGCGAGCTGACTGCGTCCATTGCGCACGAGGTGAATCAACCTCTTGCCGCGGTGGTTGCCAATGCGGACGCATGCGTGGCGTGGCTTGGCCTGGAGAGTCCGAATCTTGCGGAAGCCCGGGCGGCTGCGGAGCGGACGATTCAAGGTGCGACCCGAGCGTCTGAAGTTATCATCAGAATTCGCTCGCTGATTAACAAGGCGGCTCCCGAGAGAGCGCCAGTGCAACTGAACGGAGTTATCGAAGAAACTGTAACTCTGGCCGACCGTCAAGCTTCGCGGAATAACGTCTCCATTGTTCTTGAACTCTCGCCCGACCTGCCTTATGTGCTTGGAGATAGGATCCAGTTGCAGCAGGTCATCCTTAACCTGATAATGAATGGAATCGAATCCATGACGGGCGTAACGGGCCGAACGCGGCTGTTGCTGATTCGTACAAGAGTTGTGGAAGGCGGCGAAGTTTGTGTTTCCATTGAAGACAACGGAATTGGAGTGAGCGATGAGGTCATGCCCCGGTTATTTGAGCCATTCTTTACTACCCGAACTCAAGGTATAGGAATGGGTTTGGCCATCAGCCGCTCGATCGTTGAAGCGCATGGCGGCAGGCTCTGGGCTGAATCGACTCCGAATCAAGGCTCTGTATTTCAGTTCACTTTGCCGGACGCAGGCGGACCCAACGCATGAAAGAACTGGAGCCTGTTGTTTTCGTGATCGACGATGAAGCCCTCATCCGGGACGGAATTCAGAGCCTCATCCGGTCGATTGGCCTCCGCGCAGAAACATTTGCATCGGCGCGCGATTTCATGGCGGCGAAACGACCGGATGCGCCGGCCTGCCTGGTGCTCGATGTGCGCATGCCGGGCCTGAGCGGACTCGATCTCCAGCGCCAGTTGAGCGATGCACACTTCCACATCCCCATCATTTTCATTACCGGTCACGGCGACATTCCAATGACCGTGCGCGCAATGAAGGATGGGGCGATGGAGTTTCTGACCAAGCCAGTCCGCGGCCAGGACCTGCTCGATGCGGTTCAGAAGGCGATTGCGTACGATCGCGGACTCAGAAAGGAGCGAGCGGAGTTGATGGAAATGCGCAAGCGATTCAACTCGCTCACGCCACGCGAAACGGAAGTGCTCAAACTGGTGGTTGCCGGCCTCTTGAACAAGCAGATTGCGGACGAACTTGGCATGAGTGAACTAACCGTGAAAACCCATCGCGCACACGTCATGGAAAAGACCCAGGCGGAATCTTTGGCTCACCTTGTACGCATGGCTGAAAGGATCAGGAACGCCTCCGCAAGTAAGTACCCGTCTCCTCCTAAAGCAGGATAGATTTCAAGTCCCAGAATTGCTAGTTTCATAACTGGCGGGACACCCAATCCGACGCCAGAGGGGATGAACTCAATTGAACGACACTCTTACAAAAATCGGCATCATCGCTATTGTTGACGATGATGAACCCCTTCGTGAGGCGCTGGGAAGCGTGTTAAAGGCTGCTGGTTTCTCGATCGATACCTTTGCCTCCGCGGAGGAATTCCTCAACTCTCCGAACCGTGAAGAAATCGCGTGTTTGATCCTCGATGTGCGGCTGCCGGGGATGAGCGGCATCGAGTTACAACGCCGGCTGTTCGAAGCTGGCGACGCAACGCCGATCATTTTCGTGACAGCGCATGGAGACGCATCCTTGCGCGATGTGTTGATAAAAGCCGGGGCTGCCGGCTTTTTGAATAAGCCCGTGCGCAGTGATCGTTTGCTCAGAGAAATCTATGCAGCGCTCGATAAGGCGAAGAATTAACGATACCGCTCACGAAATTGTTTCAGGAGGCGAGACGTGCTCTCTACACAGATGCCCAATACCATCAATGACACCAGCGTACTGTTACGGGGCGGAGAAGCCCGCTATGAGCGTTCCACTCCATCGGATGCAATCGTGGGACAGAGCGCCCGGCTGAAAACGGCGCTGCAACAGGTTGACCGCGTTGCCCCGACGGATACGACAGTACTTATCCTGGGTGAAACCGGAACGGGAAAAGAACTTATAGCGCGGGCAATCTACGAGCGGTCGAACCGCTCAAAGCGGCCGTTCATCCGCGTAAACTGCGCCGCGATTCCCACTTCGCTGATTGCATCGGAACTTTTCGGACACGAGAAGGGCGCATTCACTGGCGCACTGCAGCGCCGCCTAGGACGCTTCGAAGCGGCCAACGGCGGGACGATCTTTCTGGATGAGATCGGCGAACTCCCGATGGAGACGCAAATCACTCTGTTGCGCGTGCTGCAAGAGCGTGAGATTGAGCGCGTTGGAAGCAGCCAGTCGATTCCAGTAGACGTCCGGATTATTGCGGCAACAAACCGCGATCTGGCGGCCGCCGTGGCCGCAGGCACGTTCCGCCGCGACATGTTTTACAGGCTGAATGTTTTCCCCATCGACGTGCCCGCGCTGCGCGAGCGGACCGAAGATATTCCGCTTCTCGTCGAGCACCTCATCGAGCGATATGCGAGCAAGGCCGGCAAGAAATTCCGATTTATCGAGGATGGCACTTTCGAGTTACTCCAGTCGTATGACTGGCCGGGTAACATACGCGAGTTGCAAAACGTTGTCGAGCGGGGCGTCATTCTCAGCGAAGGCGATACTTTCTCGGTTGACCAGACCTGGGTTACGCCCGAGGTGTCTCGGATATCCGCAGCCGTTGCGCCGCTTGCGATTACACTCGCAGATCGGGAAAGAGAAGTGATTGAAGCAGCATTGGCGGAGTCGAAGGGCCGCATCTCGGGCCCTCGTGGAGCGGCTACCAAGCTTGGCGTTCCGCGGCAGACGCTGGACTCGAAGATTGCCAATCTGCAAATCAGCAAGGTCCGATTCAAAACGCAGCCGGCTATGGGCACACCCGTATATTCATGATCGATAACTCATGCGCTGGAGTCTCACAATAATTACAAAGAAAGTCCTGCGTGGCGGTCGTTCCTTCTGGGAATAATGTGACGCGCCACGCAGTTCTTGCCATTGTTCAAGTAATAATCCTATCCTCCCCGCTTCCGTCCGCTAAGCCAAACCCATCACTCCGGCTTAGTAGCTGCGCCAAACAGCGCTCTATTACCTCAGTGTGTCATAACTTCGTGTGCCTGATATTCAAAATAATGCCGATGGGTCGGCATTTCTGATGTACCGGCAGCTTAGTAACTCATAACTTCAAGAAAACAAAGCAGCCTTGTTTGGCCTCCCGATTGCACTTACAGATGGCATGGCAAGCGTGCGGCGCGGAGGCGCGGAGAACAACGCGCTTACTGAAGGAGAGGATCATGCAGAACAAAGAAATAGCAACCGATGGGCTGATGAAAAAGACCATGCGCGGCGCGCAAATTTGGCTGCTCTGTTTAGCGGTGCTTGGAGCATCACTCGCGTCAGCTCAACAGCCACAAGGCGCAGATGCCGGATCGGGAACCAACCGGCAAGTCGCAGGGCCCACAGGACCGAGGAACAATGGCGACGGTAAGCAGGATGGGTCACAAAGCACGCAACCCGGCAAAGATGGACGCCCCAACCAAAATGACCATCCGGCGACCAGGCCGGGGCGGCCAGGAAACGGCTACCTGCATCCGCCGGGTCGGCCTGCACCGAGGCCTCCGGCGTACTATCCCCCGCACTACGGACATCCGCACTATGGGCCTCCGCGCCCGCACTATGTGTGGGGCGGCGGCAACGGTTGGCGGCTCCGGCATTTCTTTCTGGGCGATATGCGCCCTGTCCGTGGTTGGCATTGCCATCCGTTGTTCATCGGGGGCTATTTCCCCCAGGCACATTTGGCATGGATCCAGCCTATCCCGGAGCACCTGATGGTGTATCTGCCACCTGTGCCGCCGGGATATGAGATTGGGTATTTCGACGGATATTGCCTGATCTACGACCCTTACACATTAAGGATTGAGAGCGTGCTCGATCTTTACCGGTACTAACAACGTTTGTAACTCAATAAGCGCCTCTTGCGCGATTTGGAGACCGAAATTGATATTGCCGAGCGTGGCACGAGGAGAAAGGAGCAAGAAGCTATGAACGAAAGCTGGCAGCGGAAAAAGTGGTGGACATTCTGGAGGTGGTTTGAGCGGATTTTGTTCACTGCCGGCCTTGGGCTTCTTGCAATTTATGGGGCGGTCCGGCTGGATAACAGCCTAAGTTCCAGAGCGGCCCTGAAGAGTTTCGCTGCTCTTGACTCCTCCGGCGCTTCGGTAAGCGAGAGTTACGAAGAAACTAACAGTCCACAAGTAACGGAGCTTAATGTCGCGGAACCGAATGGCGCTGACACCACTAAGGGGAGGCGGTCCGGGCAGCCTGGCGCTCCTATAGGAGTGCTGGAGATTCCGAAGATTCGTCTTCAAGTACCGGTATTCGACGGAACGGACAGGCGAACACTGAGCCGCGGCGTTGGACGCATTGTCGGTACGGCACGGCCTGGAGATCAGGGAAACATCGGCATCGCAGGTCATCGCGACAGTTATTTTCGAGGGCTCAAGGATGTCGGGATCGGCGATGTAATCGAGTTAAGGACAGTGAATGGGACAGACGTTTACATAGTCGATGAGATCCACATCGTCGCGCCAAGCGATGTGAGCGTACTACGGCCGCGACTGGTTTCCTCACTTACGCTTGTTACCTGCTATCCGTTTTATTTCGTCGGTAGCGCACCGCAGCGCTACATTGTCATGGCTTCTCTCACGCATGAGACGAGCAATGGATCGGGGCACCCAATGCCCGATTCGGAACCACTAACCAACACAGCCAACAAGGAGAAACAATGAAAAACCTGAATGCAACACCTCGCTTCTTTGCCCTGAAGTCAACCTTTATCGCCATTGCCACAATGGCGTCTATAGGAGCCTGGGCGCAGGATACAACCACCACAACTGTTCGGCATGGTGTGCCTTCTTACAACACCGAAGTGCGGAATGCGCAAGTCGTGTACGTTGAAGGCAACGACCTGGTTTTGAAACTGGAAAACGGCAAGGTCGAGCACCTCGTCGTTCCCGAATCGGACAGATTCACCATTGATGGCAAGGAAGTTTCAGTGAGCGAATTGAAGCCGGGAACCAAGATAACGCAGACCATTACTACAACCACGGCGCCGCGCTATGTCACTTCGGTTAGAAATCTCAAGGGGAAAGTGTGGCATGTGACTGCTCCGGGTAACGTAATTGTGACTCTTCCCGATCACACCAACCAACGTTACTCCGTGCCCAAGGATGCCAAGTTCCTTTTGAATGGCAAACCGAGTTCGGTGTTCAACCTCAAGAGGGGGATGCTCCTTGATGCGACCATCGTAACGGACTCCACTGAGAGCGTCATCGAACAGGCTAAGTCAGTGACCGGCACCGCACCAGCTCCGGCGACCGCTCCGTTGCTTGGCGTGCTGCTGTTTCAGCGGCCCGCACCAGCGATTGAGCCGGTAGCCCGGCCGGTCGCCGTTGCCGCGGAAGAACAGCCGGCAGAAAGCTTGCCAAAGACCGCTTCGGCCATTCCGCTGATGGGCCTGCTTGGAGTATTCGCCTTTGCCGGGTCATTCGGACTTAGGGCGATTCGGCGCAAGGTTACGGCCTGACTCCTTTCGAAGGCGTGTATCCAATGTCGTACAGGACCGACGATTAGTCCTGTGTTTGTTGAGTGAGGGAAGTGTTGCGGCCAAGTCGACCGGTAATGACTGTTTCGATGTTCGAGTGCCCACTTCCTTCGTGAAGAAATGTCCACGAAACAACAACAAGTTAGCCAGAAAGCCTTGCTAACAAAAATGGAGAGTACGATGCCAACGAGAAGGAAGAGGATTGTATCTTCTTTGTTAGCCCTGGGAGGGATGCTGGGAAGCTTCTCTTCCGTGCATGCCGAGGACGCGATGGTTTCACCAACGGTCCCGGTGACAATGACAATTTCGGCAAGCGTGGGGAAAGACAAGCGCATGCCTGAACTCAGCGCGCAGGATGTTCTTGTCAAGCGAGGCAGCGAGCGGCTGCAGGTTACAAACCTGGTAGCGGCCCGCGGAGAACGTGCAGGACTTGATCTGTACATCCTCATCGACGACGCGTCGGATCCTCGGTTCGGCATTCACCTTGATGACTTACGCGCATTCATTCAGGCGCAGCCGGAAACCACCGCGATTGGGATTGGCTACATGAGCAACGCGACAGTGAGAATGGCCGCGGACCTCACCACGGACCACGCCCAGGCTGCCGCTGCATTGCGCTTGCCTATGGGAACCGCTGGAGCGTACGGAAGCCCGTATCTTTCAGTTTCCAGTCTGATGAAGGGCTGGCCGCAGGACGATCATCGCCGCGAAGTACTGATGTTCACTGACGGAGTGGATCGTGCACGCTCCCATTTGGGCTGGCATAGGGGATATAGCTCCAACCCGGACGCGGACACAGCGGCCGCCGTTGCCCAGAAGACTGGAACGATGATCCACACTATCTATGTTCCGGGTGTGGGCCGAGCTCGCCATAACTACTGGATAGGTACGAATGGACAGATGAATATGGCAAGGCTGTCGGATTTGACTGGCGGTGAGTCGTTCTATCTTGGGCTTCACAGTCCGGTCAGCATCGGTCCCTATCTGAGTTCACTGCAGCAAGTGCTCGACAACCAATATCTGCTGAGCTTCTCTGCGAAGCCGGGGAAGAAGGCGGGCCTGCAAAATGTGAAACTCAGCACCGAGGTGGCTGGTGTAGAACTCTCAGCACACGATGCAGTGTGGGTGCCTGCGTCGAAGTAAGTAAGAGCGCAGGTTCTGAACTCTACCGAAATGAGGGGGGCAATCGTAGCCTGGCAGTCAACCCTGCCTTGAGGTGCTGCGATTGCCCTTCGAGTTTCGTTCTGGTCTGTTGGGAGTGAAGTACTCAAACGGTTTCGATTTGAGGCAAGAAACCTGAGGCACAGCCAAAACTGTCGCCTGGATTGTCGATTTGAACACTATCCAGCTTTAATTCGCCGCTGCGAAATGAAAAAGCCGGTGTCCGCACTAACTGCTCGCCGTTGATCGGAGTGAAATAATCGCCCCCACATTCGGGATGAATCTGCTCCGATTTGACCTCCCGTTTGGGATGAGTCAGCAACATGCAGGCCACGGCAAAGGTACCAAGACCAAATTCGTAGGAGCACATGCTGTCCGTAGCGCAACGGACAGAGCACCCCCTGTAGCGAATGCCGAATTGAGTTGCCACGATGAGGATATCGCCGGTCTGCTCTTCTCCGAGTTTCTTCCAGGCATCGAGGGCTTTGCCGGTCTGCATGAGCGATCGATCGTTTAATCGGTCTTTACAGGTAGCGGTGAACTTGCGATCGGCGGCGATAAGTGAAAGTACCTTCTGGATTGCTTCGCAATAAGTCGCTCCAACCTTTTCCCAGCGTGGAATAAGGGCCCATTCAGCGCGGAGGGGAAGAGGCCGTTTCGCCAATTTTTGAAGATCATCCTCTTTCGTGCCGAGTGCAGGAAAGTATCTCCGAAGAGTTGCTTCCTGCTCCGGGATGGTTTTCATTCGATGGCCTTCCGGGTACCCGTACGCCGAAGCAACCTTTTCCTTGACGTACCTGTTAGGGCACCGGTTCTTCTTAATGAAGTCGTCAACGAGGGTGACTAAACCCGTGCTGGCGTTGATGCGGACTCGTTCCTCTTCAGAAAGATATGCGCCTTCGTAAACACGCAGGATGTCGGAAAGAAATCTCCGCCCTTCGGCATCCAATGCAGATACTCGAGATACAAGGTCAGATCCAGGTGGGTACTCGGCCGATGTGAGAGCAGGAGGGAATTTCCCCAGGACTTCCTGGGTTGAATAGTTCGTCAGATTTATCGTATTGCCTGACCAGGCCACGCTTCACCTCGACAAGGGGGGGAATTCGTTGTGTCTCTATCGGCAGGGAGATTCATTTTGTTCGATTGATTTTTGGAATTTGACTAACAATCCAATGTATTCAGGGTGAAATGCCGCCCGCCTGCTGCTTCCATTGAGAATGTGCGGGAGTAAGTTCAGGCGCGTATCGGAGCATCCGGTCTGGAGTAAATGAAAAGGCTCCCGGCAGCGGGAGCCTTTTCTGGTCCGACTTCACATGTGTGAAGCACGATTGACTTATTCAGCTATCCCTTTGGTTCGTCCTGGTCGGGATGAAGAGTGCGATAGGTCGAATTGCCCTTCGACCAGATGAGGAGAAGAAAATCCTTTCCTCCCTGGTTCTGGTGCATCTGGTTCGCGAACTGGCTGGCGGATTGTGCCGGCTTGCGGTTGACTTCGACGATCACGTCGCCCGGCTGGATACCGGCTTCATCGGCTGGGCTCGCCGGGCGAACGCTTTGCACGACGACGCCATGGATCTGGTCAGGCGCGTTAATCTGCTGCCGAGCTTCCGGTGTCAGATCGCTGACCGCGAGGCCCAGCTTGCCGGTGTGCGCGCCGTCTTCACCCTCGGGGCCGTCGTTGCTGGCCACTTCCGAGTTTCCGTGGAACTGCCCAACCGTCAGGTTCACTGTCGTCGGCTTGCCGTCGCGAATTACGCCGAGAGAGATCTTGGTTCCCGGTGTCATTTCGCTGACCGCGACTTGCAGAGTGCCTCCATTGATGACTTTTTCACCATTGATCTGGGTGATCACGTCGCCTTGTTGCAGACCGCCGCGGCTTGCCGGCGAGTCCGGAGTTACCTGGGACACGATAGCTCCAGTTGCATCCTGGAGATTGAAGAAGTGAGCATTCTCCGGCGTCACGTCGTTCATGCCGATGCCGAGGTATCCGTGGTCGACCTTGCCGTGCTTGATCAACTCATCGGCGGTGGCGCGCACAATCTGCGAGGGAATTGCGAATCCCGCGCCGGCGAACGAGCCGCCATTGGTGATGATGAAAGTGTTGATGCCGACGAGCTCACCGTGGGCGTTGACGAGTGGACCACCGGAGTTGCCGGGATTGATGGCAGCGTCGGTTTGGATGAAGTTGCCTGGCTTCCGCGGGTCATCCGAATAGGGGTTTGCGCGGTTGATGGCGCTCACGATTCCGCGCGTGACTGAGAAGCGGAAGTATCCGAAAGGGCTGCCGAAAGCGAGCACGGTCTGGCCCGGCTGAAGCTTTGTGGAATCGCCCCAGGCGATGCTGGGCAAATCGCTGGCATTTACCTTGATGACGGCAAGGTCAGTCAGCTTGTCTACGCCAACCACTTTCGCATTCAGGATGCGGCGATCGTTGAGCGTGACCTTGATGCTGGTGGCGCCATTGACTACGTGATTGTTGGTGACGATATAACCGTCCGGGGAAATAATGATCCCGCTTCCGATGCCATGCTCCAGCGGTTGTTGCTGAGGCATTTGAGGCATTTGCCCGCCGAAGAACTGACGCAGCCCAGGCGGAAGATTCTGAAGCGGATTCCCCTGCATCTGGCCTTCGGAGGCTTCGTCTTCGCTGTTTCCGCGCGCGGTAACTTCGACGTTGACCACGGCTGGCGTGACCTTGGCGGCAACTGCCTCCATGGCACGGTCGAGTGCTGTCAGGGCTTCTACGCTGTTATCGTCCATAGCCGCGGCGGCGTGCACATTGCCGTGACCGACGAAGAGCGAGGCACCAAGGGCAAAGGCTGCAACGACAGCGGCGGGAGCAGCCATTTTCTTCGCCGCTTGTACTAATTGATTAGTTACTTGATTCATGGGGAACCATCTCTCCTTGTTGAAGTTGCTTGTTGAAGTTGAGCGCAAAGTGCCTTGCGCAAAGTCTCTTTGCGTTTAGATCTGAACCAGCAACCAGCCATTGCCGAATGGAACGGCAGCGTATGTCCGTACAACGGCCGGAGTGCTGTTGGTTTGCTGCACCGCGAAAACTACATGCGGTTGAATCTCTGTGTTGGTCCATTCAGTCAGCACGACCCACTGCTGCTGGTTCGGCATGAGGGGAGGCTTGATCGTGTGCTTTATAGCAGGTTTGCGAACCGGCTTTGCCGTGGGGATAGGCTTCGCCGACGGCAGGTGCATCGCAGTCTCTACCAGGTGCGGAGCGCCGACAGAATTGCCAAGATCAGGGGAGGGAAGTCGGGCTTCGCGCAAGGAAGAAACAGCAGGCATCGGCCGTGTACTCAGTGATGAGTGGGCCAGTGGCACGAAAGCGACAAGCTGTGGGCTGCGGGCCAGTGCGATTGCGCCTCCCAGGATGGCAAGAACCAGTCCGCTGGTTACCAGCGCAGCCTGGCGCGCGCTCATTGACTTCCCGGGATTCTGCAGGATGCGATGAACCCGGCGTACCACTTCCGATTGACGTTCCCACGCGCCAAGCGCCAGTGAAAGACTGCGGCGCAAGATGGAGTGTTCAGCCAACCGTGTAAGGCAAATCGCGTAAGCTTTCCGTCCGAAGCTGGAGCGCAGAACGCTGTCGTCGCATGCCACTTCACGCTCTGCGCAAAGCCGGCGGTCTACCCACAGCAGCACGGGATTCAGCGGGAACAATGCCAGCCCGATCTTTTGCAGCAGGTTGGTCCAATCGTCGCCGCGGTGGAGATGCTCCATTTCATGCAGGACGACCTGCTGCAGCTCCAACGGCGAGAGCTTTTCCAAGAGCACGGGAGGAAGGAGGATGCGGGGGCGGAAAAAACCGAATACGCTGGGCCGCTCGACTTCAACTGACGAGCAGAGCTCCGCTGTCCGGCGGCCTTTTTCACCGCGCTCCCGGCCCTGAAGTAACGCCTCGAGCGCAGGGTCAGCTGCGATCGGAGTCGCGCGGCCAGCGAGGCGATGCAGACGAATTGCGCTTATGGCCAACTGTGAGCCTCTCCAGAAAGTTAGAATCGCCCACAGACCGGCGATGGCGAGACTCCAGCGCTGGTCAAGATAAACAGGAGAAAAATGGACCGCGTTCGCCGTGGCCACGTGCGTTCTGAAGGAGGGAACGATATGCATGATCAGCAGCAAAAGGAAAACGTTCATCCAGATCAGCGAACGGGACGCGGCGCTCAGCCGGGGAAGAAACCGCAGGCAGACAAGGACACACACAGCTAGAACAGTCCCTTCCCAGATTGCTGAAAAAAGGGCGCTTACAGCCGCTGTGGACACGGAAGAAAAGTCGTAAAGGAAGGGGACCATTTATGCGCCCTCCAGTGTTTCATCCGGCGTGTTGGCAATCGCTTCTTTCAAGCGCTTCAACTCGTCGGGGCTGATCTCTTCGTCCCCCAGCATGGAGAGCAACAGCCGCTCCCGTGAATTGCCGAAAAACCGCTGCAACAGGTGGCGGACTTCCGAACGGCTGGCTTCAACTTCGCCGATGCTGGTGGTGTAGAGAAACGCTCTACCCTCTTGCCGGTGAGTAACATAGCCCTTGGTTTCCAGAATCCGGATGGTGGTGAGCACTGACGTGTAGGCGAGCGTGGCTTCGCCGGAGGTCGCGGTCACCAGGTCGGCAACGGTCGATTCTCCCCGTTCCCACAAGGCCTTCATTAGCCGGAGTTCGGCTTGGGTCAGCGTGATGGATCGTTTTGGAGGCATAGGTGGCGAATTCCAGGGAAGCCGCTTTTCTGACCGTCCCAGTATTACAGACGCACAACTAATGATTTAGTTTGCAGATTTTTATCCGCTATGTCAACGCACTATGCAGGTCAGGAAGCTGGACAAATTCCGGGCGGCAGGATTTTCCGGCGGATGCCGGCGGTCCAAAGCGGGCTGAGTGTCCAATTCGGTCCAATTCTATTCGGTGATGGGTAATCACTCGAAAGATGTATTGATTACCAACGGCTGCACGGATAGGGTCTAGGCAAATCAAAGGTCGTTTATCCCACTGAACTATTTGCACTGCATTGTGCCCTGGCAATCCCCCAACTTGGAGCATCCGTGCGAGCACTATCCGAACGTCTTTGCGCTTTGAACCTGGCGCTGCTTGCGGCGTCTTTTGCCGGTGCAATTGGGCTCTTGAGCGGTTGCGGCGGCGTCAACATTACCAATTCTGACTTCTATGCCGCAATTTCAGCTTCCGCCAGCACCGTCCGCGTCAATCAAACCGTGCAAATGGTCAGGGCTTCGCAGGCCTCAGGAGCGCCGCTGACATATTCCGTCAACGGTGTGGTGGGGGGCAATGCGACACTGGGCACGATTGATGGCAATGGACTCTACACGGCACCCGCGATCGTTCCCGTTCCAAACTCGGTGACCATCACCAGTGTTGCGAGCAACGTGGCAAACGCTCCGCCAGGGTCTGTGACGCTGGCGGTATGGAACCCGATTCCGGTGCTCAGCGCCGTGACGCCTTCCGGGTTTTCCGAAGGTACAACAACGGTCACGGTATCGGGATCTCAGTTCGTTTATGGCGCGCAGATTATGTGGAATGGCACGGCGGTTCCGACCACCATGCTTTCCAATACCCAGTTGGTGGCGGCCATTCCGGCGCCCAATCCAGGCACCTTTCCCTTGTTGGTGAACAATCCCGACCCTGGATCGGCCAACTCGTCGACTGTTCCGGTTTTGGTGGGACCAGGGCAAGTTGTGTTGACGCTGCAACCCGGTGAAGGCACCGATGTCCGCGTCACCCAAACCTTGAACCTGGGGCTGAATGTTACCGGGACCAATCACACGGGAGTCACGCTGCAGGTGAACGGAATTCCCGGCGGCAATGCGCAGGTGGGCACGGCGACTTCGCAGGCCGATGGGTCCATCAATTATGTTGCGCCGCCGGTCGTTCCCACGCCCAACAACGTTGTCCAGTTGGCGATTACCAGCGTCGACAATCCGGCTGTATCGATTACTCAGAATATCTCCGTGCTGAATCCGATTCCGATTCTTAATGCAGCCACGCCCAATGCGATGGATGTCGGGCCTCCGTCTACGACGGTGGTCCTCACTGGCCAGAGCTTTATCAATGGCGCGCAGGTGCTGGTGAATGGCTCACCGGTTTCGACCACGTTCAACAGCGGCACGCAATTGACGGCGGCCGTGTCTCCGACCGAGTCAGGCAATCTCGATCTGCAGGTGCTGAATCCGAGCCCGGGCCCGGCGACATCGGCAGATTTTATTGCACTGGTAAACGGCGCACCGCCGACTCTGCTGGTTCCTCCTCAGGATGCATCGCGCTTTCTGGAACAGGCGACCTTTGGCGCCACCGATGCGGATATCCATCACCTCACGCTGATCGGATATCAGGCGTGGCTCAATGAGCAGTTTGCGATTCCGCAGACGATGCAGGAGCCGGCCGTGGAGCAGGCGCTGATCACCAACAACCCGCCCTGCGCGGCAAGCGATCTGAAGTGCAATGCAGCGCTGTTTACCGGAAACAGCCAGGATGAGTGGCTTGTTCAGGGCTCCTTCTGGCAACAAGCCCTTGCCGGCAACGACCAGTTGCGGCAACGTGTCCGGTATGCATTGTCGAGTATGCTCGTCATCTCAAGTGAACCGAATTTCAGTATCCAGAACATGCCTCGCGGAGAGGCCAGCTACTACGACTTACTTGGCGCGGATGCGTTCGGAAACTTCAGGACGCTGCTGAACGATGTGACCTTGAGCCCGATGATGGGTCAGTTCCTCAACATGCTGGGCAATGACAAGGGCAATGCCAATACCGACCCGGATGAAAACTACGCTCGCGAAGTGATGCAGCTCTTTACCATCGGTCTTAATCAATTGAATGACGATGGTTCGCAGAAACTGGGTGCGACGGGCCAACCGATTCCGAACTACTCGAACAACGACGTGATGGGGCTGGCCGCTGTATTCACTGGCTTCAGTTGGAACATACCGGGCAACGATACGGACACCGCATGGTCGAATTGCTGCGTGTATGTCGGGCCGGGGTATGGAGAGGAACTTCTGCCCATGCAGAGTTTCCCCAGCCACCACTCGACAGTGCAAAAGAATTTTCTCGGCGTAACGATTCCTCCCGAGTCCAACCCGGATCCCGTTGGGGACCTGAAGATTGCCCTCGACACATTGTTCAATCATCCGAACCTGCCGCCTTTCTTCTGCAAGCAGATGATTCAACACCTGGTCACCAGCAACCCAAGTCCGACTTACATCGGCAACTGTTCCGCGGTATTCAAGAACGACGGGACTGGGACTCGCGGGAATTTGCAGGCGGTGATTTCCGAAATACTGATGGACCCGGAAGCACGCAACTCAGCCACTGACTTTGCCAATCCACAATACGGCAAGGTGCGCGAGTCGCTGCTGCGCTATACGGAGTGGGCGCGCGCGTTCACTGCGCAATCACGAACCGGCTCGTATGACATCGGGAGCACGGAGGATCCGATTTGGGCGCTTGGTGAAATGTCTCTGCGATCGCCGACAGTCTTCAACTGGTTTGCCCCAGGGTACGTTCCTCCGGGCACCAGCATCGCGCAAGCCGGGCTGACAGCGCCGGAAATGCAGATGACCAACGTGTCAACGGTGGTGGGCTACTTGAATTACATGCAGACCGCTATCGGAAGCAACACCATCGGAGGGCCTGACCTTTTCTCAAGCTATGAGACAGAAATGGGCCTGGCTGCGACACCATCCGCATTGCTCGATCGCATCAATCTGCTTCTGATGGCGGGCGAAATGGACAGCACTCTCTACGGCCAGATTCTCGCTGCCATCAACGCGATCGACGTTCCGACCGGCGATCAGAAAGCAATCAATACCGCCCTCGCCAATCGTGTCGAGACGGCAATTTACCTGACGATGGCTGCACCGTCGTTCAGCGCACAATTTTAGGAGCCTACTATGATGAACAAATTCGAGCGGTCGCGGCGGCAGTTCCTCAGAACGGCTTCCATGGCATCCATGGCGGGCATTTCCGCCAGCCCATTCATTCTGGGTCTCAACTCAATGGCGGCGATGGCCCAGTCGAGCAGCTCCACAGGCTATAAGGCCCTGGTCTGCGTTTTCCTGCAAGGCGGCAACGATGGCCACGGCACGGTCATCGCAACAGATCCGAGCTCGTACACTGCTTTTACAACCGCACGTTCCGGAGCGCCGGGGCTTGCCTATCCGATGGCGGAATTGCTGCCGATTACTTTGAAGACTCCGCAAAGTGGAAGGACATTTGCGCTCAACCCCGCATTGACGGGCGTTCAAAACCTGTTCAGCGCAGGGCGCGCGGCAATTGTGGCGAATAGCGGCACGTTGATCGCACCCGCAACCAAGGCTCAAGTCAACGCCAACTCTGTGCCGCTGCCGGATTCGCTGTACTCGCACTTCGATCAGACGGCTGCGTGGCAGGCTATTGCATCGAATGGCGGCAGTGCGGAGCATGTTGGCTGGGGCGGCGCGGTTGCAGACTTGATCGAGAGCATGAACATGAATACAAACTCCATGTTCACATGCATCTCGACAGCTGGAATTGCCCTATTTCTTTCCGGCCAATCGTCGTTCCAACTCAACGTAACATCTGCGGGGCCAATTCCAATCTTCGGAATGGCAAATCCTCCATTTGGCTTGCCCACAACTGCCAATCCACTCTCTGCCATTCTCACTGCCGACGAGAGCAATCTCTTCGCCAAAGAGTATGGAGTGGTTGTCAATCGTTCAATTCAAGCGCAGGCGATGCTGGCGAGTTCGATGCTGCCGGCAGGACCGGGCGGTATTCCGAATCCGCCTCAGTATCTCGATCCTCAGACCAAGATGCTCGTCGATAACCAGCTCGGCATTTCGCTGCAAACAGTCGCGCGCATCATCAGCGGCTCGAGCGCGCTCGGCGTCACCCGGCAGATATTCTATGTGCAATTGGGCAGTTTCGATACGCATAACAACCAGGCTGTGCAACACGCGCAACTGCTCTCTCAGCTTGGCGGGGCGCTCGAATACTTCGACGGTCTGATGGTGGCAAACGGGATGGGCAACAACGTTACGACCTTTACGGCCTCCGACTTTGGCCGCACGCTGACATGCAACAGCAACGGCACCGATCACGGGTGGGGAAGCCATCACTTCGTTGTGGGTGGCGCGGTGCAGGGCCAGGACATGTACGGTCAGTATCCGGTAGTTGGTGCGGACCAGGCCAACGATGTGGGAGCCGGCAGGCTCATCCCGACTACATCGGTAGACCAATACGCAGGAACGCTGGCGCGCTGGTTTGGGCTTTCCGACGGCCAGGTCAGGCAGGTATTTCCGAATTTTGGCAACTTCGGTTCCAGCCCATACCTTGGATTTATGGGCTAAACACAGCCTTCCTAAAATCACCCGTCAAGCAGCGGACTCCGCGTTGCCGCGGAGTTCGCAGGGCTTCTTGTCAGTGACCAACCTTGAATTGCGTAAGGTAGCTGTATAGACCGAAGACCTTCAGGAGCCACAGAACCACGGCGATTACCACCACGGCGTTCAGGAGTCCCTTGATCGTTCCTTGCATAGGAATGAATCGGTTGACCAACCATAGCAGAACGCCAACCACGGCAAGTGTGAGCACAACGGTTACAAGTGGCATGTCAACTTCTCCAGTCGAATAGGTGAATGCTTGGAGGGCAGAGCATCTCCCTCTCCGTCCATGATTGTTTCAATCTGGCGGTGAGATGGCTGTTCTAATTTGCTCACGCCCGCAATCCGTGCCTGGATCCCTGGATCGTCGGGCACGCACTAAACCCCCAAGTTCGCGCGCGTTGCCCTCTCGCCAAACAGGGGACCCGGCTCCGATCGTCTAATCTAAAACAACGTCATGTCCGATCGGATCATCTCCCCAACCTGCACCGCCCGACGCGAAGGGCCCCAATGAAAGCCCGCGTCTCCGACCTGACCGCCATCTTCATTGCCGTGTTCGGCTTTACCTGCTGGGTGCTCGGCGACAGTTGCATCAAGTGGATCGGCCAATACGGATTGCCGCCCGCAGAGATTGTTGCCTTCATGGGCCTCTTCATGGCGATCACGCTCATGGTGCAAGCCGCAGCGCGCCGCCGTCTCGGCAATCTGCGCCCGCGTTCGGTGGTCCGCCAGGGGCTGCGCGCCCTGCTCGACATGACTAACAATATCTGCGTCGTCATCGCCCTCCGCCATCTATCGCTAACCATGTTTTACATTCTCGTCTTCACCTCACCGATGGTCATCTCCCTGCTCTCCGCCGCCTTTCTCGGCGAGCGCATCACGCCGAAGAAAGCTTTTGCGCTGCTGGTCGGCTTCTGCGGCGTCGTCCTCGCGGTCGCTCCCTGGAGCCATACCCAGCGCATTGACCTCATCGGTTTCGTCAGTTGCATGGTGTGCGTCGCATGTTTCTCGGTCAACATGGTCTGGTCGCGCGTGCTCACGCGCACTGAACCGCCTGAGAGCCTTGCCTTCTGCTCCGGCCTGGTCACGGCCATGGCCGGCTTTGCGCTCACCAGTTTCCACCCGCAGCCGCTCACGCCTACGCTCTGGCTGGCGCTGGGAATGATGGGCATTTTCTGCGCAGCCGGCACGCTCAGCTTCTATGTCGCCGTTAAGCACACCTCGGCCGGCAACGTTTCGCAGTACCACTACACGCAGCTACTCACCGGCGCATTAATCTCTTACCTTGTGTGGCACGACAAGCCCGGCCTGACAATGATCGCCGGTGGAGCGCTGATCATTGGCTCGGGGCTGACGATCGCTTTCGCTGCGCGCAACGCTCAGCCGGCGCTGTTGCCCGGCGGTGCAAGCGGATAAGGTCTGCAATCAGATGCCTACTGTCCGTGCGCGCCGGAATGTGTTGCCCCGGCAGCATTCTGAGGAAGAGCCCAGGAAAAAAGGACCCCTCCGCTGCTGGTCACGACGTATTGGCGACCGTCGAGTTCGTATGTAATAGGCGAGCTCTGCATCGGCTCTCCCGTTCCAGCGTGCCATAGCGTTTTGCCGTCTCTGGTGTTCAAGGCAAGCACATTCCCAAAAGCGTCGCCGGTAAAGGTCAAGCCGGAATCAGTTGTCATAACGCCTGCGCCGGAACCGCCGGGGCCGACCTCGTGGCTCCAGCGAATCTTGCCGGTCTGATAATCGATGGCCTCGATCACGCCCTTGCCCCATAGATCGTAATCCGCGCCCGCCCATCCATAGGCGCCATCTGCAGGCTTGGCAAAATAGATGCTGTAACTCGGATGGGCGTCGACGATGAACAAGCCGGTCTTCGGATCGAAGCTTGGAGAGCGGTAGTTCGTCATGCCGCCTTCGTCCGGTGCGATAAGGCGTCCATCCGGTGCGGGTTCCTTGTCCGGATTTGGAATCGGCCGGCCTTGCTGGTCGATGCCCGTGTTCCAGTTGACGGGTCCATAGGGAGCGGTCAAAAGGCTCTTTCCAGTAACGCGGTCGAGAACGAAGAAGAATCCGTTGCGCGACGACTGCATCAGCATTTTCCGAGGCTTTCCATGAAAATCCGCGTCTACCAGCACCGGCGTTTCCACAGCGTCCCAATCGTGCGTATCGTGCGGAGAAACCTGGAATCCCCAGGCGAGTTTTCCGGTATCGGGATTGATCGCCACGATGCTGCAGGTATATGGATTGTCTCCGGGGCGGGTCTGACCGTTCAGGACTGGAGTCGGATTTCCCGTGCCCCAATAAATCAGATTGAGTTCAGGGTCATAGGTGCCGGTCATCCAGGTCATGCCGCCGGTGGTTGAATTCGGCGTGCCGGCCGGGGGCGTACTGTTCCACTGCCATTGCGTTTCGCCGCTCTCGGGATCGAAGGAGCGGAGATAGCCGACCAGGTTATCGAAGTCGCCGGAGACGCCCGCGATCACGTGGTTTCCCACCACTAATGGGGCCATGGTTGCCCAGTAGCCTTGACTGGGATCGGCGTACACCTTGTCCCAGCGGACGGTTCCGTCATTTGCGTTCAGAGAGACCAGGTGGCAATCCGGAGTGGTGAAGTAGAGCCAGCCTTTATACATCGCCACTCCGCGATGGCCGATATGCTGCCCTTTGGATGGCCTGTTGTAGTGCCAGATCATGTGGCCGGATCGTGCGTCGACAGCCCAGATATTGTCCGGCACGGTGAAGAAAAGCACGCCATCCACCAGCAGCGGAGAAGACTTGATTTCAGCGCCCTGATTGGTCTGGAACGCCCAGGCGAGACCGAGGCCGGCCACGTTCTGCGGCGTGATCTGGTCCAGGTGGCTATGACGCTTTCCCGAGTAATCGCCATGATAGAGCGGCCAACTATCTGCGGGTGGCTTGAGAAGATCGGCGGGATCGAGATTCTGTGCCGTGAGCAGAGTGGGCAGGGCAGCGAGAAGCGAGACTGCCACAAAGCTGAAAACCAATGCATCTTTCCTTAGCTTCATACTATGAAATAACCTCATGATCTGCGATAGGAAGACCTGCGATAGGAGCGCAAGTTCAAACGATCAGCGCAGCGTCTGCAGATACGCCATCAAGTTGTGAATGTCCGCATCGGTATACTTGCTGAACTGGTTTACGTGCGCCTCGACTGGGGATTTCACGTTGTACTTTACTTTGCCGATCTGCCACGAATGATAGGCGCCGTTGTTGTCACGCAGCCCCACGACAAATTCATCCAGATATGCCAGCGTCCCGTCGATCTGTTTCCCGGAGGCCAGAGTCACCGTAACTTTGCTTTTGACGCCGCGGGGATAGAGCATCCGCTGCTCTAGCTCCAGGCCTTCATAGCGCTTGGCCACGCCGGCAAGGTCGCCCGCCGGCGAATGACACTGAGTGCAGCCTCCAGGGCCGTCGAAGTATTGCTTGCCGGCCGCAACGTTTCCGGTTTGCAGATCGGAGACATCCACTCCGCGGCGATCCCCCGAATGAGTCGCGGCAACGGCTGCTTGCGCATGGATAAATTCGACGAGGCTTTGTAACTCGGGGGCGGAAAAATTGAACGCCGGCATCTTCTTTTCCGGGCGTCCTTCCCGCACCACTTGCGAAATCTTGTCTCCGTTCACGTCGGCAAGCACAATCTTGGATCGGGTCAGATCGGGGCCCGATTCTCCTCCCATCGTGTCGCGGCCATGACAGAAAGCGCAATTTTGCTGGAAGAGGGCGCCGCCTGCCTCGGCCAATGCGGAAGATGGTCCGGATGAGGATTGCGAAGTGGACTTGGCCCCAGAAGCCGCGCCCGCTGCCGGTACGCCCGTGCGCTCAAGATAGTTCAACAGACCAGCCAGTTCCTCGCCTTGAATATCCGGAAAGCCGGGCATGCGGTCCTTGCCCCTCTGGATGATCTCAGAAATTTGAGATTCGGTAAGGTGATGCTGAATGCCAACGAGCGGCGGAAATGCCGGCAGATTGCCTTCACGGTTGTCTCCGTGACAGATGGCGCAGTTTGTCGAATAGGACTTGGCGCCGGGACTTTCCTCGGTCGAACTGCCAGCCGACTGGGCCGGAGTTTTCGCCTCGGAAGCCGCCTGAATGGGCGCCTGAGCGCAATAAAATGCAAGACACCCGATCAAGGAAGCCGGGATCATCACGTAGCGCAATCTTTTCATTCCTGTCGAGACCCACATTTGAGGTAAACAGCGTAGCCGGTTTATCCGAATACAGGCTATGCCTAATGATACCGATCAGGAGTCCACTGGCATTTTGGTAGTTTGTTGCTCAACTGCTGCCAAAGTGGGCGGTTACACTCCCTGAACTAAAGACCGACTCTAAGAGCCCCTCCGTAGTAGCTATCGCGTTTTGGCTAAATACAACTAAAGTGTTGATTCCTCACTGCTAAGGGCTATTTACCTTGGCGTTCGAGGGCTGTAGCCTCAACAAGTTATTGCGAAAGTTCCGGTATTTTCCCGCACATTGTCAGCCGGCTGTTCCGCACCGAGAGCGCGTGGGAAGCCGGTCATTTGGCGAGGTTTTTCGTGCAAATCCCTTTCTGTTCTACCAGGGCGGTACGCACTTGTCCCACGACTCCCGAAATCTCGGTTAGTACTCGCCGAGTGAGGTTTGAATGAAATTGAGTGTCGCCTTGACTCCGAGAAGGTCTTCTCCACTTTGCCCCCATGTTTCCCTGTACCTTTTTGCCCTGGTTCTTGTCGCATTCTCACCGGCGCACGGGCAAACAACAATGCCCCGCAGGGTGACGCAGGCGATCGACGAGAATCAGCTCACCACGCTCACGGGGCACGTTCGCCCGGCCGCTAACGAAGCCAACGATCGCGGTTCAGTGGACGACGATGTTCAGGTAGGGCAAATCATGCTGCTGTTGTCGCGGACCCCTGAGCAGCAACAGGAACTGGACTCTCTAGTAGACCAGATGCACAACGTGCACTCGAAAAGCTATCACCGATGGTTGACACCGGCTGAATTCGGACAGCGCTTTTCACCTGCCGACGAAGATGTTGCGGCCGTTTCGGAATGGCTCCGGAGCAAGGGGCTTACGGTGGTCGAGATCCCGCCATCAAAGACGCACATTACGATTACGGGAACAGTGGGCCAGTTGCGCGACGCATTCCACGTGGAGATACACCATCTGAGCGTGAATGGTGAAGCGCACATGGCCGCCATGAACGAGCCGCAAGTGCCCACAGCGCTGGCGCCGGTGATTGCCGGCCTGCACAAGCTCGATGACTTCACTCCCAAACCGCTGCACACGACGATGGAGACCTTCACCCGAGATCGGCAGACGGGTAAGGCAACGCCCGTCGAGGCTACGAAAACAAGGAAGTCCATTTCCAACTACACCGACGGCAGCTTCTATATGGTCGGGCCTCAGGATTTCTATACGATCTACAACGAGAACCCATTGCTGGCAGCCGGGACCACCGGCGCCGGCCAGACCATTGCGGTCATTGAGGACGTCCAGGTCAATGGAGCGGACGTAACCAGCTTTCGCGCACAGTTCGGCTTGCCCACCTACCCGGCAACTCCGAACTCGACCAAGGGTGGTGTCGATTACATCTATGGAGCGAGCGGCGGCGTGGGCGGCGATACCGCGTGTATTGCCCCGCTGACCACAACCACTGGAGGGCCGAACGGTTCGGGCGATGAAGCGGAAGCGGACATCGATCTGCAGTGGGCCGGCGCAGTGGCGCCAAACGCGATCGTCGACTTTGTGGCGTGCGGGCCTGAGACCGGGAGTTATGGAAGCCTGGGCATCGACAATGCCGCCCAGCACATTCTCAACCACCTTGCGAGCACGGTGGTCGCGGCCAGCTTGAGTTACGGTTGGTGCGAGGCGGATATGGGCGCCGCCTCCGTCGGTTTTTACAACAATCAGTGGGAGCAGTTTGCCGCGGAGGGCATAACGGCCATCGTCTCGTCGGGAGACTCCGGAACAACGGCCTGCAATAACAATCAGAGCTATGTTACAGAGGATCCGTCAGTGAATGGGATGGGAAGCTCGGCCTGGAACGTTTCGGCAGGCGGCACGGATTTCAGTGACTTCTACCAGTCGGGCGGTTATGTGACAGAACCGGCCACCACATGGTGGGGAAGCAACACCGCAGACAACGGCTCGGCCCTGAGCTACATCCCAGAAATCGTCTGGGGTGGGTGGTGCTCCAACTCACTCTACTCGTCGTATTTGGATTCCATCGGGCAAACCCAGAATGGAACCACACCGGAGGAGCTCTGCAACGGCAATGAAGCGAATTTGGTGAAGGCGTCCGGGAGCAGCGGTGGCGTAAGCACGGTGAACGCGGCTCCGGGTTGGCAGAATGTCTACGGAGTCGGACTATACTCGGGCTCGACAACATACCGGACTGTTCCCGATATCTCACTCTTTGCCGCCAATGGCCTTTGGAACCACAACCTGCCCTTCTGCGAATCGGACGTGGCAGCATGTACGACAAACCCGGTCGTCGATAGCGGAGCCGGAGGTACATCCTTTGTGGCTCCGCAATTGGCCGGGTTGATGGCCCTGATCAATCAGAAGACAGCCAGCCGCCAGGGTCAGGCCGATTACACACTCTATAACCTGGCGGCGCAGGAGTACGGAACACCAGGTTCACCCAATTCCAATTTGACCAATTGCTCCGGTTCGGCGAAAGGCGCGAGCGTCGGTGCATCCTGCATCTTCCGGGACATCGCAGCGGACACTCCCAGCCTGCAGGGAGAGACCATCGCGAGCAATAATGTTGAACCTTGCCTGGTCGGCAATACTTCAGGCAATTATTCGGATTGCTACGCTGCCACTCCCGGCGACGAAATTGGACTTACATCGGTTCCCGGCCCTGCTTCCTCCACCCTTGCCTACTATGCCGGCGCGGGTTATGACCTGACCACTGGCCTGGGCAGCGTGAACATCTACAACCTGGTTGAAAACTGGACCAATCTCGGAGCCGGCTATGCCACTTCCACGGTGGTGAGTTCCAGTGCGCCAAGCATACTGGCAACCGGCAGCACGACGCTGACGGCGACTGTAACGGACAGCGGTCGCGGCAACTCGAAATCGCCGACGGGCAGCGTCATGTTCTACCTGCATTCAACCTCCGGAACCCTGCTTGGACAAGGAACACTCTCCGGTGGTTGCACGGGGACTGGGGCTGCCACGTCCTGCAGCGCGGCTGCAACTCAAGTTGTGTCTGGCTCGGCGCTGAGTTCGGGGCCTAACACCATTGTTGCTTACTATGGGGGTGACGCTACCGGCGATGCGCCGTCGACCTCGGCGCCATTTTCTGAAGAGGTCGCTCTGCCGGCTTCGCATTTCGGGCTCACGACCTCAGCTCCAGTAGGGGAGGGAGCTCCCTTCACTTTGACTGTGACCGCTCTCGATCCAAACGGATTCACCGCGGTCGGTTACAACGGCACCGTCATTTTCAAGAGCTCCGATCCGAAGTTTGTGAATCCGGGCACTTTGAAATTGGCGAGCGGTGTTGGCCAGACGACCGTAACTCTGAAGACGATGGGAACGCAGACCATCTCGGCCACGGATACGACAACGAGCACGTTGACGAGTACTGGAAGTTTCAGTGTGGGACCGGGTCCCGCAGCCACATTGACGATTTCATCGCCCACGTCGGCAACATCCGGAGCAACGATCAACTTCACAGTGACGGCTTACGACGCGTACGGCGTGTTAGCCACCACCTATGCCGGTACGATCGGATTCAGCAGCTCGGACCTGTACGCGGTGTTGCCCCCGACATCGACATTGACTTCCGGGACGGGTACATTCTCTGGGGCATTTGTGACCCTGGGTCCGCAGACGATTACCGCAACAGACACCTCGAACAGCAGCCTCACGGTGACTACCAACGGCATTAATGTAACCGCGCCTAACCTGGTGGTGACGACAGCGATCGACGACAGCGCCGGAGCCTTTTACAATTGCAGGCCGCAAGCTGTGGCGGGAACAGGAACCGATTCATCGTGCAGTCTGCGGGACGCTTTGGCTTATGCGAGCTCTCCCCCCGCGACACCCGCGAATATAAGCTTCAGTTCAACCGTTTTCAGCGCCAATAAAACGGCTGCTGAAAACACCATCACGCTGACCCATGGCCGATTGTCCGTTTCCAATAATGTTTCCATAACCGGCGCAGCGACTGGGTTGGGCGCGACACTCACAAACCTGGTGACTGTGAGCGGAGGCAACGCATCGACGGTCTTTACCGTTGGCGATGGAGTTACCGGCGTCAGCTTGAATTCACTCAACATCACAGGCGGAAAGACGACCGGCAACGGCGGCGGAATCAACAACGCCGGTACTCTGACAATTAATAACAGCACTATATCCGGCAATTCGGCCACGTCGACGACGAGCGGCGTTGCAACCGCCGGCGGCGGCATCTACAACACTGGGACACTGACTGTGAATAACAGCACCATCTCCGGTAACACCGTGGATGCTGTAAGTGCAACAGCCACCGGCGGCGGTATATATAACGGCTACGATCTGTCGTTGTACAACACTACCGTTACCAACAATTCGGTCACGTCCGGGGGCAATGGGCTCGGCGGCGGCATTTACACAACAGGTTTGAGCGGCAACTTCCTTGCAGTCAGCAACACCACGATCACGGGCAACTCGGCGGATGGGCAGGGCGGCGGCGTCTATTCCAACCGTATGGTCACGCTGGCGAATGCCATTGTTGCGGGAAATTCGCCAAGCGGAAGCGATGTTGTAAATGATAGCGGGACAGAAGGGAACTCCGGTGGCAACCTGATCGGCGTGACAGGCTTGAACCTGGCGCCGCTCGGCAACTACGGCGGCCCAACACAAACTCTCTTGCCCCTGCCGGGCAGCGCCGCCATATGCGCCGGGACCTCGGCGAACGCAAATGGATTGACCACCGACGAGCGGGGCTTCCCGCGCACCGTCACTTATGGCAGCACAGCCTGCGTGGACTCCGGCGCAGTGCAGTCCAACTACGCGCTGACCTTCACCACGGAACCGCCATCGATCGTCGCCTTCAACGAGCCAATATACCCGGCACCCGTGGTTCGCCTCACGGAGAGTGGCATAGCAGCGACCACGGCAACCAACTCCGTATCCATCACCGACACTGCCTCGCTGGTGAGTGGGACCACTTCGGCAACTCTCTCAACAGGTTCAGCAAGCTTCAGCAATCTTCTCATCCCCGCAGCGACTGCCAGCGATGCGCTCACGGCCACCGTGATGCTGAATCCGTCGTTGAAAATAACTGCGAAGTCGAGCACTTTCCAAGTTCCGGCTCCGTCGCCGGCGACGCTTACCTCCCCGGCGCCGAGTTCAACGTTGACGGCCACCACTCAACTGTTCAAGTGGACAGCCGGGACCGGTGTGTCGCAGTACGATCTCCACCTGAGCGCCGTCGCGCCCGGAGGCTATGACCTTTATGCATCGGGTCATATAACAGGTACTTCTACGACCGTGTATGGGCTTCCGACCAACGGAGAAACGATTTATGCACGGCTCTATTCGATTATTAATGGAGTCACGCTCTACAACGACTACACCTACGCCACGGGGTCGTTAGCTCAGCTCACCTCTCCGGCTCCGAGTTCAACGTTGACGGCCACCACCGTACTGTTCAAGTGGACAGCCGGGACCGGTGTGTCGCAGTACGATCTCCACCTGAGCGCCGTCGCGCCCGGAGGCTATGACCTTTATGTATCGGGTCATATAACAGGCACTTCAACCAGTGTGTATGGGCTCCCGACCAACGGAGAGACGATTTATGCGCGCCTCTATTCGTATATCGGAGGAGTCACGTATTACAACGACTACATCTACACTGCGGCGTCGTTAGCCCAGCTCACCTCCCCGGCTCCGAGTTCAACGTTGACGTCCACCACCGAACTGTTTAAGTGGTCGGCAGGGGGCGGCGTCACGCAGTACGATCTCCACCTGAGCGCCGTCGCGCCCGGAGGCTATGACCTTTATGTATCGGGTCATATAACAGGCACTTCAACCACCGTGTACGGGCTTCCGACCAACGGAGAGAAGATTTATGCACGCTTGTATTCTGTTATTAGTGGAGTCACGCTTTACAACGATTACACCTACACTGCGAAGTAACTCAACTAGGGATCGCGCCCTTCCCCTTTCCCAGGTTGAAGAGGTCCAGGGCATCGGGCGGAAAGATGCAGGCGACGCTGGTTCAGCCTGAATGCATCGGTTGATATTCCAGGGGCTATACTTACTCGCTGCGAAGGGCCCGCGCCGGATCGATTGAGCTTGCCCGTCGCGCAGGATTGAAGCTGGCGGCAAGACTCACGCCGACAATTCCCACGAGCGCCGCAGCCAGGCTCAACTTGTCATCGGGCTTTAATTCGTAAAGCAACGAACCCATGAAGTGTCCCGCAAGCAGTGCGAGGGGAATTTCTCCCGGCATCCGTTGGTACGCAGCGGCGCCTGGCTGAATGGATAAGTAACCCCATCCACGTGGGCTCATCGTTACTACTCCATCCGCTCTCCAGCCGATTTCCGACAAATGTTGCCGCCTCCACACCTGGAAGCGCGCGCATTTTCTCCAAAAGCGTTCGATAAAACCGGAACTTGGCCTGATCTGTCGTTTCTTTTTGTGGCGTAATGCCAAAGACCAGTAATCCCTGTGTTGTCGCGCCTCAGTTGGAAATGGAGAAAGCGCTCGTCCGTTAAGATAACGGAGCGAACGTATGAGGAAGGAACGGAAGCATCTCACTCCAGAAGAAAGAGTAGCCATCTTGAGGCGGCATCTTGTGGACAAAATACCCGTCTCGGAGCTGTGTGAAGAACTAGGCCTGCGGCCAACAGTGTTCTACCGCTGGCAGAAGGAACTGTTCGAGAACGGAGCCA